>JACREM010000071.1 GCA_016218215.1 Candidatus Gottesmanbacteria bacterium | reverse complement strand
TTATATTCTCATCATAAGTATCGCGGGTCTCAGCCAGGCGGGAGGGAAAGTGCGGTCTGCGTGGGCGCTTTTGGTATTTACAGCCGGTTTTCTGGGGCTTCATGAAGTTATTAGTATTATGATTAGTGTTTTTGCTCTTCCCTTGGGTATCTGGCAGGAAGTGAGTGAGCTCATGCAGCTGATGATGCTTCTTCTCGCAATCCAAAAACTGCGGCAATTATATTAATGAAGTTTCGAAACGTATTTCTTTCAGGCACTGAGAGTACACAATCCAGCGTATCTAACTCTTTGGTTTTTGACTAGCCTGAAAGTGTGCTTTTTTATGTTCTATAGACTTGCAATTGACACACTTTTATTTTTGATTTACAGTCATATTGCATGAATAAAAAC
The DNA here is from genome assembly GCA_016218215.1 of Candidatus Gottesmanbacteria bacterium. Lineage (GTDB taxonomy): Bacteria > Patescibacteriota > Microgenomatia > UBA10105 > UBA927 > JACREM01. The sequence goes on along the minus strand of JACREM010000071.1, from coordinate 4,503 downwards.
ACAGTGAATCCTGTAGATGATCAATTTTCGACCCAAGCAGAACGTGTATTTGGAGTGGCGTTAGATTATGCGCTTTGGGTGACGTATTATTTTGCAAATCTTGGTATGCCTCAGCAGAGAAGCGGAGCGTCTTGGAGAGCAAGGGTCGAAGCAGACCAATTTCTACAATCAGTCAATTATCAGTCACTTAAAGTCGCGCTTAGGAGAGCGAGGCGTATGGGATATGTCAAAAAAATGACGCACCATCATGCGCTTCCTGAGATAACAGCAGCAGGGAAAAAGCGATTGTTAGCACTCATCCCACGCTATGACGAAAAGCGTGTTTGGGATCAAAAATTGCACCTTGTGACCTACGATATCAGTGAAAAACATAAGAAGGATCGGCGATTATTATTTACGTTTCTAAAAAATCTCGGATGCGGGAGGCTTCAGGACAGCGTGTGGATGACGCCGTACAATCCGGTTGATACCGTACGGGAGTTTGTCGGCGAGCACGGACTTTCCGGCATGATTATCGTATCGGATATAGGACGCGACGGATCAATCGGCGACGAGGATATACAGTCTCTCGTTGTTCGAATTTATAGACTCGATAAAATCAACGAGGAGTATGAACGCTGGCTTGGGAGTATACGAAAGAAAAAAGCTCTGGATCCCGCAGATCTCGTAGCGTATCTTGATATCCTATCAATCGACCCTCAGATTCCGTTTTCTCTGTTGCCTTCGTGGTGGAAAGGGGATGAGGCGTATAAAAAAGTTCAACCTCTCTTGCAAAAGTGTGCTTTTTAGCTACCTATAGGACGGGAAAAGACTCACTTTTGTATATTTTTTTGCCGATTTGCTATAGGAGTATGGTCTGGATGAATATCCTGAATATTCGAGTCTATAACCTTCGTAGTCGAGTACCTTCGGCTCATCTAATCAGCTTTTTTCCTCCTTTTTTGCGGGATGCAAACCTGAGTAAGATGGGTATATTTGAGATTAGATGTTTTGTGGGGAGTTAGTTTCCGTCGCAGCAGTTTGTCTTAGGTTCGTTGAAATATGTTCGGAAGATTCAAAAAAATGTTTTCGCATTCTGAGTAGGGTTGCACTTAATATGAATCCGCTAGTGGCATACATGATGTCTGATATATCTCCGTTCCAATAGATTGTATGGCTCGATCTATATGTAAAGAAAAAGTCAGCTACTGCTTGAAACAGAAGGCCAATGATTAACAGTTTAAGTATTTCATGCATTTTTCCTCCCCCGACCCGGAGTGCAATGAGGGCTGAAGACACAAGTATAGTATCTCCTATTGGGTAAGCGATATTGAAAAAAACTGCAAGAAATGATGCATCTCCAGTGATGGTAGGCTTATTGAGTAGTCCCAAGACTGCAATTGCGGACAAAGCGATGATGGCAAGAGATTGCAGGACAAATGTCCTGGTGATAAGTTTTGTAAAAAGTGAAAGGATATAGAAGACTCCTACTGCTATGAGTGGGATGAAGAGAACAAAAAAGATATCAGCAAATGACGGAAATGGTATTTCGATCCGCGCAATAAAGTTGTAGTACAGCCAGAACAGAAGGCCGATACCATACGAACCCACGCCAAGCCCGAAAAACAGAAGAGATTTTCCGATTGAACTTTTTATACTCACGGTATTGCTGTTTCGAATACAACAGAGTGCACCATAAAAATAGAGTACCGCATAGCTATTGTACGCGAGATTGAGTGTAGTTGATTTAAGCGGGAGAAATTGAAGGATGATTCCCCAAATCAGATAAAATCCGTAGAGAATGACAAGTGGTATCATTTTGGTTTATATTTTCTCTTGCTTCTATAGTATACTTTTTACAGGAGAATTCAAGCGGTTTATTCTCTGCTGCCTATGTCGATAGTAGACGCGATTGGTTCATTGTTTCAGTCAAAATCCACTTCATTTGGAAGCCCGGAGGATCGTGCGGTACAGGATTTATTTGGACTGGTCCAATCGTATATCAATCGTGAGGATCTTGTTTCGCATCTGGACCAGAGGGTCAAAGCGCTTATCTTAAAAAAAGATGCAGAAGAACGTCTGGACGAAAGTATAGTGCTTTACAGGCTTTATGAAACTTTTATCGTTTCAAATAAACCACTCGTCATAAAGCAGGAATTTTCAGCAGAATCTCTTCGTAAAACTATTGCTGATTCATTTTCCGTATCGACTCTTCCCTTGGAGTTATCACTCTATTTTCTCCCAGAAGAAAAAAGGAAACTGGCGCTCGTGAAAATTATATTGATGAAATTAGGAGCGATCATCGTGAGAGATATAGGCTCTACAAAGCTCCAGGGCATGATTTCACAGATTTCACGAGGGAACGATCATTTTCCCGTCCAGATCGAAGGAGATGCATTGGTATTTATAGATGTTCCTACTCAAGCTTTGAAAAATGAAGATACAGCATCTGAGTTGCTCAAGGTATACGCAATTTTGATTTTTGATCTGGAAAATTCCATGGGTAAATCATCTCTCGATCATGAGCTCCGCGATCTTTTGATGGTTTTTCAAAAAAGATATGAATATGAGTTGGTTCAGTATTTCCTTGATGTTACTCCTCAGGATTTCCTCGTGACCGAACGGACAAATTTTACTTCTTCAGGTATGGTAAAAAAGCAGATAGAACAGGCGACTGGAGAGGAAAAGAAGAAGAGAGAGGAAAGTGAAAAGCTCATGAGGGAGCTGGCACAGAAGATGAGTGAGGTAGAAAAGCAAAATACCCTTCTTGAAGAGACGAAAAAAGCCATGGCAAATATCCTCTCAGACGAGCAGGAGCTAGAAGAGAGGTTGAAAACAGAAAAAGACCGAGATGAAGCGATATTGCATTCTATCGGCGAGGGTTTGTTTGTGGCAGACGGAACGGGCAGAATTATCCTGTTTAATCCGGTAGCTGAAGAATTTATGGGTGTAAAAAATGCTGACGCGATTGGGAAAAAAATAGATGATATCTGGGATGTGTATAAAGGCGGCGAGTTGCTGGAGTCTCTTGATCGGCCGGTGTATCAGGTCATATCCAAGCAAATTCGTTTGACGTATGACCTGAAAGATGAACTGTATTTTCTTCCAAAAAGGAAAAAAGTCCGCGTCCCTGTGGCCTTTTCGGCGGCTCCGGTTGCCGGCGGGAAAGACGCCGGAGCAGTTGTAGCTTTTCGGGATATCAGCGATCTGGTCGCGAGCAGAAAAGCACTTGAGGATGAGAAAGCAACGGTAGAAAAAAAGGTTGAGGAGCGGACGCAAGAACTCAAAGCGAAAAATGATTCACTCATGAAAGCTCAGGAACAGATTAGCGAGGGGTGGCTGTCTCTACAGCAGGAGAAGGCGAGGATGAATGCATCCATCAACAGTCTGACACTTGGGTATATCATGACCGATGAAGATCTCAATATATTGACAATGAATACTGCGATTACGAGCATATTGGGAATTTCAAAGAATACGGTGAACCTTCATGATATCGATGTTTCATTTGGAGATTCGCTAGACCTACATGCGGCTCTTGAGGAGTGCAGAACCAAGAAAGAATCTCGAAGTGTGACAAACATTATTTTTAAAAAGAAATATTTGCGCCTTTTTTTAGCGCCGATACTCATGGATACCTTGGACAAGGATCTCCTGGGAATCGTGCTTCTGTTTGAAGATATTACCGAGGCACGTCTGGTGGAGAGATCCCGTGATGAATTTTTTTCGATAGCCTCGCACGAACTGCGTACACCGCTTACCGCTATTCGGGGCAATACGGCGATGATTCAAGATTATTTTAAAGATGCACTCAAAGATCAGGAACTCAATGACATGGTCAAAGACATCCACGAGTCAAGTGTGAGACTTATCGATATCGTCAATGATTTTCTCAACATGTCGCGGTTGGAGCTTAAGAAACTGGAATTTAAAAACGATTTTTTCGATGTAGTCGGGATGGCTGAAGATGTGATAAAGGAGCTTGCGACCACCGGATCTGAGCATAAACTTATGCTTTCCGTCACAAAGCCGATCGGAAATCTTCCAAAAGCGTACGCAGACCGCGATCGGGTGAAAGAAGTGCTCATAAATCTCATCGGAAACAGTTTGAAATTTACCGCCGAGGGTGGAGTGACAGTTTCTTTTGTGAGAGACGGAGAGAGTGCGGTTCGGGTCATCGTGACAGATACCGGTCGGGGCGTAGCCCCTGAAAACCAGGCGCTCCTTTTTAGAAAGTTTCAGCAGGCGAGTGACAATATTTTTACCCGGGATACGACGAAAGGCACGGGTTTGGGACTGTATATTTCGCGTCTTATCATAGAAAGCATGAAGGGGACGATTGGCTTAGACAAATCAGAACCAGGGAAAGGGTCGGTCTTTAGTTTTACTTTGCCGACGGAGAAGTATTGACTCTCTTTGTGCTTGAAGTTATAGTCTAACTGTATGGCAAAAGTATTGTTAATTGTCGAAGATGATCCGCTGATGAGCCGGATGTACAAAAAGATTTTTACCTTTGAAAAGTAT
>JACREM010000070.1 GCA_016218215.1 Candidatus Gottesmanbacteria bacterium | reverse complement strand
TCTTGATACTCTCGTCAGTTCATCGCGCCTCACCAAGGATGTTGCTGAACAGATTCGCACAGAGTCGCTGACACAGGGTACTTCAGTTGAAGAAATATTACGAAAAAAGAGGACAGTACCAGAGCAGGATATCCTTCAGGCTCGAGCCGCCTATCTTGGTATTCCTTTTGTAACATTGTCCGGTCGTGCAATTTCTCCAGAAGTCGTCAATTACATTCCTGAACCGGTAGCCCGAAGGTATACGCTTATCGGATTTTTGTATGAAGCAAAAATAAACGAGCTTTCTGTTGCCATGCAGGATCCGCTCGATCTTCAGATCATTGAATTTTTGGAAAAAAAGACCGGGAAAAAAATAAAGCCTTTCATGGGCATGAAAGAGGATATCATCACCTCTATTGAAGAAAAATATAATCAGAGTCTTGGAGAGGATGTTTCAGCGGCTTTGGAAGAAAATAAATCATCAAGTGTCAAAACGTATGAAGCGGGCCATCTGGGAGAGGTGATACGGGAAGCGCCTATCGCGCAAATCGTCTCCACAATACTGGAACAGGCCATGCGTACCAGGGCGTCTGACGTACACATTGAACCTATGATCGGAGATACGCGGGTACGGTATCGTATAGATGGTATCCTGCAGGAAAGACTTGCACTTCCAAGGACTCTCCATGATGCAGTGGTTTCACGTATCAAAATACTTTCAGACTTAAAGATTGATGAAAAACGTATCCCGCAGGACGGCAGATTTAATTTTCGTATGGGTGAGCAGGAGATTGATCTTCGTGTTTCGACACTTCCGACAGTACACGGCGAGAAGATCGTCATGCGTTTATTAAAAAAATCCGGCGGCGTGCCGTCTATGCAGGAGCTGGGTCTTCGGGGACTCGCGCTCAAAAATTTAGAAACGAGTATTCTCAGACCTCACGGCATAAACCTTGTCACTGGTCCTACCGGATCCGGGAAAACGACGACACTGTACTCCGTGCTGTCGCGGCTAAATAATGCAAAGGTAAATATTATGACACTTGAGGATCCGGTCGAGTACGAAATGCCGGGGATAAATCAGGTACAGATCAATCCTCAGGCAGGACTCACATTTGCCACTGGACTTCGGTCGTTTTTACGACAGGACCCAAACATTATTCTGGTCGGAGAAATTCGTGACAGCGAAACGACGGAGCTTGCCGTGCAGGCTGCCCTGACAGGTCATCTGGTGTTCTCTACTCTCCATACAAATAACGCCTCCGGTGCAATTCCGCGTCTTTTGGATCTTGGTGCTGAACCTTTTCTTATCGCATCTGCACTCTCGGCTGTTGTTGGTCAGCGTATAGCAAGAAAAGTGTGTCCTACCTGCAGAGAATCATATACACCCGAACAACCAATAGCAGATCAGGTTCGCGCTGTTCTTGGCTCTCTTCTGCCGCAGGATGCTAAAGTTACTCTCTATAGAGGCAGCGGCACCGTGAACGGTGAAACGTGTCAGACGTGCGGCGGAAGCAAATATCAAGGAAGAATAGGTATATTTGAAGTCTTTTCAGTGACCGATGCAATTAGTAAACTTATTCTTACCCGGGCGCCTATGTCAGAGATAGAAAAACAGGCGGTGAGCGAGGGCATGATTACCATGAAGCAGGATGGATATATGAAAGCAGTCGAGGGCGTGACTTCAATAGAAGAAGTCTTGCGCGTTGCCCAGGACTAAATTGTTCGATGAAAATTTTTGATTTTTGATCTTTCATTTTTGATTTTTATATTATGGATATACAACAACTTTTTAGCGAAACAGCACGGCTTCAGGCATCTGATCTCCATCTCATGGTGGGGTATCCTCCGATAGTCCGCGTTTCCGGTAAACTCGGCGCTTTACCCAATTTTCCGATATTGACTGTTTCAGATACCGATGCGCTCGTCACTGGAACGCTGAACCCGGAACAGAAAGAAATTTTTCTTGCAAATAAGGAACTCGATTTTTCACTCTCCTCCCCGCTTGGCAGGTTTCGGGTAAACGCGTATGTGCAAAAAAGTACGATTGCTGCAGTCTTTCGACTCATTCCGTCAAAGATAAAGTCTTTAGAAGAATTAGGCGTTGCAAGTATCTGCAAAGAATTTGTGAATTTACGTCAAGGGCTCATTTTGGTGACAGGGCCTACCGGGCATGGGAAGTCAACGACGATTGCGTCGATGCTTCAAACCATAAATACGACGAGGTCGTGTCATATTGTGACCGTTGAAGATCCGATTGAATACGTCTACCCCCAGGGCATGTCCCTTATCTCTCAGCGGGAGATGAACGCCGACACTCACTCGTGGAAGATAGCGCTTCGAAGTGTGCTTCGAGAAGATCCCGACGTGGTTCTTATCGGCGAGATGCGCGACCTCGAGACTATGTCCTCTGCGCTTACTATAGCCGAGACCGGACATCTGGTATTTGCAACACTCCATACAAATTCTGCAAGCCAGAGTATGGATCGCATCGTTGACGTGTTCCCTGAAAATCAGCAGGTGCAGATACGCTATCAACTTTCGGCGGTTTTGGAAGGAATTATTTCGCAAAGGCTTGTACCAAACTTAAGCGGTGGACGCACTGCTGTGTCAGAGATTTTGACCGCAACGTCTGCAGTTCGCGCAACCATACGGGATGGAAAGATGCATTTATTAAATACCGTGATTCAAACATCAGTCGAGCAAGGAATGATATCTCTTGAGATGGCTCTTGCGGCAGCGGTGAAGAGCGGGAAAATTGCCTCTGACGTTGCTCTTTCCTATGCACTGCACCCAGAAGAACTTAATAGATTGTTACTTGGTGCATAAATATCATGCCGGTTTTTCGTTACAAAGCCTACGATAAAGAAAAAGCTGTAGTCACTGGGCTCGTCGACGCGCCTACTGCAGAATCCGCAGTAAACTTATTACGCGATAAACAGCTTTTTGTCGTACACGTAGAAGAATCCAAGACCTCGTTTGATCTTGTGGGAACGATTTCAAATATGAAGGGCGTCGGGTTTAGCGATATCGTTAATTTTACCCGTCAACTATCGACCATGATTACCGCCGGTCTTTCGCTTCCTGATTCGCTTTCAATTCTTAGAAATCAGGCGACAAATCCTGTGTTTGTCAAAGTGCTTCTGGACATGGAACATCATATCTCCGGAGGCGGATCTCTTTCCTCGGCGCTTGAAAAATACCCGAAGTATTTTACCCCGATCTACGCATCGCTTGTAAAAGCAGGAGAATCATCCGGGTCGCTTGATATTGTGCTTAATCGTTTGGCTGATACTTTGGAAGAGCAGCGGGAATTTCGTTCGAAAGTGTCCGGTGCCATGATCTACCCCATCATTATCGTCATCGGCATGTCGATAGTTGTCATGATTATGATGACGGTCGTAGTCCCAAAACTGACTGATCTCTATAAAGATTTCGGTATTGACCTGCCGGGATCAACCAAGTTTCTCATTAGCGCTTCGGGATTTTTTGTCAGGTACTGGTGGCTTATGATTGCAGCTGCTGTAGGCGGTTCAACAGCATTTTTGAAATGGAAAACGACGCCTGTTGGAGAATTGTTTGTCGATACTCTTATCTTTAAAATTCCAGTATTTGGAGAACTGCAGAAGAAAATTATCCTCGTTGAGTTCACCCGTACATTGTCCATGCTTATATCATCGGGTATTCATATCCTGGAAGGACTGACGATCCTACGGGGGTCTTTAGGGAATGTGTTATTTCGAAACGCCGTATTTGAAATTTCCAAAAAAGTTGAAAAGGGTTTGCCGCTTGGAGATACCTTTTCTCAATATCCAGTTTTCCCTCCCATAGTGTCTCAGATGATTAGAGTCGGAGAGCAGACCGGCAAGCTTGACGATACGCTTCTCAAGCTTTCAAATTTTTTCCAATCAGAATCAGAGCACCTGGTAAAGGGTCTCACTACCGCAATAGAGCCGCTCATCATGGTGGTATTGGGCGTCGGAGTTGGGTTTATCGTGATTTCGGTCATTACTCCGATCTACAATCTCACGAGTCAGTTTAAATAAATATCCTATTCTTCTGCTTGACACTCAAAATTCCCGTGTGGTACACCTATATATAGAGGTGATTGTATGAAAACTGCCCGTATGCACAAAGGTTTTACGCTTATTGAACTTCTTATTGTTATCGCACTTCTCGGTGCGCTCGCAGTAGGACTCTTAGCAACCATAGATCCATTCGAACAACTCAAAAAAGGTCGGGATACATCCACAAGAAACACAGTATCAGAGTTTTATAACGCAAATTTGCGTTACTACTCTACCAAAGCAGAATTTCCATGGGGCACCGGAGTGCTTCTCACTGCAGCTGCGATTTCGGGTAGAGGGGCAGACATTACGTCCCTTATCAACGCAGGAGAACTTAAAAATAGATTTATGGAGCTTGCCGGAACCGGAAATCTTGCGAAGATTTACGTAAGTTCTACAGGAAACGAGCATGTCGCAGTATGCTACAGGCCAGAATCAAAGTCATTTCAGGTAGATCCAAATACAGTCTATGCATCAGACGCAACGGTTCTGACATCAGGATGCAAATCTTTTCCGAGCGGAACCGCTGACTGTTACTTCTGTATTCAGTAAAGTATTTATTGGTTTTATAAAATATCCTGCCATACTCTGGCAGGATTTTTTATGATATCTGCGTTTTTACTCGGCGTATCATCGTTACTTTTTATCCTTTTCTTTCAGGTGCGAGGGATTTATGGCGGTGACAGCGGTGACCTCGTTACCGCTGCCTGTACCGGAGGGGTAGCGCACCCTCCGGGTTACCCGCTTTACACTTTTTTAGGAAATCTTCTCTGTCATCTTCCCTTTGCTACCGCAAGCTTTCGGGTGGCCTTTCTTTCAAGTATTCCCCATGTCATCACGATTGTGCTTGTGTATGTGTTTATCCTGCGATTAACGAAAAATTCCGTAGCAGCACTTTTCGGCAGCATGGCTCTCCTTGGAAATTACCTTTTCTTCTTATACTCTATTACGCCTGAAGTCTTTGCTCTGTTTGACCTGTTTTTCATGAGCGTACTTATGCTTCTCTCCCTCCTGCTTGAATCGTATAGTCAACGCTTAGTGTCGCTTCTTGCAATCTTTTTTGGTCTTTCTTTGGGAAATCACCATGTCATGTTGTTCATGACACCGGCACTGTTGTTTGTAGGAATTTCGCTTCGTGCGTATCGTAAAACTACGAGCCCGACTCATATTATGCGGTGGCTTGGTATCTTTTTATATAGCGCCATACTCCCCTATCTGTACATTCCCATTGCTGCAAACAGAAGCATGATGATCAATTGGGATCGGGCGGTGGACATTGGAGGATTTATAAAGCTTATTAGCAGGGCTGATTATGGAACGTTTACATCCAACGGATACTTTGGTCAGCTGTTGGTTCAACGGTTTTTACAGATAAAAGCGTATGGCGAATTTTTGTGGATGGATCTTTCATGGATTGGAATTCTTCTTGGCATAGTTGGTTTGGTGTACCTTTGGAAAAAACAAAGACGGACATGTGTGTTATTTGTTATAACACTCGTATCGATGGGTCCTCTTTTCTTATTTTACGCAAGTTTTCCGCTTATGAATCGGTTTACTCTGGGGACGTTTGAACGATTTCTTCTTCCTTCATATGTGGCTATCACTGTGCTTATCGGCATTGGCGTTCATTGTCTTTTTGTGTGGTTTCAATCAACGCTTCATAAGCGAGGGAGCGGTGCTTTGCCAAAAATTTTCTCCATTCTTCTCATCTGTGTTTGTTTCGTCTATCCTATCTCTCTTGTCGTAAAGAATGTTCGGATATTTTCCGGCATGAGTAATGATAAAACAGCAGACAACCTTGGTATTGACCTGCTTTCATCAGTACCAAAACATGCCGTTGTATTTGCTTCCCGTGATACATCTCTCTTTATTTCACAGTATGTTCGATATGTTCTTCATGTTCGGCCCGATGTGGTGCTTTTGCATTTCGCCCGATTTCCATCAAAAGAGTATCTTGTGGATATTGTAAAGAATTTTCCTGACCTTCCATTGCCTGTTTCAAGTGAGAGTAAAGACGTGAATGAGTATTTTTTTAGACTTATAAAGTCTCGTCCGGTTTTTAGCATGGTGCGTTTTGCGGTTCCTGAAGGGTTAGTCTGGGTACCGCACGGGCTACTATCTGAACTGTTTGAGAGTAAAAACGCACCCGCGATAGAGTCTGTCATGGATGTAAATAAAAAATTGTTTGATTCATACCATTCACCTCTGAGTGGGATACTTTCCCGCTATGATCATCTGATGCTTTCCGATGTAAAAAGCGTGTATGCCGCATCCCGGTTAAATTATGCGAAGATTTTACTGAAAGCCGGCAAAACACAGGAATCATTAGATGAGCTTACACATGCGCTATCCTATCAATCTGATATTGAATTTGAGGAAATATATACGTATATGGGCCTTTCATATTTGTTTGAAAAAAAGTGCACGCAAGCGCTTGATTCTTTTAAGGTAGCCCGGGAGAAAAGTATTGCACCGGATAAAGAACTGTTGCTTTTCACCTCTATTGCGTACCGTGATTGCGAAAAGGATGAGACGAAGGCTTCCGAGTACCTCCGGCAATACGAGGCGGAAACACAAAAAAACGAAACAGTATTGCAATCGTTATAATGATGAGAGCCAGTCCGCTTATCAGAAGTCCGAGATAAAATAATTTCGGTACGTAACGAAATTCGATCTTATGAATCCCCGCGGGTACGATGATCCCCTGTTTTATGACATTGACCGGAATAATGGGTACATTTTTATGATCAATTTTTGCTTCCCAACCGGGATAATACAACGCATCGTAGACCAAAAGGGATCCCAGGTCGCTTCTGACTGTGGCGTGAATTTCTGATTCTTTTTCTTGGATGTTGCTTATTACCACAAGATGAGATATCGGTACAATACGCTCGTTTCCCTCGAGTATTGCGGTATCCCTGGCACTTAGAGACGGGTCGGAAAGCATCGTTTCTATATTTCCAGTCGTTTTGGCAAAAAGTATTGTCTTTGGCGTGGAGAGAGAAGAAGATACGAGTGTATTTTGGTAGAGAACATATGACTGGCCAGAGATGGTCGTTTCATTTATTTTTGTGAGAGATTTTGAATATAGCTCAAAGGGTGATGCAAGCATAGTAGTCCCATACATGGTCAGAATATTTTGAAAAAGCGGCGAAACAGTTGCGCTCTCACTCGTTGGAAGTGATTTTTGCAGGAGGATATGAATTACCGATGAACGTTTCATGCTTCTCCCGACAAAATCATTCATGCTGTCTAAACCGATGAGGCTTCCCTGATCCTGTGAAAGCGTATTTCGTTGAGCTCTGAGTGTGCCCATATCGTGCCAGCCATTTTTTAAAAATATGGAATTATGAAGCGCTTCATTGCCGACGGAAAGTATGCGCGCACGCGTTATCTCAATAGTGCGAAGTATCTCTGGGCGAGAGAACCAGATGTGTGCGTCATCTTTTGCGTGGTACGAGGAAAATGTGTGGATTAGAATTACGCTTTGTATTCCGATAAGACATACAAGTGCTGCGATAAATATTGTTCGAAAGAGAAATGATCGAAGCTTGTCGATCCCAAGCGATGCGAGAATAGTCAGGAAAAAGACGAACGTCCAGATAAAACGCGATGGGGTACGAAACAGAGTAAATGGCGGGAAGGAATAGAGAATATAAAGCGGCGAGTACTTTCCGGTCATAAGAAGAAATGAGAAGGTTACAAGAGAGAGAAAACCAAAGACCCGATGTGTCTCAGCGCTCCAAAGATTTTTCTGCCGAACATTTTTAGTCATGAGCAGTCCGAGGCAGAGAAGCGGCAGTATGCCGATGTACGCTGTGTTTTCCCAGAATATGCTTCCATCAAATGCAGTAAAGCTAGGGTATGTTCCGATACTCGGATTTCCAAGTGCAAACGGAGAAACGAGCGTAATCAGGTGTTTTAAAGGATAAGAAAACTGTGTCGCAAAGTCCCCTAAAAATCCTTTCGAAACTGTGAGTTGTTTTGAATATTCAATCGAAGGCAAGAGCTGCGGGAGAGAAAGAACGAAGATGCATACATAGACGCCTGCGAGACGGATAAAAAGAGATCGATATGAAATAGTACGCCGAAATATAAACGAGTAAAATAAGAAAAAAAAATGAGTGATGAATACAGACTGGGGAAATCCGGCGAAGTACTGTTCTAGACTTACAAAAATAAAAAAGAGAAACGAATCGAAAGACCAGGAGGAGAGAAGTATATCTCCTGATAGGAATACCCATGGCATGAGTCCCATGGTAAGTATGACCTGAGGATGAGTAAGCTGGGTTATGACAGTACCTGAAAACGCGAACGTCAGGGCTCCAAAGAGTGAAGAGAGAGGGTGAAGAGAAAGTCGTCTCAAAAATAGATACGTTCCTGTTCCAAGAAACATGATGCTTAAGACTAAAGAAGCATTATTCGCCAAGACAAATGGAAGGAATCGGTATAGGACCAGATTTGGAAGATACAGCGTTCCGATAAGCCCTTGTGCAAAGAGTGGATATCCGTTCATGTAGTTTTGGATCCAGAACGGAAGAGTATTTTTTTGTATATGCTGCCAGAAGATATAATTATATGAAGTTGCGTATAATGAGTCATTTCCTCCGAAATCGGGCGTGACTATGAGTTTTTGTATAGGATAAAAGAGAGACAAAAAGTATGCGCATATGATTCCTCCTATCAGAAGACAGAGAATGATATCAATTCTTCTTTTCATGCTATTTTTAAAGTCTACCCTATTCGTCGTTGTCGTCGCAACTTACGATTGTAAAGGCAAAGTAAATCATCCATACTGAATATATGGAATTGATTGTTTTTCTTTCTGGTCTCGCATTTGGGTCTTTTGCCAATGTGCTTATAGATCGCGGCGATGATGTCTCTGTTTTGTATGATCGTTCACGGTGTGATTTTTGCAAAAGACATCTGTCATGGTACGAACTTATTCCTGTTTTTTCGTTTCTTTTTCTTCGAGGTCAATGCAGGACCTGTAGAAAGAAATTGTCTCTTCAGTACCCTCTGGTGGAATTATGCATGGGCCTGTCATTTGTTGGTGTCTATTCTCTTTTCCCTCTAACATCTTATATCTCTCTTGTCTCATATCTCATTCTCACCTTTTCATTTGTCGTTATTTTCATAGCTGATCTAAAATATTTCATTATTCCGGATAGTATGATCATTCTTTCACTCTTATCCGGTTTTTTTCTTTTTCTTTCGTCCCAACTTTTGACTCGATCCGCTCATCCCAATCTTGGTTTAGGTGAGCAAATTCTGGAATACGGTATTCCATATTTCGGAACTGGTCTCGTTGCAGGATCGTTCTTCCTTCTTTTGTGGATTTTTACCAAAGGAAAAGGCATGGGGTTTGGTGACGTAAAGCTTGCGTTTGTCATGGGGTTACTTCTCAAAGCGCCAAAAACTATTGTCGCTCTCTACGTCGCGTTCTTGACTGGGGCACTGTACGGTGTAATACTCATTTTAGGGAAGAAAAAGTCTTTAAAAAGCGCAGTTGCTTTCGGTCCATTTCTTATACTTGGATTTCTGGTAAGCGTTCTTTTTGGAGAACAAATCATACAATTATGGCAAACATTCGTATAATTCATCACAACGGAGGATTTTCACTCATGGAGCTTCTCATCGTCATTGCGATTATAGGAGCTCTCGTCTCTATAGCTGCAGCATCATATTCATCCGCCCAGAAGCGAAGCCGTGACTCACGAAGATCATCGGATATTAAAGCCATGCAAAACGCGTGGGAACAGTACTATAGCGATCAGGGGGGCGTATATCCTACGCTATGCACAGCCAGCATGACGTCGTATCTCCCTCAGGGATTGCCGCTTGATCCTAAGACGTCTGCTAATTATTATGCAAATGCGGCAACGTCCTGTACCCCCTCGACGTACTGTTTTTGTGCTCTTCTTGAGAGAACCGGCGGCGGCAATGCAAGTGATACTTCATGTACGTATGCTGCAGGCGGAAATTATTCGTGTCTGAGTAATTTACAGTAAAAACTGATACTATGGCAAAACTGCGAATATCTCGGTCAGGATTTACCCTTATAGAGGTTCTCGTTGCCGCGACCATTATCGCAGTGCTCGTTGCAATCGGGATGGTTTCATATAGCAGCGTAAATAAAAGGTCCCGAGACGCCAAGAGACGAGGAGATATAGAGCAGATGCGTTCAGCATTGGAGCTTTTTCGCTCTGAGTACGGATATTATCCCTCTGTTGGCTCTAATGCATGGACTAACGCATCGGGACTAAATACCGGCGATGCCGCGACCGGACTCGTGCCATCATTTATGCCCTCTGTCCCGAGTGACCCAAAAAGTACGCAGCAGTATAGCTTCAAAGCAACAAATGCAAGCAGCGGAATTTACTACGGGTACTGTTTAAGCGCAAAACTTGAAACAATTTCGTCTACCACGAGTACGTGTACAGGCGCAGATGTTGATACAGTCAATGAGCATAATTATGGTTCGAAAAATCCATGAATCTGCGGGCTTTACGCTTCTTGAAATTATTATCGCCATAAGTCTCCTGATGCTTCTTACAGGTGGAATTATTGCGGGATATTCTAGTTTTAATGATACGCAAAAAATAAAGCAAGCTGCTCTCACGTTTAAATCGTATCTTCGGTCTGCTCAAACAAAGGCGGTCTCAGGAGTGAAGCCTACGGCATGTACAACGCTTGATGGATACATTGTTCGGGTTGATGGCTCTTCGTACACTGTTGATGCCATGTGCGACGGAAGCATTGTCTCTGATGCAAACACTTCCTATTCCGTTACATTAACCGGTCAGGTGATAGTGTCAAATCCGAACACAGCCTCTTTTGTTTTTCGGGTATTGACGAGAGCTGTATCGATCTCTCAGAATACAACATTCACATTTGAAAATGGGTCAAAGGGATATCAGATATCGGTAAGTCCGAGCGGAGATATAAACGAGCTTGGATTTGTTTCATTATGAAATTCACAGTACTTAATTCAGGGCAAACACTCGTCGAAATTATCGTCGTTGTCGGTGTCGTAGTTCTCCTTGTGACAGGACTCGTAATAGGCACGACTGCATCGGTTCGTATCGGAGAATCAGGCAAAACGAGAAGCAAGGCCGTGAAGTATGCACAAGAAGCAATTGAGCTCGTGCGTGCCGAAAGAGACATACGTTGGTTTTCTTTTGTCTCACGATCTGGTTTGTATTGCCTCGACGAGGCGAACGCATGGACCCAGGCTGTCGGAAGCTGCCCGGTAAATATCGGAACCACATTCAGTCGAGCGGTAGACTTTTCGTATGCGGATCCTCGTATGACTGTCACTTCAACCGTGAGCTGGCAGGACAGCAGTGGGACAAAGCAAACAACGTTAAAAACATATTTTACGCAATGGAAATAAATAGCTATCAGTCATCAGCTAGTAGTCATCAGCTAGTAGCTGAAAGCTCTCAGATATCAGTTATTAGTCATCAGCTATCAGCTGATAGCTGTAAGCTGAAAGCTAAAAACGGGTTTACACTTCTTGAGATTCTCATTGCTCTCGGGGTGATCTCCCTTCTCGGAGTCGTTATCGTTCAGGTGTTTTTTACTACCACCCGGTCAAATACAAAAACAGAACTTGTCAAAGACGTAAAACAACAAGCTGATTATGCGATAGGAACCATGGCGCGATCTATACAAAACGCCCGTTTGGTAGTATCGTCAGATGGAACTTCCTGCTCATCTGCTGGAACCGTGACTCCTGCAATTATTATCACAGCACCCGACAGCAGTCAGACAACGTACGGATGCGTCACAGATTCTTTGGTACAGCGCATAGCATCTACAAGTGCAACAGGGACAGAGTATCTCACAGGAACTGGGTATACGCTTGGCGGCACGAGCTGCTCTGATGCGTCGTTATCGTTTGTTTGTACGACCATTCCGGGTACTTCGTCGAGTGTGCGAATCGTGTTTACTTTATCACAGAAAGGCACGCCGCAGAGTGTTTATGAGAAAGCAAACACGACGATTGAAACCACGGTTTCAATGCGAAACTAACATTTGACAGACGGGTGTGAGATGGATTACAGTAAAATGAGATAGAATAGGCGTGAATTAAGAGAATGAATATACACAGTTCATTTCGTAAAATATTCTCCTATAATTTTTCTAAAATAAACATATTTTCCTTGTTTTGTCCATACATACTCGATGCGTAGCGTTTTGACACTAAGCCGTCGGAGTGGTACTATGGGTCGTTATGACAGCAGCAGAAACACTTATCATTTGCCCTGTAGAG
>JACREM010000069.1 GCA_016218215.1 Candidatus Gottesmanbacteria bacterium | reverse complement strand
GGACTTGCCGTCTGTAGATCCATCTTATTCATAGCGACTATGATCGGAATTCCGGCTTCTTTTATCTGCGCTATTGATTCGAGTGTTTGGGGCTTTACACTATCATCAGCCCCAACGACTAAGATAGCAATATCTGCAGCACTTACCCCTCGGCTTCTCATTTTTTTAAACGCTTCATGTCCCGGGGTATCCAAAAATGATATCTGCCTTGCTCCTTCTTTTGTTTTACGGGTAATCTGATATGCACCGATATGCTGCGTTATTCCACCATGTTCGCCTTGAGCGACATGAGAAGTTCGAATCGTATCAAGAAGCGTCGTCTTACCGTGATCTACGTGCCCTAAAACCGCAACGATCGGCGGACGAAAAGAGGATGCTATATGTGTTGTCGAATCTGTCATTTTTACTCTGTTCGATCTGAATTATTCGATACATACTCGTTTATTCAGATTGTTTTTCTGGTAATTTTTCTGTTTCGTCATTTTTTTCCACAACTTCAACTTTTGGTATTTCACTTGATTCCTTTGACTCATCCGAAGCTACCACAGCTTCTGCAATTACTGAAGGAGGTACGCCGCCTTTTCCTTTTATATCAATCTTCCATCCGGTGATCTTTGCTGCGAGTCTCACATTTTGTCCATCACGGCCTATGGCCAAAGAGAGTTGATCATCCGGCACCATGACCTCAGCGCATTTCCGAGTTTCATCTAACAGTACATCCAGATCTTTTGCAGGAGCAAGAGCAGCAATAATAAACAACTTCGCGTCATCACTCCATTGGATGATATCCACCTTCTCGTTTCCGCCAAGCTCTCCAATCACAGCTTGCACGCGAATACCTTTTTGTCCGACACAGGATCCTACAGGATCAACTCCGGATTGATGCGAATAGACAGCTATTTTTGTTCTACCACCGGCTTCACGCGCTACTACTCGTAGCTCCACAGATCCTTGGGCTACTTCCGGAACTTCCCGTTTAAACAATCCTTCAATAAGACCTTTGTGCGCCCTGGAAACAATAATCTCGTTTCCGCGCATCGTCTCGCGAATTCCTTCAATATAAAATGTCAGTCTCTGATTGAGGTGATACCGTTCACCCTGACTTTGCTCCTGTGGAGGCATAATAGCCTGAGTCCGACCGATATCAACGATGATATTTGGTCCGTCAAACCGAAGGATCATACCCGGAACTATATTGCCGACTTTTGTCTGATAGTCAGCAAGAACCGCCTGCTTCTCGGCTTCTCGTATACGTTGGAGGATGACTTGTTTTGCGGTCTGCGCGGCAATTCTGCCAAACCCCGGAGGGGTTATGTCTTTTCCGTCTTTAGATATCTTTGCCTCACCCGTATCACCGTTTAGTTCAACGACATAGGCGTCAAGTTCTGTGCCGCCGTAGTCTTTTCTGTATGCCGCAAGAATTGCAGCTTTAATGGTCTCTATGACCACAGTAGGATCAATACCACGCTCAGTGGCTACCTGGTTTAGGGCTAATGCAAATTCACTTCGTACTATCGCTGGCATATACTAGTGTCCACAGGCGATCCGCGTCATCGCGGGAGCCTAGTGGCCTCTGTACCCGCCAGCAATCGCTCTTTGCACCGCGCTACGAAAGTAGCTAAGGAGCAAAGCAAGATGCGGCGGGTTTCTTTAATTTTTAATAAAAAAGGCGGGTATCTCTTCCCACCTAGTAAAAACCCCTACAATATGGCTATTATATCACCTCTTGAGGCACCGTCAACTTTCGCTCGTCATTTCTCTTTTGAGTGCCTCTATAATCTCTTTTTGTTTTCTTGAAACATGCGATGGTACTTTCATCTGAATACGCACATACTGATCGCCTGACCCACTGCCTTGTAAGTGTGGTATTCCTTTTCCCCGAAGCCGGATGAGCGTACCTGGCTGTGTTCCAGGCTGGATCCGAAGTTTTGTGCTTCCACGAAGTCCTGGCACATCTATGATGGTCCCAAGAACTGCGTCAGGATAAGAAATTTCGAAATCTGAGATGACATCCGACCCTTCACGCTTAAACCGTTTATCGCCTGCAACCTCAACTAAAATATCAAACTCATCAAATCGTATGCGGGATCCAGAATCTACCCCTGCTGGAATTTTTATTGTCTTTTGCATTGACCCCTCTCCTGCTTGGCCGCGAGGGAGATGCACATCTTTTGTCACCCCGTTCACCGCGTCCATAAATGAAATGGTAATCCTGTATGTTTCTCTTCTCTTTCGGGCACTTCGTCCACCTGAAAATCCACCGCCAAAAAACTGTTCAAATATCTCAAACGGATCGACAAAATCACCCTCTCCAAACGGAGAACCAGAAGATGAATAAGAATAAGAGAATGGGCCTTGTCCGGCGAAGCCGGATCCCGCTTCGCGGGATTGACCCCATCCTCCAGTACCCATTCCGGGCGCGAATGCATCATGACCGAATTGATCGTATTGCTGCTTTTTTTTAGCATCCGAAAGTACTGCGTATGCTTCGTTTATTTCTTTAAATTTTGTATTTGCTTCAGGTTTTTTGTTTCGATCAGGATGCCATTCAAGCGCAAGTTTACGATACGCACGTTTGAGCTCGTCCGCCGTAGCAGATTTAGAAACACCTAATACTTCATAAAAATCTTTTTTTGTTGCCATATATCTAGATTAGCACATGATTTTACCACATGATGAGCACATGAAGAATAGAGGCGCGCTTACGCACGCCCCCTCCATTTTGGCTTATTGGTAGTATTTGTAGTATTGGTAGTATTGATCCATTAACCCACTACCTGTCCCTCTTCCACTTTTCCTTCTTCTTTTTTGTCTTCCACTTTTGGCTCTGACCCGGCAGTATCTGATCCTGGCTCCTGCGCTCCACCATCTGGAGCTGTTCCCCCAGGCGGAGTACCGCCAGATTCGGCATACGCCGCTGCGCCGACTTTTTGCACTGCCTCCGATAGCTCGTTCGTTTTAGCTTCAAGATCTTCCTTAGACCCGCTCTCAAGTATGTCTTTCAAAGATTTAGACTTCTCCTCTACAGCAGTTTTATCTTCCGGTTTTGCTTTCTCGCCTGCATCTTTGAGCGTTTTTTCGGCTACATAGAGCATATTATCTGCTTTGTTTTTTGCCTCTATGCGATCTTTTTTCGCGCTATCCTCAGCCGCATGCGCCTCAGCTTCTGCTTTCATCTTTTCTATCTCGTCTTTTGAAAGCCCAGTCGAGCCTGTTATTTTTATATTCGATACCTTTCCGCTCGCTTTATCTTTGGCTGTTACGTTTAATATTCCTGATGCATCGATATCAAACGTCACCTCTATCTGCGGCACACCGCGAGGTGCAGCAGGGATACCGGATAGGACAAATCGTCCCAGAGACTTGTTGTCCCCAGCCATCGGACGTTCACCCTGAAGCACATTAATCTCAACAGACGTCTGGCTATCTGCGGCAGTTGAAAATATCTCCATCTTACTCGTCGGTACCGTGGTATTTCGCGTAATAAGCGGCGTCGATACCCCGCCGAGTGTTTCTACTCCAAGTGTCAATGGTGTCACGTCAAGAAGAACGACATCTTTGACATCACCTGCAAGGACCCCTGCTTGTACGGCCGCTCCAAGCGCGACTACCTCATCAGGATTTACCGATCGATTCGGATCTTTTCCAAAAAATTCTTTCACCGTTTCGATGACCTTGGGCATCCTCGTCATACCTCCGACGAGCACCACCTCGTCTATGTCACTGGTCTTGAGCTTTGCATCAGTCAGACACTTTTTTACGGGTTCAATGGAACGGGCAATCAGATCTCCGACAATCGACTCAAGCTTTGATCGTGACAACTTCATGACGAGATGGAGTGGTCCTGCTTTGCCTTGAGTGACAAACGGCAAATTAATCTCCGCTTCCATAGATGACGAAAGCTCAATTTTTGCCTTTTCTGCCGCATCGCGAAGTCGCTGCAGTGCTTGAGGATCATTTCGTAGATCCACTCCATTTTCTTTTTTAAATTCCTCAGCTATGTAATCGACAATTTTTTTGTCAAAATCATCTCCTCCAAGGTGGGTATCACCGTTGGTCGACTTCACCTCATAGACACCGTCTCCAAGCTCAAGAACGCTTATATCAAACGTACCTCCACCCAGATCGTAGACTGCGATGGTGTGTGCATTTTTTTTGTCTAAACCATATGCGAGTGCTGCAGCAGTAGGCTCATTTAATATACGCATGACTTCAAGTCCTGCTATCTCTCCTGCTTGCTTTGTCGCTTGTCGCTGACTGTCATCAAAATATGCTGGAACTGTAATAACGGCTTGTTTTACCGGCTCACCCAGATAGTGTTCTGCGTCTGCTTTTATTCTTGACAGTATCTTTGCAGATATTTCCTGAGGCGTATACTGTCGCCCATCTACCTCTACAAGCGCCATGTCATTTTTCCCGGATTTCACAAGATACGGCAAAAGCTTAAGGTCGGTTTTAACCGATGGGTCGCTAAATTTTCGTCCCATGAGTCGCTTTACTGAATATAGAGTCGTTTTTGGATTCATGACCATCTGACGCTTGGCCACATCTCCTACGATATTTTTCACAGGATCCACGACAGACGGAATCACGTTTCTTCCTTCAGAGGAATAAATCACCTTCGGTGCTCCGCCTTCCATCACCCCGATACATGAATTTGTTGTTCCAAGATCAATACCAATTATTTTTGCCATATTTCCTCCTTTTATAATTAAATATGCCTATATTTGATCACCTGCAGGTTGGTTTACTTTCTTTCCTACGTTCACCTTAGCTACCCGAATAACTTTGTCATAGAGCAAATACCCAGGCGCTACTTCTTCTATCACTATCCCCTCTTGCCCATCGACGACATCAATGCATTCCATGGTCATCGGGTCAAACGGCTTGCCTATTACTTCCATCTTTGTCACGCCGTGCTCGCTAAATACCGAACGCAATTCTTTTACTGCAAGTCCAAGACCCTGGTCTTTTAAGTGATCCAATGCCCGTTCAAATGTATCTGAAACCGAAAGAAGACGAGTCAACAAAAATTCATTTGCATATTTTCGTGTTATTTGGGCCTCCTGATACGTCCGTTTTTCAAGATTCTGATAATCAGCCAAGGCTCTCAGGTACTTCCCTTTCCATTCTTCACTCTCATCAACTTTTACTTCCTGATCATCTGTTGGTTGTTTCTGTTGTTTCATATATTTTTATTAAACTCTACACTCTAAACCCTAAACTCTATAATTTCTATTACCATGCACTTGCAAATTCACCGATGAGTCCTCCTACGTACCGAACAAGCGGGATTGCAGATGAATAGTTTAATCGAGACGGACCAACGACGCCAATGGCGCCGGTCATATGCGGTGTTGTAAATTTACAGTAAATAAGACCGCATTGGTTCAATGTTCCCCGCTTCTCTACTTCCTCACCCAGAAGAATGTCAAATGGATCGATCTGTCGTTCCATAAGAGCCCACCAAAAATCAGACTCATCCAGTGTTTCAAAAAGATGATGCGTGAGTTCGTAATCATAAAACTCAGGCATGCTTAGTATATTTGCCGCACCTGCGTAATACAGATCACCATCTTTTGTTGCTGTAATCGCAAGAGCTTTTGTTTTTAAAGCAAGCATTTTTGTCGCTTCCCGAAGTAGTTTATCCACCTCCTGTCGATAATTCCAAATTTTTTCTTTGAGCGCCACTTCTTCGGAAACAGATATGTCTTTGGTCTTTAAAAGATGATCAACATAATACTTAAGCGCCACAGGAGTAGGCGAACGTCCGGACGACGTATGAGGCTGAGACAGGAGCTTCATGTCAGAAAGTCTCACCATCTCGTTTCGTATCGTCGCAGGTGATACACCAAGGTTGTATTTTTTCTCAAGCGTTTCGCTGCCTACCGGTTCTGCGGTCGTGATGTATTCCTCAATAATAGCCTGCAATATCTTTATCTGTCTCTCTGATAAATGTATAGTTTCATCCATAATTTTACCTTTTCCCAAACATTAGCACTACTATATAACGAGTGCTAATTCCCTGTCAAGTCCGAATTTTGACTTCTCCCTCTTGTCTTCTCTCTCATATCTATCTAATAATATATATAGGATGAAAAAAGTACTCCTGCTTATCTCTATTGTGTTTGCTCTGGTTGCAATTCCGGCGACTGTATTCCTAGCTGGCCAAAGCCAGGAGCTTCGAAAAAAAGCCGCACCTGCAACATCACTCTCCCTCTCTCCTTCAAGCATCACAAAAAAAGTTGGAGACACGTTTACCCTCGAAACCCTCATCGATACAGGGAGTAATCAAGTAGTAGCTGCAGAACTTCACCTGGTATTTGATCCACAAAAACTAGAGGCACAGACTATTACCAATGGCCCTTTATTCCCAAGTATCCTGGTTTCGGGGGTTGTCGACCGTGGATCTGCGTCTATCACCATCGGCGCTCTCAATAGCCGCACGCCGATCACCGGCACTGGCACCGCAGCCGTCATAAAATTCAAGGCTCTCGAAAAAACTGAGGGACCAATTCAAATTCGACTTGCACAAAATACGTTTGTCGGTAGCCTGGGAGAAGGGTCAACGAATGTACTCACCGGATCAACACCAGCCAATATTACTATAACCGGCGATAGTTCCGCGGCAAAAACATCCCTTGCCAATACTGCAAACACTGCAACCAACTCAGGGAATACTATTTCTCAAACTCAACAACCAATACTTACGCCTTCACCTACGCCGCAGGCGTCGGGAAGTGCCCAGGCCTCGTCGTCTGCTACTCTTAATATTCTTACTCCCGCAAAAGACGCCAATCTTTCAAGTTCAAAACCGACACTTCAAGGGAAAGCACCACCAGGTTCTACAGTCACTATTACCATACACTCTACTCCGCAAACTGTTGTTGTCACAGCTGATGCAAACGGCAACTGGGTCTACACGCCGACTACAGCACTTGATTCCGGAACGCACAATGTCATCGTTTCTGCACAAGATCCAAAAACTGGAAAACAGCTCACTTCTACTACTTCATTCGTCGTAGCATCAGGCGGAGGCTCCGTTTCCACACAAAGCGCCATGCCCATCTCGGGAGATGCCTCTACTACATATGGTATTATCATTTTAGGATCAATCCTTATCCTCGCTGGTCTGCTCTACCCCACCACTCGACGCGCCTATGGCTAATATTTTTGAAAACAATACATCGTCAAAGGCAACACAACTCGTAAGCATCATTGCGCTTCTTTTTTTCCTACCTCTTTTTATTTTAGTGACATATCAAACCGTGACGCTTATATCCCGCGCAACCGGAACACCAGCAGCCATCGTCGTAGACACCAAGGCAGTACTTGAACCGATCAAAACAGATTTCTATCACGCATTTTCACAAGGCGGCGAAGAGTCAAACGACATGCTCGCATCTATCGTACCGCAGTTAAAAACTCTCAAGCCAAAGCTCATTCGCCTGGATCATCTTTTTGATCACTACGATGTCGTCGGAGGGGGATCCGGCAGCCTGTCTTTTAATTTCGAAAAGCTCGACGTGGCTGTCAACACTATTCTTGCAACAGGAGCAAAACCACTCCTTGCACTCTCCTTTATGCCAAAAAATATTGCGAAAGACGGAAGCATCATAAACCCACCGAACAACTGGGAAGACTGGGCCATGGTGGTACAAAAAACAATCGAACATTTTAGCGGCAAAGGAGGGAAAAACCTTTCGGGAATCTATTATGAGGTATGGAACGAACCAGACCTGGATCAGTTCGGCTCATGGAAAATGGGTGGTGAAAAAAACTACCTCTCGCTCTATCACTTTGCATCTGTCGGAGCCGGTAGAGCAAGTGGAGTCAATCCGTTTTATCTTGGCGGACCTGCCACAACCGGACTATACAAAAACTGGGTCACAGGGCTTGTCGCAAGCGGCAATAGACTCGATTTTCTTTCCTGGCACTCATATCTTCCGAACCCGAAAAAATTTGGTGAAGACCAGCAAAATGTCATATCGTGGCTTCTCCCCTATCCCCAGGCAACCCTTTTACCAAAACTCATCACTGAATTTGGATTTACCGGAAGCAAGAGCAAAGGATATGGCACGACGTACGCCGCCGCACATACAGGAGCTGTCATCCGTCAACTCATCTCAGGCGGACCACTCTATGCCTTTTCGTTTCAGCCGAAAGACGGCCCGAACCAGCAAGCGGGAGACGGATGGGGACTTGTTACACATGACGACAACGGCAAAAAACTAAAACCCCGTTACTCTGTGTACAATTTTATAGACACTATGGTAGGAAATAGAATTGGCGTCTCAGGAGAAGGTTCTTGGGTCACGGGATTTGCAACTCAAAAAGACAATACCATTCGGCTCTTTCTCGTAAATTTTGATGAAGCCGGCACTCATACAGAGACTGTGCCTATTTCGTACACCAATCTCGAACCTGGAACATATTCATATCGCGAAAAAATCCTCTTCGGAAGAGACGTGACTCTCACTGAAACAGTCACAGAAAATACTTTTTCAAAACAACTTTTTATGCCGGCATCAAGTATGGCGATTCTCGAAATCACAAAGCAATAACCGTACGATTTCATACACATTTCACGATTACGCCTTGACAACACTTTTCATGACTCTTTAATCTTAAAATAGAATGAAAAAATTAATTCCTTCGATGTCAGCGTATTATATACCCAGTGGTCTGGAGCAAGCGAAAAAGGAACTGAAGGTTTTTCAGACATAAGAAAGCAACCAGCAGGATCAGGGGACCTCAATCGAGATGGCGTCGTCAATACGCGTGACCTCGCACTCATGCTTTCCAATTTTAATAAAAGAGGAGAGACTCAACCGGTATCATCTGTTCCGGTGTCTATATTCGAACGATATGGTGAAGGAATGATTGGCCCACCAACATATATAAACACACCAACACGCGCTGACGCGCCGAGATAACACGCCCACCATGCTTTGCCTATGAAAAAATTACTGTTATTTATTTCCATAAACATTTTCTTTCTCTTCCTGCTCGCACATCCAAGGACAGTCGAAGCAGCAAGCCTGACTCTCCTCGGGGAACCAAAAGCAATCGTACACGCACCATATACAATCGGAGTAGTTTTGTCTGGCGGAGAACAGACACTCGGCACAGACACTATTATTCTCTATGACCACACCATGCTTCGTGCAGTCACGGTAGCACAAGGATCTTTGTATCCGACCTATACTCCTTCGAAAGACGCACGCGTAAATAACGATAAAGGGAAAATTACACTTTCGGGATCAACCGGTTTTAATTCACCGATTCCGGCGACAGGAGTGTTTGGTAAAATAACATTTTCACCTCTTAAAAAAGGGAAAACAATGATACGATTCGACTACGCCGCGGGGGACACGTCCAAAACCGGCGTCATCGATTTTAAAGGGTTAGACCTCCTTTCTTCTATACCAAAACCGTTAGCACTCACGATAGAAAATGAATCTCCAATTGAAGCCATGTGGAGATTCGTCTCAAAACTCTTTCCATTCCTCAAGAAGTAACCGATCTCGTTTTACGAAATCGTATCCTGAATCCCGGCGTCAACTGCTTCGCTTGCTGGTTCTAAAAATACAAGCGGTTTCTTCATGCGTTGAATAAACGCAAATACCGATTGCACCTGGGTTATACCAAAAACCCAGGAGAGAAATATATATGTAAGCGTCCCAATGCCGCCGACCACGCCCGTCAGAAAGAACAAGGGAAATGCACGAGTTGTATCAAAAACGAGTTGATCAAGAAGTTTTAGCGGGATATAAAGCATAACACCAGTAATAACTGATACTATAAACATTTTTATCGTTGGCGTATAAAACTCAAACGTTGAAATGCCAGTAAGTTTCTTATTCAGATACCAAAACAAAAGTATACCATTGATGATACTTGCAACAGACGTAGAGACCCCAAGCGACCAAACCGGATACCCCAAAAATTGTATAAAATATAAACTCAATAGTGAATTTACCACTATACAGATCACCCCAATAACGACCGGCGTCTTCGTATCGTACAGCGCATAAAATCCTCGAGCGAGCACGTGTACCGCTGCTTGGGCAAAAAGCGAAACACTAAATGCAGCAAGCGTCAGACCGGTAAGACTCGTTGCTTCCCAGTCGAACCTAGACGCACCAAATACCAGTCGGACAATGGGAATCCGAAGGACAATAAAAAAAACAGTCGATGGAAATACGAAGAAAAATACCTGATGCAAGGAACTTATGATCGCTTGTCGAAACTGCTCTTTATTTTCATTTACAGAAGATTGAGAAAGTGAAGGCAGGGCGGCCTGTGCAATGGTCGCACCAAAAAGTCCGATCGGAAGTTGTTGCAGGTGTTGTGCAAAGTTAAACACGGTCACCATTTTTGCTCCGAGGATCGACGCGAGCATCAAATCGACTGTTGTATCAATCTGAGATATCGCAAGCCCGAGCGTTCGCGGAGCCATAAGTCTGCCAACCTCGCGTACCCCATGATTTTTGACATCAAGCACTGCTTTATAGCGAAACCCAATGCTAAAAAGCAGTGGAATCTGGATGAGCATAAAAAAAAGTGCTCCGATTCCCACACCGTAAACCGGAGCAAAGAGTCCAAATGCCGGATACAGTATGATTGTCCCGATAATAATACCGATGTTGTAGACAACAGGAGCGATAGCCGGAATAAGGAACAAATTATACGACTGAAGTATGCCGGTAAAAAAATTTCCGATCAGTAGTGGAATGACCTGTCCTACCATCATAAAACGAGTAAATACCACCATTTGTTCTAGTTCGACCGGGGAAAATCCGGGAGCCAAAAACCGAGATATTTCGCGGGTCCACAAAAAAAACGGTAGGGCGAACAATGCAAATGCAACGAGACTTACATTTATAAGAGAACTGGTCATATGCCACGCACCAGACTCACCGTGTTCGGACTTATATTTCGTAAATACAGGGATAAAGGCACTCGTGAGGGCGCCCATAACCAAAAGTTCGAATATCATATTTGGAACGCGAAACGCGGCAAAGTACACGCCGAGTTCATCCGGGGAAAAATACGATGCGAGAAGCCTGTCGCGAAAAAGTCCAAGCACGCGGGAAGCAAGCACCATCGACATGAGGACAAATGCAGCAGATCCGATAGTCGCTTGCTTACGCGAAAAAAACGAAAAAATCTGCTTCATATAGGCATTATACCAAGCTTATTCACTAAAAAGACAGATCTATGATATACTTAGCTTCTTATGCCAATCACAAAACAGGCGAGTAAAAAATTACGACACGACAAGAAACGCACCAAGCAAACCATGGCTGTTCGCACGCACGTACGAAGCCTTATCAAGGATCACAGAAAATCTCCAAGTAAAAAAACGTTAAATATCGTATTCCAGGCTCTGGACAAGGCAGCAAAACTTCACGTCATACATAAAAACAAAGCTGCAAGGCTTAAATCTCGACTTTCTAAGCTTCTGAAGAAATAAACGGCATCCGTCGTACGCCTCCTTTCCCTCCCGTGTCGCGATTGCTATACTGATAAGAGTATGCCATCGACTCCATCTTCAAATATAAATCTTCTCACTCATGACCTAACCGAGTCCCCTATTGACCGTATTACCAATTGGGCACTCACCTATGGAAGATATATCATGATCGGCACTGAAATCGTTGTTCTCTTGGCATTTATTTCGCGCTTTAGTCTTGATAGAAAACTTACTGATCTCAAAGAAGAGATTGGCCAAAAACAACAGATATTACTTGCAAACACCGCGCTTGAGAGCGACATAAAAAATACGCAAAACCAACTTCTTAAAACAAAAACAATACTGACAGAGCAGGAAAAGCCGGTAGAAATTCTCTCATCGCTCTACACCCTTCTTCCCCCTGATGTATTCCTTCTCTCAATTGAACTCAACCGCGAAAAAATGTCGCTTCGCGCCAACGCAGGAACGACACAAGGGTTTGCACAATTTTTGACAAATATAAAATCCGGGAAAAACCTCACGCAGGTCGAAATTGGAGATATAAAAAAGAAACCACCCTTTGGCATAGATTTTTTAATCTCAGCTCAGATAGTTCAGCCTAAAAAATAATATGGATGCTCTAAAACCAACACCAGCTACAGTCGAAAAGCCCTTTGGCAGATATGTAAAAGCAATAGAAGAGGCTTCGCAAAAGCCAAAAACAATCATCTACTCCACAACGATCTTCTCGTTTCTTGCCATCTCACTGTTTGGCTGGTATGCCATACGGCCGACCCTTCAAACAATTCTTTATCTGAAACGTGAGATAAAAGATAAAACTGATATCAACAAAAAAATGGATCAGAAAATCACCTCGCTTATAGAAGCACAGGCCGCGTATCAAAAAATTCAAAAAGACATTCCGGTCTTATACCAGGCTATTCCGAGAACGACAAATGTGGTCGACCTGGTATCTGCACTCAAAAATATTGCGAGCCAGTCAGGTGTACAAATTGCTTCTGTCCAAATTCCGGAAGTCCCGCTGTATACTGCAGAAGCTAGTTTGCCGGGCACCATAGTGCAAAAAAATACAAATAAGGAGAAAAAATTATTAGAATTTAACCTTTCGCTCTCAGTCAACGGACAGTATCCTCAGGTCAAAACATTTTTAGAAAAAAGCCGGGAATACAGACGTCTTATGACCATAGACACACTTGCCATGACGCCGCAAAAAGAGGGACTTTCTGCAAGCTCCTCTAGTAGTCTTATCCGACTTGTTCTAAAATTAAAATCATACTATCTATCGCAATAATATATGAACCGCGACACCACAGACAGAGACATGCTTTTGGTATCAGTTTTTACCTTTCTTACGGTCTCTTTGTGGATTTTCTTTGAACTGGTCAAAACCACAAAAACAGCAGTCATTTCAACAACAGAACAGTTTGTCATTACACCGATCACTTCAAAATTTGACACACAAACACTGTCAAAAATTAAAGATCGGCCCTATTGAAACTTGAATGCATAGTATGCACCTGCCAAATAAAATACCAACACTACTCGGATTATTGCTCCTCATTTTCGGCATTGGGGGAAGTATTGCTCTTGTTGAAACCGCTACTCGCCTAAACACTCAGGCATCAGTATCCATACAGCCTTCAAATATTCAAGTGACAAACATTACGGATACCAGTGTCACTATTACCTGGACGACGAACATCCCAACCACCGGCGCCGTGACAATACAGCAGCCAAAACAGTTTGCACAAGATGAAAGAGACAGCGACGGAAAACTAAAAAAATATACATCCCACAGTGTTCCTATTCATGGTCTCTCGCCGAGCTTTACATACACACTGACGATACTTTCAAACGGATCGTCATTTCCAAAAAACGACAAACCACTGAAAATAAAAACAGCACCAGAGCTTACGGCACAAGCGCCAAATTTTGAACCTTCTTACGGTACAATTGTCGATGAAAATAACCAACCCATAAACGGAGCGATCGTATATCTGACTCTCGACTCAGGACAAACACTCTCCACTCTTTCAAAACCTTCCGGCACGTGGCTCTTGCCGTTAAGTTTTGTACGAACGGAAGATCTGAGTCAATATATTCCGCTTGAAGAGCGAATAACGGAAAATATCCTCATACGCGGAGAATCTGACCTGGAATCAAGTGCTATAACCGATACGCTCAATGACTCACCAGTGCCCACCATGACACTTGGAAAATCGTACGACTTTAGACGCCAACAGGCAAATAAGGTTGCTCAACAACTTGCCCAAAATGCAAAACCAGTAGATACAAACGCGTCGGTATTGGGAGCTCAAGCTGTATTGCCTGCAGCCGGACCATTTACAGTCTCTCTCACCTCGCCACAGGAAAGTGCGTCTCTGGCAACCCAATTTCCGCTCATTGCAGGGACAGGGGTACCAGGAAAAACAGTCGCAGTTACCCTGGGACTTACCTCACCATTCTCCGATACTACTTCCGTCGGTGCTGATGGCCTCTGGAAGTATTCATCTCGGGAAGCCCTTGCCCCAGGAAAACAGAGTGTCACTATTACATCAACAAACGACAAAGGCACTCCTGTTGCCCTGACTCACTCATTTACGGTTCTAAAAAGCGGGACACAGGTACTCGGAGATGCAACGCCATCAGCAACTCTAGAACCAACACCAATTGCTACAGCCACAGCTATCCCAACAACAAAGCCTCTGCCTACAAGCGGATCTACTTCTCCAACCATCCTATTTATCTTTCTTGGAATCGGATTATTTTTGACGGGTTCGATAAGTCTTTCGGTACTAAAGGAATAGTACAGTGCTTGACTTTAAGACTCACGAAACCATAGTCTATATATAAGGCTTATTGTGGCCGAATTGTTGTATGTCAGATCCGATAAAACCAAATACCGAAACACAAAACCAACCTGCTGATGACCCAGGAGCAGATCTTATCGCTTCTATATTAAACGAACAAAATCAACCAACGGCTTCAAACGCGGAACCTTCAAAAACTATTCTCCCTATTGGCTCAGCTCAGCCGCCGGTTTCTGATGGTACACCGGTACCTATGGCTGTACTCGTAAAAAAAACGGATGTCACGCCACCGCCAAAGTCACCCAAAAAATCCAGAGGGGTAAGTGTTCTAATAGCAGGAATTCTTGTTTTACTATTATCCCTCCCGTTAGTGGTAAGTTTCATGAACCAGAAAAAACAAACGACTGATGTTAGAAGTAAAGCTGCTGGAAATACGAACCCAAACTACTCAATTAGCCCAAATCCTCAGGCAATAGAAAATTGTATGAATGATTGCCGAAAGCGTGGAGATAGTCCAAGCGAATGCCGCGTCGAATGTGGTACAGTTCCGACACTTATTATTCCAAGTCCAACAACAAGCGCCTCATGCATGAATGATTGTTTCAAAACTGGCCATGATGGAGGATATTGTACAAGCTTGTGTTCAACGATAAGTATATTTCCTTCACCATCAATTTCAAGCGGACAATGCGCGACGCTTTGCCAAGGAGACCCTCGCTGCGTCAGAGCATGTAATAACCCGACAACTCCGATCATAACCATAGAAAAACAATACTCTGATTGTCTATTGCTCTATGGTAAAGCCATTTGCGATAATTTGTTCAAAGCGACTCCTCCTCCACCTACTCCTGGAAAAATTATAGCGTGGCAACCATGTTTGCCTGTTGGTGCAGTACAGAACGCAGAATGTTTAGATGGTCAGACATCCACTCGATATATCTGTCAGGGAGACAAGGGGTGGCAACCAGATCTTACGGCAACATGCACTATCCCGGTTTGCTCATGGCCTAGGGCAAATAAAACAGATGCTTGTTGTCCGCCGAAAACTGGTGTTGATTCCTGTACTCCCGGAGATCATGGTGGAACAGATTTGTATAAGTGTATCCCAGATCCATTTATTTCAAAATGTACATGGATTGAAGGATGCGGAGGTGGCTACTGGAAAGCAGAAGGCTGGACAGATTCAACAACGAGCAATGATTGGAAAGATTTTGAGAAAAAATGTGGCATTACAATAACGCCGCCGCCGAAAATCACACCTCCTGTCACCATTCCTCCCGGCTGGACCGGCACGCCACCTCCTGGCGGAACCGGAACGCCACCTCCTGGAACTGGAACACTTCCACCCGGCGGACAATGTACAAGAATAAAAGTGTATAAAGATACTGTGGCAGTGGATCCCGCGACGCTGAAAGCCGGAGACGCAGTCGTATTGGCAGTTGCCGGAACCAATGCGTCAAAGGGTAGAATTAGAGTGAATGGCGGCAGCTGGAACGAGTCATCGACGTTAAACGCACAGAATGAATACACCGTCGCATTTACCATCCCAGCCGGAACGACGAATTTCTCAATAGAGGCAGAAGTGCTCGTAAACGGAGCGTGGAAATAAACATATGCAAAAACTAAAAAAAATACTCAATATATTATTCACTCTCCTTTTTGTCGCGGGCATGGGGGCTGTTATATTTCTTACTACACAAAAACTTGAACAGAAAAATTCTGTGGCTCCGACGGTACCGCAGATTACCCCAAAAGCCGCTGAGCCCGCATGTACGCTTACGTTTGCTCTTGGCCCTACCCCTACACCGACCGCTACACCAACACCAACGCCTACACCAGGAGGATCAAACAACGTCCCGGAATGTACAAAACTCACCGCAAACCCAAATTCAGGCTCAAGTTCTCCTCTGACCGTTGAATTTACGTGTACGGGTCGTGACTCGGACGGAAAAATCCTCGCGGCAGAATTTAGCTTTGGAGATGGCAATACAAAGGTTGTCGAAAAAGATGTAGGGAGCCCTGGATCGATTTCGTCGACCTACACATTTACCAGAGGCGGCACATTTGGCGCGTCGTGTAGGGTCCGGGATAACAATGGAACCTACTCCACCACTCCTGATGTCTGTAAGGTTTCTATTCCTATAGGAACCGGCCCAACACCGACCCCTGCTCCATACTGCGGCACGACATGTTCGACTTCAACAGATTGTACTTCGGGCATGTTATGTTCCAATGGAGTCTGTCGAAACCCGAGTTGTCCCACGAGTACAAATTGTCTCTGTGTCACACCGACGGAAGCGCCGGTACCAAAAATCCCAGTCTCGGGTACTGGCGCAGTGCTTGGAGCGTCAGTTGTCGGAAGCGGACTCCTGCTTCTTCTCATCGGCCTTGTCTGGTAAAAAATTACTGGAGTTTTTGCTTGAGATACGTATGGATTGCATCGAACGTTCCGCTTTGCGGCAATAGCACATATCTTCCTTCATAGAGATCCTCCGAAGGACTCATAAGTAAATCTTCAAAACTGATTTTTGCAATAGATTCCCGTTCTGACAACCAAAAAAGTTTCCCAAGTATCCCGATTTCTTTCATGGCCATGTCAGTATTTACCGCAGTATCAAGAGATGTATAGACATTTTTTATAGACTCGAGAGAATACCAAACCTGAGGATCAAAAAACTTTGACTTCAACGCAGAGAGCACTTCCTGTTGGCGTTTACTCCGTGCAAAGTCAGTGCCCTCTACCCCATCTGCATGCCGACTTCTTACGTATGCAAGCGCTCTATCGCCATTCATGTGTTCCCTTCCTTTTATAAACACAACAGTCATATACCGACACCTATACAGCGGATCGCCATTGCACGCATCATTTTCTTTTCCTTCAATAGGATATTCTGAGTCAGTAAACCCTTGAGATACTAAAACATCAATACCCCCAACAGTATTTATCACTGTTTTAAAACCAAAAAATTCCATAGATACGGAATAGTGCAGCGGTATGCCGGTAACTTCGCTTACTATCGCTCGCGCCATAGCATACCCTCCCCCTTTCGCTTTCTCTTCCCCATAATGAAATGCCGAATTTATCTTGTCTTTCAAAGTCTCAGACCAGATATCGCGAGGCACAGAGATTAGAGATGCTGACTTTGATGCATAAGAATAAGAAAATATGATGATCGTATCAGTGAGATCGCTTCCTTCATGCGTCCCGCCGCCGGAGCCCAATAGAAGTATATTCGTTCGTCCATTTTCCTGTTTCAACGAATCTCCTTTAGATGTAACGATGGCATACATATCAGGAATAGTTACATGAGTTAGAGAGAGCAGCGCGTAAACATCGCGTATAGCAACAATGGCACAGACGAAAAGGAGAAGTGAGGCAAAAGTAGTCAGAAAACCCCACGGTCGCTCTAGCCATTTTTTTCTCATAGTGGGATTATACTCTTATGAGAGCGCTTGGAGAAGTGAAAAAAACGAATCAAATTTCAAGCTCGCACCGCCCAATAGCACTCCATCTATACAATTTTCTGACATATACGAGGAGACATTATCTTTTGTCACGCTCCCGCCATAAAGAGACAGTACTGTTGGATGCAATTTTTTCAAATTTTCGATCACAAGAGCTGCGTGTTCCGGCGTATCAGGCTTACCGGATCCTATCGCCCACGTCTGTTCGTACGAAAAAACATCAACACCATCTGGTATAAACATATCTTCATCATTTACACAGTAGATCACGCTTAGACCCACACGTTTTGCCTGCGCAACTTTCTTTGAAAGCAATTCATCTGACTCCAAAAAATATTTTCTCCGTTCAGTATGACCTATGATCACAAATGATGCATATTCTTTTACGTGCTCAGCCGCGACCTCACCGGTAAAAGCACCAAGTTCAAACGGAGAAATATCCTGTGCCCCGATACCGATACGGAGTTTATGCTTCAATATCTCTCTTGAGAATAGATCAAGATACGGAAATGGCGGACAGATGATCATTTGTCCCGGAAATATATTGATGAATTCTTTTTGTTTCACTGCTTCATCAATCCAAGACAGCATCTCTGTGCTCGTCTTATTGCTCTTCCAATTTCCGACGATAAGGGGTCGTTTCATGTGATACTATTATACCCTATGGCATCCATTCTTCTTCAAGGCCTAAATACCGAACAGCAGGAAGCGGTACTCCATGCAGACGGACCGGCTCTCATACTTGCAGGCGCCGGAAGCGGAAAAACAAAAGTGCTCACACATAAAAGCGCATATCTTATTTCGGAAAAACACATTCTTCCCTTAGAAATACTTATGGTGACATTTACAAATAAAGCCGCGATGGAGATGAAAGAACGCATTGCCTCGCTTCTCGCTCAAGAATCACACCATACAAACGCAATCCCTTATGCCGGAACGTTCCATGCCCTCTCAGCGCTCATCCTTCGAAGAGACGGAAAACACATAGGCATTCCGCAAAATTTTGTCATCTACGATGATTCCGACCAGCTCGACACGGTAAAAGAAATTATGAAAGAGCTTGATATTTCAACGAAAAATACCAATCCGGGCAGCGTTCTTCATACTATATCTGAAGCAAAAAATGAACTCATTTCTCCATCTGACTATGGAGGGATAGCGCGAGGGTATTTTCAGGAAATTGTGTCTACTGTCTACGCAAAATACCAGTCGACGCTTGCAAAAAATGGCGCGCTGGACTTTGATGACCTCTTGTCATATACCGTTTCTCTGTTTCAAAAAAATAGCGAAGTTTTAGGAAGTTATCAGAATCGATTTCGCTATATTTTTGTCGATGAATATCAGGATACAAACAAAGCACAGTATGAACTGACAAAACTTCTAGCAAAACGGTTTCGGAATATTTCCGTCGTCGGCGACGCTTCTCAATCAATCTACCGCTGGCGGGGAGCTGACTTTCGAAATATCATCAATTTTAAATCCGATTATCCGGAGGCAAAAGAATTTCATCTTTCTCAAAATTATCGTTCTACACAGATCATTCTCGACGCAGCGTATGGAGTAATCGCAAAAAATAAAAGTCATCCAATTCTAAAACTTTGGACCAATAAAGCCGGAGGCGAAAAAATTACACTGTATGAAGCCAGAAACGAACATGATGAGGCGTCTTTTATCCTCCAAACAGTACTGCAGTCAGGACGCCCATATGAAGATTTTGCTATTCTTTATAGAACAAACGCTCAGTCTCGAGTACTAGAAGAAGCGTTTATCCGTGCCGGAGTCCCGTATGCTCTTGTAGGAGGCACGAGATTTTATGAACGAAAAGAGATAAAAGATGTTCTCTGTTACTTGCGTCTCATAGAAAACAAAAAAGATGAAGTCTCATTTCGAAGAGCCGAAAAAATTGGAAAAACAAAACTGGCAAAATTTCTTGACTATCGCAAGACCCTAGAATCAGAAGATGCACTTATCGCGCGTACGGCCACTGAAATTCTTGATGACATTCTGTCTGTCACATCATATCTTTCTCTTTATGATGCTCATGTGGAGGAAGAAGCATCGAGAATTGAAAATATCAAGGAGCTTCGGTCTGTGGCTCTGGAATTTCCCGTTCTTCGCGAATTTTTGGAAACCATTTCCTTGGTTGAACAAGCATCTGAACCACGATCAAAATCGAACACAGACAAAAAAAAAGCCGTTGTTATGACGACAGTCCATGCATCCAAAGGCCTTGAGTTTCCCATAGTATTTCTTATCGGCATGGAAGAAGGGTTATTCCCTCATAGTAGATCTGTCATGGATAAAGATGAGCTCGAAGAAGAACGTCGCCTTTGCTATGTCGCACTCACGCGAGCCAAAGAGCAAATTTATCTCACCCACGCAAATAAACGGTTATTTTTTGGTACACGAACGGAAAACATCATCTCGCGATTTATCTCTGACATTCCGCAGTGGACACTCCATCTTCAAGTATCACTTGATGCAAGCCGTGGATTTCAAAGAGATGATTACCTATTGTAAACACCGGATATTTTCATGAGGACAACGAGAAATGTTCCAAGAACAACAAACACGGACAGTATCATCTCTATCTCGATAAACACCCGTGCTATCCCCTTTACATGACCAAAAGAAAACAGATGCGGAAGAAGTCGTGAATCAATAGGCAACCATGAAAAATCATTCTCATGTTTCGTTATCCTCTTCTTTGCTGTCTTTGACTTCATGGTATATCCATTGTACCACACGAAAAAAAGAGCGATAATACGCTCATGACTTCAGAAAATCTGTCGATGCGCACTCCAGAAAAATCTGACCGATCGCTGTGGGACTCACTCGCTACTCATCCACTCCAATCATGGGCGTGGGGGGAATTTCGGAAAGCGATGGGCGTAAAAGTCGAACGACTCCTCATGCTCAAAAATAAAAAACCAGTCGATGCATGGCAGATTTCATTTCATAAAATTCCAAAATTGCCATATACAATCGGGTATTTCCCCAAAGGTCCAAAACCTTATGACTTCATGATCTCAACCCTCAAGGATCTAGGAAAAAAGAACAATGCTATATTTATTCAACTTGAACCAAATATTCAGCTGTCAGCTGAAAGCTGTCAGCCATCGGCTCTAAAACCATCCCATCATCCATTATTTACGAAGTACACATTCATTCTCGATATCGCAAAAACCGAAGAGGAACTTCTACAGTCTTTTCATCAAAAAACCCGATACAATATTCGTCTCGCTCAAAAAAAAGGGGTAAAAATTGCCGAAGATAATAGCGACAATGCATTTGAAGAGTTTATCAGACTCTCAAAAGAAACCACCAAAAGACAGGGGTTTTATGCGCATAACGAAATTTATCAGAAAACTCTCTGGAACATATTTTCAAAAAACCAGAATGCACAGCTCTTTACTGCGACATATGAAGGGAAAACGCTTGCAGCTTGGGTTATGTTTATCCTCCACGACACGCTTTATTATCCCTACGGTGCATCATCACGGGATCATAGAGACGTCATGGCACCAAATCTGATGCTCTGGGAGATTATTCGATGGGGGAAAAAGCATGGTATAAAAACCATAGACCTCTGGGGAGCGCTCGGACCTCCGAAAGCTAACGGGTCCAACGAGAAGGATCCTTGGTTTGGATTTCATAAATTTAAGGAGGGATATAGTCCGACTCTCATAGAATTTATCGGCTCATTTGACCTAGTGCTTCAGCCAGTTCTCTATTCACTCTATACATTTGCAGACACCGCTCGTTTTTCACTTCTCCATTTCTTTAGTCGCATATAATGGAACTTCAACAGTCACCACTGTATAGAAAGTATATTCAGTCACTTGGTTGGCAGGTAACTTCTCTTGGTCAATGCGCAGTATTCGTGAAAAAAATTCCCTTTTTGGGCACTCTTGCAAAACTTCAGCGAATTTCCTCTCTCCCTCCTCTTCCTTCTCTTTTAGCCGTCATCAAAAAATATACCATCAAAACTCTCGCTATTGAGCCTTCAGAACGTGTATCTCAACAAATATTTACACCATGGATCAAATCATTATCTGGGTATGTAAAAATCAATACCACTCCATATCTTGCGACAAAAACCATCCGCGCTGATCTTGCACCACCTGTAGACACCATATTTGGACATTTTTCCGAAGCCAAGAGACGCGCCGTCAGGCGCGCAGAAAAAAACGGCGTGCTTATTCGGGAATCACACGCGATTTATGATCTTATTGCCGTCAAAAATACATCCGCAGGTTTTTTAGGGTTTATCACAACCCACGGCACCAGAGAACTCTGGGATACATTTTCACCAGATCATGCATCTATTCTTCTTGCATATAAAACAGTACCAGCTTCCGCTTCACATAATCCTATCGGGGGCATCCTTCTCATTTTCCATAAACAGACAGCATATTACTGGATCGCAGGCGCGACACATGAGGGGAAAAAACTCTCTGCCCCGACACTTCTTGTTTTTGAAGCCATGAAACTGTCAAAAACAAAAAGGATGAAATGGTTTGACTTTATCGGCGTATGGGATGAACGAATTCCTAAGGAAAATACTCAGTGGAAAGGATTTACCAAATTCAAGGAAGGCTTCGGCGGAAAAGAACTGTACTACCCAGTCTCTAAGCTCTAAGCTCATTATTTTACTGCCAGGCTTCACAGATGAGTTTAAATTCACAAAAATCACAGTGTTTTCCTGAAGTAGGCGAAAAAGTACTCGTTTGTATTTCCTCCGCACGCTTCTTGACAGTCTCCCGCGCCTCATCAAGCTGTTCCTGTGTTCGGGTACCGCTCACCTTCATCTGATCTTCAAAAAAATAAAAAGATACGATGACATCTTCAGGTTTTCTTGTGTACAGTGTCGGCGCAGTCGCCGCGAGAGCGTAAACTGAAAGCTGAAAATCTTTCGTCACATCTCTATTTTTCGGAGTCTTTCCGGTCTTGTAATCTATAATTTCTACTTTGCCGTCCTCCCGTGCATCTATACGGTCTACTTTGCCGCCAAGTGTCAGATGGGGAGTTATTTTTATCTTAAACGGCTCTTCTAGAGCAATTGGCACATGTCCTTTTATGTATCCCTTTTTATAAAATCCTTCGAGAAGCTCTACTCCATGCGCTTTCATTTTTTCCTCATATGATGCATTTCCGTACCCGATCCTCGACCAGAAACCAGTATACAGTGAAAGGAGTGTTTTAGACGTCGGTCTCTCCCCTTTTCGTACCAGATCATAAAATGCATACACCGTTTTATGAATGGTATCGCCAAACGACAACGCAGCAGACGGCGGAACAGGAAGTTTCACTATATATCGATATTTATACTGCAAAGGACACGTCTCAAAGGAATTGAGCTGTGAGTATGAGAGAAATGATACTGGTGATGCATTTTTGGGAGAAGGCTTCGCCTCCTCTTTCTTGCCCCAATCTAAAAATGATAACTGCTTCTCCTCGTTGGATATTGGATATTGGATATTGGATATTCTTTCGCCCAGCGCCTCTCCTATAAACGGTGAAAGTTTTCTTTCACGTTTTCCTTCGTTATAAAACTTCGATCCGGATACTATTAAATGGTCCCGTGCGCGGGTCATCGCCACGTAAAAAATCCGACGCTCTTCCTGTTCGTGGTATTCTCCTGATGGGAGTATTTCATGTATAAACACATCCGGAAGAGGAATCTGTTCTTTGCGCTCTATGGTTGGGAATCTGCCGGACACGAGATTCACCACAAATACGACCGGAAATTCAAGACCTTTTGAACCATGAATTGTTAATATATTTACTGCATTTTCCTCTGCCCAGTCGGTGTCGCTTGAAGCCGGAGATTCGCCGAGATCAAGTGAAAGCGAAATCCAATCCAAAACAGCAAAGACACTGGCGTCGCCATGTGTCGTCTCATATGACTTGAGCTTATTAAAAAATTTAGCAACGTTCATGGCTCTTCGTTCGTCTGCTTCAGTCTTGTACGCTGCGAGGTTTACGAGCAGTCCCGAATCTTCCAAAAAATAGTAGAGTATCTGACCAGCCGATTCTTTTTTCATACGCTCCATGTGACGATGAACCATAGAAACAAAAGATGCGACTGCACTCTTTGATGCTTCAGAAATCGATAACGATTCAACTTTTTCGCACACCTCAAAAAGAGATATGCCTTGCTTTCGAGCCGACGCGGCGATTGCGACGATATCTCTTCCGTCTATATGCATCCAGTCCATCGAAAGCACTCGATAAAACGCAACATTATCGTAAAAGTTTGTTAGAAGCGTCAGGTACGCGATCAGATCTTTTATCTCCGCTTGACGGAGAAGCTGGCCTGGTCCTAGGAACTGATATGGTATTCCGGCGCGGGAAAGAGAACGAACAAATGGTTCTGCGTGCGCATTTGCACGCACAAGAATAGCAAAGTCCCTCCACTCATATTTATTTGATATTTGATTTTTAATTTTTAATATTAGCTTTACAACCTCATCTGCCTCATCCTCTCCACGGTTAGTCAAAATCAACTGTACCTGTTCGCCTTTTATCCGCCTCATGCTTTCGAGTTTCTTATCTATTTTTTCTACCACTTCTAACCGATCCGGGTTATTGTGTTCTACGGCATCATGAGACCTATCTAAAATTTCCTGTGTTGACCGGTAATTTTTTGTCAACACTATTACTTTAGCTTCCTTGTATGTTGACCGAAACTGGACAATATTAGACACTGCTGCTCCACGCCATCGGTAAATGGCCTGATCATCATCACCGACGACAGTAAGATTGTTTTTGGGAGCTGCAAGAAGCATCGCAAGTTCGTTTTGCGCAAAATTTGTATCCTGAAATTCGTCGATCAATACATACGAAAATTGATCTTGATACTCCTTAAGTACCGATGACCTCTCACGAAAAAGCTTGAGACAGTAAGAAATAAGGTCACTAAAATCAAATACACTCTCCTTGAGTTTTAATTTTTCATACAGACCATACGCCTCCGCCAATTCCCTATATTTTTCCCGTTCTTCTTTCTCTTCAGTCTGCATTTTTGATTTTTGATTTTTAAAATTTGATTTCACCCAATCTAAATAAGCATTGGGTGTCACGTCTTCATCTTTAAGCCTTGAAAAGTGCGTAATCATCCCTTGGATAAATTTTTGGGGATTCCCGAGAGGCCTGAAATACGACAAGCCAAACGAAAATAAATGACGCTTAAAAAATTGTATCGTTTCTGCCTCTGTCATCACGCGAAATCCGGGATCTATACCAATATGTATCCCGTGAGCCCGAATCACCCGATCGCAAAACGCATGAAATGTCGAAATCCACATCTGAGTTACACCATACGGAAGCGCTTTATCTACCCGCTCCTCCATCTCTTGGCTTGCTTTTTCAGTAAACGTGAGCGCTAGTATCTCCTGAGGCTTTGCTCTTCCTGAAGTGATAAGGTGTACGATCCGCTCGGTTATGACGGTCGTTTTCCCCGTTCCCGCTCCGGCTATGATAAGAAGCGGCCCTTCGCCATGTTCTACCGCATCCTTCTGCTCATCATTTAAAATTCGTTTATCAGCATCACTCATACTGTGTCACCATTATACCCTTCACAATCAAAATTGTGTGTGTTTGAAACTTTTTAGAAAGTTTCTACGTATTACTAAGGGAACGTTCGCAAATAGCTTCATAGATATTTGTGATTACGAACCCTAGTGCCGCATCCTTAAATAAAAATATAATAGAAGCGGCCTTTTTAGAGAGTACAAAAAGTTCATAAGGAGGAATACTATGACATTCAAAAATAACCCGATTTTTCGCGTAGCCGTACTTTCCACTATTGCTGTCAGTCCGTTTCTCACAGCAGGAAGCATCTTTGCTCAAACGCCAACCACCACAAGGCAACAGATTCGAGAATCTATCCAGGAAAACCGTAAAGAAATAAAAGAGGAGATAAAAACTCTTCGTACAGACAAAACCAACAGACCCGCACATTTTACTGGCGGTTCAATTACGGGAGTCTCGGGTTCTACACTCACTGTCACTAAAGACGGAAAAACTATTTCTGTCACGACTGACTCAAGCACAAAATACCGTAGGCGCTTCTGGGGTAGCGGCATGTTCTCCGAAATTTCAGTCGGAGATGTAGTGAACGTCTGGGGAAAATGGACAAATGCAGACGCTACAGCTATGAATGCCACGATGATTCGTGACACGTCTGTTCAGAAACGAAAAGGTACATTCGTCGGCACGGTGAGCAGCAAATCAGGAAACACCTTTACCCTTCAAACGGTAAACCGCGGCAGCCAGTCTGTAACGGTAGACACGTCAAAAGCAAAAATTGTGAACAGAAAAAATGAAACTATGACGCTTGACGTGGTCAATGTAAACGACAGAGTACAGGTGAAAGGTCTTTGGGATTCAAAGCTGAGTACCATCACAGAAGTCACGCATCTAAAAGATTTCTCTCTTCCAGTGAAATCTACCGCAACTCCATCAGGAGCAACAGGCGCCGTTACTCAATAAGCGCATTT
The DNA here is from genome assembly GCA_016218215.1 of Candidatus Gottesmanbacteria bacterium. Taxonomy (GTDB): domain Bacteria; phylum Patescibacteriota; class Microgenomatia; order UBA10105; family UBA927; genus JACREM01. Next base: position 32,608 of record JACREM010000069.1, on the reverse strand, counting down.
TTGCCCTGAAGCTTCTGCCCCATCTGGGCATGGGCGCTTGAAACAGAAGACATGCTGTTGTATGCATTTGTCACGTGCTTATTCAGTGTCGACAGCTGGTCGTCAATCTTTTTGTAATCTTTTTGTATGGCGCGTAGAAGCGTAAACACTTCTTTGGATTTTTCCTCCATGGCTTTCCCCTGAAAACTGACGAGAAGAAGTTGTAAATGCGCATACAGTGTGTTTGGCGAAACCGGGTACACCCGTTCTTTGCGGGCATACTCCATGACATCGGCAATATTGACGAGTTCGTAATAGACGGCTTCAGATGGTATATACATGAGTGCAAAATCCATCGTCCCCTCCTCGGGCAAAATATATTTCTTACTTATATCGCTAATATGTTTTTTTATATCCGCCGCAAACTCTTTTCCTGCTCTCTTTCTCTCCTCTTCACTCTCTCCTGTGTGCATCAGGGTAAAATTTTCCATGGGAAATTTTGAGTCTATACAAAGGAGACCCGCATCGGTTTTAAGTACCGCATCTACTTTGACGCCTGAATGAAACGAATACTGCAAGTGAAATGAATTACGGGGAAACGTCTGTCCGATCATGTCTTTTAGCACTTCTTCGCCTATATTCCCCCGAAGTTTCGGGGATTGTAAAAACTCCTGCAGGCTCTTTATCCCCCGCCCAACTTCAGACATCTCTCCAAGGTTTTTCTTTAGATCCCCAATCACTCGGGATGCTGTATCGAGTCTGTCGTTTAGCTGTCTCGAATTTTCAGACAAAACCTTTGACATCTCACTCGTAGACCCCCGCATAGATTCATGAAGCGTTTTATTTGTTTGCTCAATAGATTGCTGCATTGACCCAAGCCATGACAGGAGTGCTTTATCATTAGCCGGAGCCTTAGATTTTTCAGCATACCATACAAAAAATATACCCAGGGAAATAAATCCTAAAATCAAAACCGTGATAAGAATGATTGAATCAAAAGACATTCTGGGTACAGTATACTGCTCTTTTAATAATTTGTATTATAGTAGTACACATGAAATCTTATACGCCGCTCCGTCTTTTTCTCTGGATCAGTCTTGTGTCACTTTTTGGTTTCTATATCCAAACCATAGCGCCAACGAGTAGCGCATCAATACTTTTCTTCTTTTTTATACTTTTTTGCTTTCTTTTTGTCACATGCAGCATAATGACAAAATCATTTGTCCGATGCTTTCTCATCTCTCTCGGAGTTTCCATGGTACTCGTCCTACGGCTCTTTGGACTGAAAAATATCCTGTATCCGATCTTACTTACGAGTATCCTTGTCATTATAGACCAGATGGTACACACGAAAAGCGAACATTGAGTCTCAGGTTTAATTTCGCTACAATCGCATCAAATGGCAAAATTTTATCTCACGAGCGCAATTCCGTACGTCAATGCAGCTCCTCATATAGGTCACGCACAGGAGTTTGTCTACTCTGACGTTATCAGGCGCTTTAGAATGCTTTTGGGCTACACGGTTACGTATCTCTGCGGAGCAGATGAAAACGCATTGAAAATTGTCCAGGCGGCAGAAAAAGCAAAACAAAATCCTCAAGAATTTACAGACATACATCAAAAGGAATTTTTGGATCTTGCGCAAAAACTTTCCGTCCATTTTGATATCTGGCAGCGCGGGACGGATCAGATACATCATTTTGCCTCTTCCCAAAAACTCTGGAAACTCTGTGAAAAAAATGGCGATATCTACAAAAAATCATATACAGGACTGTATTGCGTCGGATGTGAACAATTCTACCCCAAAGAAGAATTAAACGAACACGGCGAATGCTATGAACACCCTGGGAGAAAACTTGAACAAGTCTCGGAGGAAAATTATTTCTTCAGCCTCTCAAAATACCAATCGTTCATTGAAAATTTGCTCGAATCTGATACGCTTAAAATTCTTCCAAAAATCCGTAAAAACGAAGCGCTCGCTTTTGTGAGACGCGGCCTTGAAGATTTTTCCATCTCAAGAAGTACTAAGCGCGCAAAAGGCTGGGGCGTACCGGTACCGGGAGATTCAGACCAGATTATGTATGTCTGGTTTGATGCGCTAAATATCTACCAGACCGGCATAGGGTTTGGATATGACCAAACCCTATTTGACACATGGGCCGGACAGGATTGCATGGTCATCGGCAAAGGTATCTTACGATTTCACGTCGTCTACTGGCCGGCAATTCTAACATCCGCCGGACTTCCTCTTCCGAAATCTTGTTTTTCACATGGCTATCTCACAGTAGATGGTCAAAAAATGAGTAAAACCTTAGGAAACGTCGTTGACCCGATGACGATTATTACAAAATACGGCTCAGATGCAGTGCGGTATTATCTTCTAAAAGAAATCCCTTCGTATAGCGACGGAGACTATTCCGAAAGACGGTTCAAAGAGGTCTACAATAGCGACCTTGCCGGAGGACTAGGAAATCTCGTCGCCCGCGTCGCTAAGCTTGCTGAAAAAGCATCATCACTCAACACAAAAACATACAACTATAAAGTCGTATGCAAAGACGTGTGTAAAACAGAACTCGAAGAATTTCGATTTAACGATGCGCTGGCAAACATCTGGAAAAAGATGAAAGAAGCGGATCAATTCATAGACACAAACGAACCCTGGAAACTAGAGGGGAAAGGCCTAACCCGCATCATTGAAGATGCGTCAAATAGAATAGTTGAAATCGCAACATTGCTTGAGCCATTTATGCCGGATACTTCAAGTAAAATCATAAAACAATTCACATCCAAAAAAATCATTTCCGGGCCCGCCCTATTTCCAAGAATCATATAGTATTGCTAATATTTTTTGATTTTAAATCTGTATTTTTTGATATTTAATATTTGATTTTTGATATTTCTATCATGTACATCGATACTCACTGTCATCTCAATCTTCCTGAATTTAATACAGACGTAGTTTCTGTAATCGGCAATGCAAAAAAAACAGGAGTAAAAAGAATTATCATCCCGGGAGTTAACCTTTATTTTTCTCAAAAAGCCATAGACATTGCGCTTACACAACCGCAGTCCCTTTTTGCAAGCATCGGATATCACCCGTACGAAGCCAACAAATCCCCCGACACCCACGACCTCGAGTTGTTACTAAAAAAATACCAGGGTACAAAGTTTACCCCGCGTAGCTTAAGCGTAGCGAGAAGCGAAGTGGGGACAATTATCGCTATCGGCGAATGCGGATTGGATTACCACAAATTCAAAAGCGAAAAAGCAGATGGCAAAAAAGACCAACAGAAACATTTATTCGAAGATCAACTACTCCTTGCCATAAAATACGGCCTTCCAGCCATCATTCACTGCCGCGATGCGTTCGAGGATCTTTTTTCGGTACTCGATGCGCTTCCCAAAATGCCACTGGGTGTCATCCACTGTTTTTCCGGAGGACTTCAGGATATGAGAATGGCAACTGAACGAAATTTATACTTCGGTGTTGACGGAAATATCACCTACACAAAGCATATACAATCGATTCTTCCGTCTATGCGTCTAGATACATTACTCCTCGAAACAGATGCTCCGTATCTTACTCCAGAACCTCATCGTGGAGAACGGAACGAACCAAAATATATTCCACTTATTGCAAAAACAATATCTTCCTTAATACACGAGCCAGAATCCATGATAGAAAATCAAACAACATTAAACGCCAAAAAATTATTTCATATAAATACTTGATCAATTTATTTGTTTATTGTCTGGCGGAGCCAGATCCTGCTTTGCAGGAGATAATTTGATTATTGCCCGCCTGCTCAGGCAGGGATTATTATATACGTATGACCATCTCAGTCGTCATTCCCGCATACAACGAAGAAAAATTTCTTCCCAGGACTATTGACTCTCTTTGGAAACTGGACAGAAAGCCAGATGAAATCATTGTTATTGATGGAAAATCGACAGACGGGACGGCAAAAGTAGCCAAAGGAAAAAATGCAATCGTTGAAACTGTTGAACATCGAGGTATCGGATACGCAAGACAGATAGGCCTTGAAAAAGCCAAGGGTGACATTGTAGCTTTTACTGACGCAGACACCGAAGTACCCTATGATTGGTTGTCAAAAATTGAAAAATCGTTATTAAAACCAAATGTGTCATGTGTTTATGGAATTTACCGAGTTCCAGACGGGCCGTTGGCGTATCGAGTTTTTATAAATTTCATACAACCTACTCTGAATTTGATTTTGTCATGGTTCGGTATCCCGATGGCACCGGGTCAAAATATTGCATTCTGGAAAGAAAAAGCAATGCAAGTTGGAGGCTTTCCGAAAAATTTTAAAATTGCTGAAGATATAGAAATAGCACGAAGACTCAAAACCGTCGGCAAAGTGGTATTTAATAAAAATCTCGTTGTTATCTCTTCCGGAAGAAGAGGAAATGAAGGCATTGGAATCATCCCAAGATATATCAAGGCAAACTATTATTATCTATTGCAACATCGCGCAGACGTAGTCGGTTTTCCCGACATTCGTTAGTCTTCTGTGCTATAATTAGCAGGTATTTATGCGCCAACTCTACGAAAAGTACCCCCGAACGTTCCAACGGTTATTTGAGATACTCGTGCCGCTCATGTCCTGGTCTCTTATCACTATGCCCGCATGGTTATCTCTCTCTCATCCGGCATTCGTCGCATATCTCGTTATTCTTTTCGACGTGTACTGGTTATCAAAATCTTCTGTCTCAGCGCTCAATGCTCTCAGGTCGTATGTCAAAATGATCGCTCATATTCAAATCGATTGGCTTACAAAAGCAAAAACAGTGCCAGATTTTCAAAAACTGCATCACATTATCATTATTCCGGAGTACAAAGAACCGATTCATATCCTTGAGCGAACCATTTTAAATCTGACAAAACAAGACTACCCTCTTGACCATCTCATGATAGTCCTTGCAACTGAAGAAAAAGATACAGACGCAAAGCAAGCGTCAGATATATTGAAGCGTAAATTCGGAAATATGTTCGGCAAATTCCTCGTCACGTCTCATCCTCTCGTACCAGGCGAAATAGCAGGAAAATCATCCAATATGGCATATGCGGCCCGAGCAGCCATGGGAAAACTCAAGCAATGGCGCATTTCACTAGAACATGTCACGGTGACCTCCTGCGACGCCGATGCATTTTTACACCCAAAATATTTTGCCTGTTTTTCGTATCACTTTTTAAGTGATCCAGACCGATACTATCACTTTTATCAAGGAGCGATTCTTTTCTACTCAAATATCTGGAGACTCCCGCTTCCAAATAAATTCTTAAACACGTTAAACAGTATCTGGAATCTTGCAGTGTTATCCGAACAAGATAAACTCATAAATTTTTCTACATACTCACTTTCTTTTAAAACAGCAGTATCAGCAGGATACTGGGGCGTAGACGTCATTCCTGAAGACTATCATCTTTTTTTCACTGTATATTTTTCTCTTGGAGAAAAAGTCTCGACGAAAGGCATCTTCTTGCCTGTGTACGTAGACGCTGCGGAGAGTCATGGGTTCTTTAAAACCATGATCAATCAATATGAACAGTCTAAACGCTGGGCATGGGGAGTATCTGACGTTCCATTCATCATCCGAGGGATCCTGACCCACCCGGAAATTCCTCTAAAAGACCGGCTTCGTCGACTTATCCAAATACTTGAACATCATATATTCTGGCCGGCAAATTGGTTTGTCCTGACGATCGGCAGTACTATCCCGACACTTATAAATCCTGCGTTCGGCCGCACGGTATTGGGTCATAATATCCCAAAAATATCATCCGGAATCCTCACGCTTTCAACACTCTTTTTGTTGGTCATCTTTTACATTGATTGGAAAATAAAACCGCCGAAACCAAAGGATTTTGCCACTTGGAAACTGCCGTTTTTTTACCTTCAATGGCTGACGCTCCCATTCATCTCTTTTTTCCTAAGCGCTCTCCCAGGGCTCGACGCTCATACGAGACTCCTGTTTGGCAAACGACTTGAATATAGAGTAACAGAAAAAATTTGAAGCTATTTAATCTTGCGGAATCCCGCCGAAGCGAGTACTTCGCGAAGGGGGATGAAAGCGGTATAATAAACGCGTATGTCTCTTGTTGTTTCCGCCTTTCAATTTCTTTTGTCACATACGCCGCTTCTCTACCTTACCCAAAGTATTTGGCGCGATGAAGCATTCTCTATTCTTGCCGCGAAAGAACCGCTTTTACACTTCCTCCCGACGCTCACGTTTGAGCCTCCTTTATACTACATACTTCTTCATTTTTGGATCAAACTCTTCGGCACAAGCGAAGTCGCGGTGCGATCGCTCTCGCTTGTAGGATTTCTCATCGCATGCTCTGTTGTCGTTGTTTGGTCTGAAAAACGATTTGGAAAACATTTTCTCTCATGGGTCACCCCTCTTACGTTTATATTAAATCCGATGCTTCTCTATTACGCGTTTGAAGCTCGCGCGTACGGATGGTTCATGGCGTTTATTGCTCTTGCTTTATACGGATATCTTGAAAAAAAATGGATCATTTTTACCACAGCCACAATCTTGGGATTTTATACCCATGTGTACATGATTTTTTTCCCGATCGTAACGACGCTTCATTTTCTGATCACCGAATACAGACATATTTCTCTAAAACACGTATTTCAACAAAAATACATACAAAGCATCGCACTTGTGAGCCTTTGTATGCTCCCCTGGATCATTGTGTCTTCTTCACATATTTCAAAACTCTCCTCTTCCTGGTATTTTCCCGTTGACCTGCACCTGATTACTTCCGTACTTGGAAATATGTTTCTTGGGTATGAAGGAACACCCTGGTATCTCTGGGGATGGACAGCATTCGGATCTCTTGTTCTTCTAGGACTTATGGCGATCCTACTCATTTCAAAGCATCAGAGAAAAACGAATCTTTTTATTCTTTTACTGGTTGCTGCACCTTTAACGCTTGTTCTTGGATTTTCACTTCTCGTTAAACCAATGTTTACAAACCGCTATTTTCTGCCTGTAACATTCGGAGAAATATTTCTTGTCGTCTCTGTACTGGAGATGATCAAAAATAAATCAGTCCAAGTGCTCCTCTCGGCACTCTATGTGGGATTTTTACTCTGGGTAAATATATGGTATCCTCCGCTACACCCAAAGCTTCCCATCCGCGATACTATCACGCAAATAAATTCATTAAAAAAACCGTCAGATGTTGTATTTGCAACTTCTCCGCTTATATTTTTTGAAACGATATACTATAGCACCCATCCAGAGTCTGTGTATCTGTATAATCCGGATGAATCAGCTTTTCCATGGTACGTTGGAGACTCTCTCGTAAAACCATCGCAGATGGCCCGTGATCTGCCTCTCTATCCGACGCGGGCATTCCTGGTCCACGAAGATGGGTCATACACGCTTATGTACAGATCACCGATACAGACGACTGCCCTAAAACTAAAAAAATAACATGACTATTTCGCTCAAACACCGAGCTTCATTTATTCGCGAAACATGGACTACTCTTAACAAAAATTGGGTCATCAATATTTCTATGAAGCTCTCTTTTATTCTCATTGCAGTTCAATGTATAGCTTTTTTCGTCGTATGGAAAAAACTTCCTCCAATGGTACCCCTTTGGTATTCGCTTCCATGGGGAGATGAACAATTGGAAAAATCCTTCTGGCTCGTCATTCTTCCGGTAGGAAGCTTCATCTGGCAAATAGCTGCAATACTTACAAGTGTTTATAGCACACGGGAGCACCTCATCTTTGCACAAATTTTATCTCTCACATCATTTGTTGTCAGTCTTTTCTCGTGCGTTGTTATATTGAGTATCATTTCACTCGTAACATAACTGAGCAAAAGAAGTATGCCGTATATTCCCTTTCTTATCGCATTTCTTACCACTCTTTTCATCACCCCTGTCATTATCCGTTTTGCCAAAAAATATGATCTGGTAGACGATCCAAAAAAACGCTTTCACCCGGCTCATGTACACAAAGGCATTATCCCAAGGGCCGGAGGACTCGCAATATTTATTGGTCTTTTCGTTTCAACCATTCTTTTTCTTCCGCTTACTGTACGCACGTGGGCAATCCTTGGTGCATCCTCCATTCTTATTATCGTTGGACTGTTGGATGACAAAAAAGACATTCACCCCTACATAAGACTCGGAACAAACTTAGTCGCTTCCCTCATCGTCATCGGCGTAGGAGTCGGAATTCCCTATATTACCAACCCATTCACTGGTGGCATTATCGATCTTTCAATATGGACCTACTCTTTTCCTTTGTTTGGTATTCATACCATCATTATCCTTGCTGATCTTTTTGCACTTCTTTGGATTATGTGGACGATGAATATCATCGGATGGTCTGCGGGAGTTGATGGACAAATGCCAGGCTTTGTCACGATTAGCGCTGTCGTCCTAGGTCTTCTTTCAATGAGATTTAGCATTCAAGATCCAACCCAATCGTTTGTCACCACGCTTGCATTTATCACGGCAGGCGCTTTTTTTGGATTTCTTCCATGGAACTTTTATCCACAAAAAATCATGCCAGGGTATGGAGGGAAAACACTTGCCGGATTTCTCTTGGCTCTCATCGGTATTCTCTCATACGCAAAGGTCGGCACGGCGCTGTTGGTATTGGGTGTTCCTATGATTGACGCAGTCTATACGCTCATCCGACGGATTGGATCAAAAAAACTTCCGGTACTAGCAGACAGAGGACACCTGCACCACAGACTTCTGGATCTCGGGTGGGGAAAGAGAAGAATTGCCTTGTTTTACTGGATAGTGTCAGCTATACTGGGATCAATCGCTCTTACTGTAACAAGTAAAGAAAAAGTGTTTACGTTTCTGCTTGTGATGGTCGCAGTTGGAGGGTTTCTCCTATGGGTAAACTTCTTTACGCAATTCTCAAAACAGCACGACCAAGACAGTGGTTAAAAAATCTCGCTGTCTTTACCACGATTCTCTTTACCGGTCATGTCTTAGAACCAAAGGTACTTACACCTACTCTCTGGGCATTTATTTCTTTTTGTCTCTTGTCGTCATCAAATTATATTTTTAATGATATCCTCGATGCGCCAAAAGACCGAAAACACCCGTTCAAAAAATTTCGTCCGGTGGCCAGCAGGCTCCTGTCACCAGCGCTTGCACTTACAACGTCGCTTGTATTTCTCGGCCTGGGGTTAAAAATTAGCTCCACGATCAGTCAGTCATTTTTCTTTATTTCTGTTCTATTTATCGTCCTGGAGTATTCATATTCGCTCTTCTTAAAACACATCACTGTTATAGATATTCTTACCATCACTACCGCGTATTTTCTTCGTGTATACGCCGGAGAGGCTGCAACTGGATTTCATATCTCGATCTGGCTTGCGCTTGCCGCTTTATCCTTAGCATTATTTTTGGCTATCGGAAAACGACGGGCAGAACTTACACTTTTACAGGGATATAGCGGCGTCATTCCGCGCGACACCCGGGAAAGCTTATCTCACTACTCAGAAAAATTACTCGACACGTATACCGCAATGTTTGCAAATTCTACGTTTATTACCTACGCCTTTTATACATTTCTTGAAAAACCAACAAACCGGGGATTTTTCCTTCGCTCATACTATGATTTTGCACCGGATCTACCCGACAGAAAATGGATGATGATTACCATCCCATTTGTCCTTTTTGGCATCATGCGGTATATGCAGCTTATTTACGAAGGAAAAGGAGAATCACCTGAAAAAATTCTCACTTCAGATCTTCCGCTCCTTTTGACGGTTATCCTCTGGGCGGGATTAATCCTCGTCGTTATTTACGGCATCGGTGGATGAAATGTATGAAAATTTCACCTCCCAAACTTTTTAAAAGCCCTATCTTTCTTCTCGTAGAAACAACGTATCTTATCTTTCTCCCACTCCTTCTCATATTATTTATTCCAAAAATTATGCTCTTTCGAACGTTTATCATGTTTGCAAGTCTCGGGTATATCGCGGTCGTCATGCATAAATTAAATATATCCGTAAAAGCACTCGGATTGCAAAAGAGATTATTTTCCGAAAGCATGAAATCAATACTTCCGCCAGCGATACTGTATATTCTCTCCATTCTTTTCATCTACTTCACAGTCCCTTCGTTTAGCGCATTGAAAGAAATGCTCAATGAAACAGCGTTTATACCGCTTCCGTTTGGCATAGCATATTATGTCCTGCTCTCAGTTCCACTTCAGGAAATTATATTTTTTGGATTCTATCTTACAAGGCTTACCTATGTTACGGAAAATAAAATATTTCTTTGCCTCTATTGCTCGCTTATCTTCATGCTTATTCATACCCCGTATATGCATGGCGGCATCTCTATACTCATCGGTACATTTTTTCTGGGACTTATCTTATCGAGTAATTTTCTAAAATATAGAAATATCTATACGCTCATTATCACTCATTGGTGCGTCGGAACGCTTATCATACTCCTTGAATCTTTGAGGCTTTAAAGTAAAAAACTACTCAACTTTTTCCGCATATTGTCCAGACACCCAGCCTTTTTTTCCTTCTTCAAACGTTATCTGATACCACCCGGTTTTGGAAGACAAGATAGAAAATTTATCTCCGGGCTTTACCCGAGCCGCTTCAGTCGCACTGGTAGTAGGCTCCATGCGAACCCGAAGGTACCCGGTCGGTGTTTCTTTCACAACTATATATGGTCGGAGTGGATCTTTCACGCTCCCGGACCCAGAAGCCTGTTTCCCTTGGGATAGAGTCGGAGTGGGCGAAACCACCTGTGAAGATGAAGTCGCTTCTGAGGGTCCTGTAGCAGATAAAGCAAGCTGCAAGGTCGCTATAAGTTTATACCCACCGGTAGTCCGAATTTTGAGCGTCCGTGTCAAAAACCCGGGGGAAGAAACAGTGAGTGTGTGATCTCCGGGGGTGATATTTTGAAGAAGGATTGGCGTGACACTTTTTCCCCCAGTATCTAAAAGAAGCGATGAGCCGTCCGGAATCGTGGTGACAGAAATTTCTGATTGCTTGCTCGATATTTTTTCAAGCCACAGCACATCTCCTGCAGACGTGAGCTCAGAGTCTGATAGATCACGATTGACATAGGTAAGTGTATTTGGGGAAATTCGGATATTTGCCTGCCATGCGGCGAGTGATTGAATTGATTCATCCGGAACAATTTTTATCGTATATTGTCCCTCCTCAACTTTATCTTCATATGGAGTTCTCCCGATGTGCTTATTATCAAGAAATACGCTTGCCTGAGGTACACTTTGGACTTTCAAAACACCCTGTTTAGGCGTTCGTCCTATGACGTATTTTACGAGGAGAATCGCGAAAAAAAAGAGAAGGACAAGAATCGCAAGGAAAATAACTTTTCGCTTCATAGCGCCTACAATCATAGCACAGGAGAACAAGCTCAAACAAATCCTATAAAAATTGCCGAAAAAACGGAAGTACTTTTTCATTTACCTTCAAAACTTGGTCAGGAAATTTTTTGTAATCATGGCTCATTCCTTCGACTTCAATAAGCTCCTTTTTGCATGTGAGGCGTCGATATATTTTTCTTGATTGTTCGGGAGGAACTGTATCATCCGAAAGTCCAAGGACTATCATAGTTGGACTCTTCACACCCTGAACAAATTTTAAAACGTTATATTTACGTGCATCTTCCACAAATGCCCATGGTATTCGTTTTTCAATATTTCCATTTGAGCTAATTTTTGAAAACCACCCCGTTCTTTTCCAGGATTCAAGCCTTGGTCCAAGCCAATCAGTCGATCCAAGCTCTATAGGCGGAGACACTGCACAAATTACTTTTATTTCATTATGCATACTTCCCCATATAAGAGACAATGTCGCTCCCATACTATGTCCCCATACTCCTATCTTTTCTGGATCAACGCACGGATGATGGATTAGATATTGATACACACTATCAATATCTGAAAGATAATTTGTCATCCGGTAATCATCAGAAAGCGTCCCTTCGCTTTCACCATCTCCTGAAGCGTCAAATCGAATGACAACATACCCTTTTGAAGCTAGGTCACGTGCTAAGGAACTACTATTTTCCTCTTCCTTATACCCTGTAAAGCCATGAAGATTAATAACGGCGGGACATCGTTTTCTTCCAGTGGGTAGGTGCAAAACCCCAACCAACTTCAATCCTTTCTCGTTTGCAATAGTAACTTTCTCTTCGATCATGATATCTTATCTTACCAAAAAGTCCCCTGAATAATCAGAGGACTTTTTTATTTTTGTATTATATTTCTACTTTCTACTCACTAAATTAGTAGTCCATCCCACCCATACCGCCCATGCCTCCTGGCATACCACCGCCTGCTGGCATTGAGTCTTTCTTCTCCGGCAGATCGGTGATGAGTGCCTCTGTCGTGAGCACCATCATCCCAATACTTGCTGCATTTTGCACTGCGCTTCGGGTCACTTTCGCAGGATCTACAATCCCTGCCGCAAGCATGGACCCAAATTCCATGGTCATGGCGTTAAATCCGTAGTCCGAAACCTTTGATTCCTCGACTTTATTTACGACCCATCCTTCATCTGCACCTGCATTTTTTGCTATCCAGCGAGTTGGTTCGCTTAATGCCTGATAGAGTATATCTACTCCTATTTTTTCGTCAGGAACTACCAACGAGTCACGAAGCGCTTTAAGTACGTTTCGTGCACGAAGGAGTGTTACGCCGCCACCTGCGACTATTCCCTCTTCGAGTGCCGCCTTAGTAGCCGCTACAGCATCAATCACTCTTTCTTTTTTATCTTTTAACTCTACCTCAGTTGCAGCGCCGACGTTTATGACAGCTACTCCACCGGACAATTTTGCAAGCCTCTCCTGAAGCTTTTCTTTATCAAAATCACTCGTAGATATATCCATCTCGCGTTTTATCTGGGCAACCCTGGCTAAAAGCGCAGACTTGGATCCTTTGCCGCCAATGATTCTGCAGTTCTCTTTGTCTGCCCATACTTTATCGGCACGTCCGCAGTCTTCAACTTTTACATTCTCAAGTTTCCTCCCAGTTTCATCAGAGATGACGGTACCGCCGGTGAGAGCCGCGATATCATCAAGCATCGCTTTTCTTCTGTCGCCAAATCCGGGAGCTTTGATAGCTAACACGTTAAACGTGCCTCGCATCTTATTGACGACCAGTGTCGCAAGTGCTTCACCCTCTATGTCATCGGCAATGATGACAAGATTCTTTGAAACTTTTATAAATCCCTCAAGGAACGGAAGGAGATCAGCAATAGCTGTAATTTTCTTATCAGTGATAAGAATATACGCATCACTTATCTCAGATTCCATCTTGTCAGGGATCGTGACAAAATACGGACTTGCATATCCTTTGTCAAACTCCATACCCTCTTTATACTCAATCTCCATGGTAAGCCCTTTACCCTCTTCGACGGTGACGACACCGTCTTTGCCCACCTTCTGAAGAGCTTCAGCGATGAGATTTCCGATTTTTTCATCCTGGGCGCTAATCGTCGCAACCTTAGCAACATCTGCGTCCTTTACCGTCTTTGCCATTCGTTTGACTTCAGACACCACCGCATCCACTCCTTTTTCCATACCAACTCTCAGGATCATAGGATTTGCACCGGCTGTGACGTTTTTAAATCCATTATTGATGATGGATTGTGCCAAAAGCGTCGCCGTTGTCGTCCCGTCTCCTGCGACATCGTTTGTTTTTGATGCAGCCTCTTTTACAAGCTGTGCTCCCATATTTTCAAATGGATCGGAAAGCTCTATCTCTTTTGCGACTGTGACTCCGTCGTGTATCACATTGGGTGAACCCCATTTCTTATCAATGGCGACGTTTCGCCCCTTAGGTCCGAGTGTCGTCACGACTGCTTTGGCTAAAATATTTACCCCACGCACAAGTGCCTGTCGTGCATCTTCAGAAAATTTAATTTGTTTTGCCATACTATGTTCCTTTCTTTATTTTTACTCAACAACCGCCAATATATCTTTTTGTTCAACTATCATCCACTCTTCCCCGTTCACTTTGACTTCATTCCCTCCCCACTTTTTATACATAACTTTTTGCCCAACCCTAACTACCATTTCAGTCTTCACGCCCTTCTCGTTTACCGATCCTGCTCCGACAGCCATAACCTGACCTACTTGTGGTTTTTCCTTTGCGCTATCCGGAAGCACGATGCCTGATGGAAGTTTTTCCTCGCTCTGAAGAGGTTTTACGAGTACGTTATCAAATAACGGCTTTATATTTATTGTTGCCATATGGATCCTCCTTTAAAATTTATACATTGAATACCAATATTCACTGGCAGTCTTTTGAAGTGACTGCTATTTTAATGGGAGAAAAAAATCTTGTCAAGTGGTATTTTCTTTCGTCGCAATCGAATAGCTAATTTTTTATAGACCCACTCGTTTGCATCAAAAGGATGAAATCGAATCATATCCCGAAGGACTACTTCACGGGTATGACGAGTCTTCATATACAAAAGCTGCACGCGCATAAACAACACATCTAAATATTCCATACTGGTAAAAAATAATTGCTGTACCCATTCCCCGACAATACCAAATCCAATACGAGTATGTCCTGTCCTGATTTGTACCCTTTTTAGTGCATGCGGGAGCATGTCTCTCACCCACAAGTTTTTTTGACAAAATAAATTATACGTATTCTTTCTATCAAAAACAGGCACCATCTGGACGATTTCATGTGCAATATAAAAATTTCTTTTTTCTTTCGGGATTTCTAACGCGTCGGATGAAAGATACATATTCAGACAAAATAAATTAGAAACATGACGTTGGTTTGGCTTTCTTCGTATGCCAAAGACATCAAATAAAAAAGTCACGATAAAACGTGTAATCCACACGCTCTTTCCTTCAGCAATCACCAAAAGATCAATGTCATCTTTTTTTTCGACATTGTTCATTGATAATGCTCCTGTTACTGCAACGAGACGAACTGTTGGAATATACCGAAATATCCATAACACGCTATACACAATATTCCATTTCCTCTGGGCAATTGTGTCTCTTTTTTTTCGAAGCGCAATATATCCCGAAGCTTTTGAAAATGTAATAAATCCGTCTCGAGTCAGTAAATGAAGCGCATTTACTACTCTTTGAATTCGTATCCTCGATGCATCTGATCTATACGGAAGAAAACGGATTAATTCCTCTATTGTGAGAGGATAAGAAAAAATATCTGAATAAGAAACAGCGACCAATACAGCGTCCCGAAGGGTTAAATCATACATTGGTTATTGTATCGTGGTATCTCCACGAGGAGAGGCAGCGGTTCCGGACGAAAGACCATATGTGGTAAAAACCTGATGAAACCCTGCAGACATTGTTTGAAGCGCCTGAGCCGGAGCAGTTCCTTTTGCCACAGCGTTGAGTGCATCTTCAAGATATTTTGAAAGCTTATCATTCAGCCCATTGTCAAACGTTCGGGATGCCAGTGGAAATGACTTGCTACTGGGTGCTTGTTTTACATACGCCTCTACATAATCATCGCCAGTCACACTTCCGGATAAATCCACCCTACTATAAGGTTCTCCAAAAAGTCTATTACGGGATGCATCGGTATACAGCTTCGTTTCACCTTCTTTACTCGTAAGATATTGTATAAATTTCCACGCCTGGTCAGGATATTTTGATTTGCTGCTCGCACCTTCCACCCAATACGATGCCCATGTTACAGTATTTCCGGGAAGCTGAGGGATAGGAACAATTTTGAATCGTAGTCTTGGATTTCCGGCTTTACTCATTTCTTTTATATCAAATGCGCGCCAGGATGGAGCAAAAATCATAGCAACACGCCCCATGGCAAATGCATAGATGGAATTATCAAGCGATTCATTCCATGTGTACACAGGATCTGTCGGATCAGCAAATTTTCTATAAAACACGAGGGTTTCCTCAGCTTCTTTACTTGTAGGATTTCGTAAATCCGCACCATTTTGCATCATCATGGTTGCCACAATATCACTAAAATTTTCGATATTATTTGTTGTTCCCAATGCAACTGCAGCAGTTGTCATACTCGTCCCGTTTGATACGCGAAGCTTTGGTATGATGCTAAGTAACTCCTCCCAGGTAGTCGGAGGTTTTACTCCTGCCGATGCGAACAGGTCTTCGTTATAGTAAAGACCAAGTCCATCGATCATCATTGGAACTCCAAAAATCGTCGATCCTGCGACGAGATCGTTTTTGGCGACAGGAAAATATGAAACTGAAAATTCCTGCGCGGTCATACCGGTTTTAGGAGACGGGAGAAGATCATTTTTCAGCATCGGCACCCACGTGTTATGAAAGCGAAACACATCCGGACCGTCCCCACGGGCAATTGCAGCCTGGAGTTTTTCGCGATACTGCTTTTGCGACTGTTTCAGGTACTTTACTTTTATCTTAGGATTTTTTGATTCAAAACCAGCGATAACATTTTTCACCGTCGCATCATTCTCCCAAAGACCCCAATACGTTATTGTTACTTCTTTGTTGCTTGCAAGAAATCCTAAGATAAATTTTCCAACAAAAAAAAGTACGAGAAGCACCCCCACAAACGCCCCAACCATGACAAGTCTTCGCATAAGCGGATTTCCATTGTCCCCGGTAAATCCACTCTCTTGCGGCATAGACGGCACAATCTCAGGTGTAGCGCCTTTTGGTATAAACGGATTTTCTGGTTCACCTACTGTCGAATGTACCGCAGATCCGACCGGTTGTGCTTCTGAAGCAGGAGGTGGTGCGACCAAAGGCGCTGGCTGCCCAACCACAGGAAAATCAGCCATCTCGATAGTTCCGGACAGTGGTTCATTCGTATCCATAAACACACTAGCGAATTTACGCATTCGCTTGTACAATTATCATATCATGGAGGCAAGAAAGAACAATACATCAATGAAAAAAAATATTTACATCACCGCATTTTTTCTTATCGTATTCGGTATCCTCTTGTATTATTACCGGGTACATCAATATTCGCTTCGAGTCTACCCCAATGTCTCACTCGCTTCTGTTTCTTTTGGGGGTGCAAAGAAGGACGACGTACAAAGATACGTAGAACATCTCAATACCCCGATTAGAGAAAAATATTTCCAATTCCGGTTTGAAGATACGATTGCGACACTTTCAGCGCTCGATGCTGGCGTCGGGTATGATGCGACACTCGCGGCTGTGCAGGCATATTCTATCGGGAGAAATACGACATTTATCCAGCACCTCCTATCTCTCTTTGGGCTACGAAACGTCGACCTTCCGTTGTCATTTTCATACAACAAAGATCTCGTAAGAGACACCGTTGGATTTTTAAGTGAATCAATAGATATACCAAGTCAGGATGCTCTCTTTCAATTCGCAAACAACAGGGTTTCATCATTTAAACCGTCTCAGACGGGAAGAAAGGTCAATGTCGAGAAAGCTATACAACTTTTTGAATTACTGGCAGTCTCATCCGGCAGTAAAGAACAAACCACACTCGTAGTCACTCTTCCTGTGGATCCAGTTACGCCGTCTATTGTCACAAGTGAAACAAATACATTTGGAGTAAAAGAGCTCATCGGCAGAGGATATTCTGAATTTTCCGGATCTATTCCCGGAAGAATTCATAACGTTGCCTTAGCAGCCTCAAAACTTCATGGAATCCTTATTCCACCGGGAAAAACATTCTCGTTTAACGACGCTTTAGGAGATATATCCGCGACTACTGGCTACCAGGCCGCATATATTATAAAAGAAGGAAGAACGGTCTTGGGAGACGGAGGCGGCGTCTGTCAGGTATCCTCTACGCTCTTTCGTGCGGCGTTAAATGCAGGCCTTCCTATCGTGGAGCGGCATGCCCATGCATACCGCGTACATTACTATGAAGAAGGAGGATTTAAGCCGGGACTCGACGCCACTGTCTATTCGCCAACAGTCGATTTAAAATTTTCCAACAACACCGGACAGTCTATTCTCATCCAATCAAAAACTGATACAAAAAATCTCAATCTCACATTTACTCTCTATGGTACAAGCGACGGAAGAAAAGCGGAGATACTAAACCATAAAACATGGGGCGAATCCGCTCCCCCTGCGCCGCTTTATCAGGATGACCCGACGTTACCCAAAGGGATCGTAAGACAAATTGATTTTCCGGCTTGGGGAGCAAATGCTTCGTTTCAATACAGGGTTACCCGACGTGGTGAAGTACTAGAAGACACAACATTTACGTCAAACTTCAGACCATGGCAGGCAATATACCTACGGGGTGTATAACATGAATACTACCAATGTCCAATACTACCAATTCCCAAATAAATAATGGAATACAATACACACGAAAAAATAGTTCTTGTAGGGGGATGCTTTGATGTCCTGCATTATGGCCACATACAATTCCTTATCACGGCAAAAAATCATGGAGACCGACTTATAGTGGCGCTCGAGTCAGATGAAAACGTAAAAACTCGAAAAGGCAACAACCGACCCATTCATACACAGGCACAAAGGAAAGCTATGCTTTTGGCCCTCTCATGTGTCGATGAAGTTATAGAACTACCGACCATGGATACAGACCAAAAGTATTTTAATCTGGTAACAACGATCAAGCCTTCCGTTATCGCAATTACCGAAGGAGATCCGTATAAAGAAAAAAAATCATCTCAGGCGGCCTCAATCGGCGCATCGGTCATTGAAATACCAAAAATTCACACCCCCTCGACGACTCAACTCGCCAAACTTATCGGACTTGAAACATGAATTCACATATTCTCGCCATAGAATCCTCTTGCGATGAAACCGCCGCGGCTGTAATTCTCAATGGGAAAACGATTCTTTCATCAAGCATAGCTTCGTCTACTCTTGTACATAAAAAATACGGCGGGATAGTACCGGAATTAGCTGCCCGAGAACAAATTCGGTCTATCATTCCGGTCCTCACAGAAGCATTGGCACCGCTAAGAACAAAAAATACAAATGAAACATATATGCAAACAATAAAAAGGTATATTGATGCGATTGCGGTCACTATAGGTCCAGGACTGATCGGGTCTCTTCTTATTGGAATAGAAACTGCTAAAACAATCTCTTTTGCAACAGGCATTCCTATCATTCCTGTCAATCACGTCATTGCACATATGTTTGCGAATTTTATTATTCAGCCGTCAGCCGTCAGCCGTCAGCCGTCAGCTAATATCCTGGAAGCTGAAAGCAAAAGGCTCATAGCTTTTCCCGCAATTTCTCTGGTTGTGAGCGGCGGACACACTGAGCTCTATGTAATGAAGTCAATAAAAAATATTCAATGGCTCGGTGGCACTCTTGACGATGCAGCTGGCGAAGCATTTGATAAAACAGCGCGACTCCTAGGGTTTGAAAACCGGGGAGGTGCAGCCATCCAGGAGGCAGCGTCACAATTTTCCACCACTCAAAATCTCAAATCAAAAATCAAAGATCAAAATTCAAAAATTACGCTCCCAAGACCATATCTTCCGGATAAGCCCTACAGTTTTTCTTTTAGCGGACTCAAAACCGCAGCAGTACGAGTGGTCGATTCACTTAAAAAGCAAAAACAATATAAAGATGAAACCATACAACAATGTGCGTACGAAATTCAGGAATCAATTACAGATGTATTAGTAAGAAAAACGATCCATGCTGCCAAAATACATAATGCTCATTCAATTCTTCTCTCGGGTGGAGTAGCATCAAATACACGACTTCGAGAAAAGTTTGAAGGAGCAATTCAGAACTCCGGCATATCATTTCGCCTTTTCGCTCCCCCATTCTCTTTGTGTACCGACAACGCTGTTACTATAGGAATCTATGCATCTATATTTAGTACACCAATCTCTTGGAACGAAATCACTGCCGTATCGAATTTATCAGTCGAAATTTAACTCGCAAGACTCAATGGTATAATAACAACCATGGACTCTACTCTTGATAAAGCATACTCACCTCAAACGACAGAAGACGAAATCTATGCACTCTGGGAAAAAAACGGATATTTTTCCCCAAATGACAAAAAAGGGTCTAAACCATTTTCTGTTCTCCTTCCTCCTCCCAACGCAAACGCAGATCTACACGTAGGTCATGCGATGTATGTGGTGGAAGATATCATGATCCGCTACCATAGGATGCTCGGAGACAACACACTTTGGCTTCCGGGGGCAGACCACGCAGGGTTTGAAACACAATTTGTGTACGAAAAGCATCTTGCCAAAATGGGCAAAAGCAGATTTGATTTTGATAGGGAAACTTTATATAAAGACATCTGGAATTTTGTTCACGAAAACCGCGGCACCATGGAAAACCAACTCCGTAAACTTGGTTTTTCACTCGACTGGAGTCGGAATATTTTTACCCTCAATCCAAAAATTATTGCCACTGTCTATACATCATTTAAGAAACTTTTTGATGAAGGACTCATCTATCGGGACAACAGACTTGTCAACTACTGCACCAAAGACGGAACGGGATTTTCAGACCTAGAAGTGTTGTATATTGAGAGAAACGATCCTCTGTATTACATGAAATATGGCCCATTTACTATCGCGACAGCCCGTCCCGAGACAAAATTTCGTGACACTGCACTAGCGGTAAACCCCAAAGACAAACGATATAAAGAATACATAGGAAAAACACTGGAGATCATGGGGCTTTTGGGACCCATCAGCATGACGGTCATTCCGGATCCGGAAGTCGATCCATCGTTTGGAACTGGAATTATGAAGGTCACCCCTGCGCATGATTCGCATGACTTTGAACTCGGGAAAAAATTTAATCTTCCGGTCACTCCTATCATCGATTTTCATGGACGGATGGACTTCTCATGGTTTCTATCACAAAAAAACATTGAACCAAAATACCGGGAACGAGCAGAAAAATATCACGGCAAAAAAATTGCAATCGTACGGCCACTGATGGTTGAAGATCTGAAAACCGATGGACTTCTCATAAAAATAGACGAAGCGTACACGCATAGGATCGGCACATGTTGGAAATGCGGCACGGTCATAGAACCGCTTCCGCTTGAGCAGTGGTATATAAAAGTCTCCCCGCTTGCTAAAAAAGCTACTGATGCAATAAATAAAAAACAAGTGGCATTTGTACCAAAGCGTTTTGAAAAAACGGCAAAACAGTGGCTCTCTAATTTCCACGATTGGAATATCAGCCGTCAAAACGTCTGGGGCATCAGGATACCGGCATGGAAATGCCAAACATGTTTAAATCAAATATCAAATATCAAAAATAAAAAATCAGATCACTGGATTATAACTGACGGTGCAATACCAACAGAATGCCCAGAGTGTCACGGAAAAAATCTCGTTCAGGACACCGACACATTTGATACCTGGTTTTCTTCCGGTCAATGGCCGTTTGCCGCACTTCGTGCAAGTGGCACGAATGACTACAGCAAATTTTATCCTACATCTGTCATGGAAACAGGCTACGATATTCTTCCTTGGTGGGTATGCCGCATGCTTATGCTTGGAATTCACATGACAGGGAAAGTTCCGTTTAAAACGGTCTATCTTCATGGACTCGTTCGTGATAGTAAGGGCCAAAAAATGAGTAAATCAAAAGGGAATGTTGTCAATCCTCTCAAAATGATCGACCAATTTGGAGCGGATGCTCTCCGGTTTGCTCTCGTTTTCGGGACAGCAGCGGGAAATGATCTCGCCCTTTCCGAAGACAAAATTCGTGGCATGAGAAATTTTGCCAATAAACTGTGGAATATTGGAAGATTCCTGCTTCTGTCTTTGGATAACGCCAAAATGAAAAACGAAGAAATACCTTTTTACACCGAGACACTTCACTCTGCACTTACAAACGACGCCGATAAACGCCTTATCTCAGAGATCAATATGCTTACCTCCTCAGTGACAAAAGATATGGAAAAATACAGATTCTCAGACGCAGCCAAAAAACTCTACGAATTTTCCTGGCATAGGATAGCTGACCGGTATATAGAAGAAAATAAAACTCGATTTGGAGAAGGAGACTCAGAAGCTTTAAGCGTATTTCGTCACGTATTTCTTACGATCCTTAAACTTCTTCACCCCTTCATGCCATTTGTCACTGAAGCTCTCTGGCAACGTATTCCTAGACTTACAACACATCCATTGATACTCTCTTCATGGCCAGTCCGAAGGCCGACGACCATGAGTCGGAAGTTACTGAGTAGTTCCGGACGAAGTTGACGGTGTCAGAGAAGGTGAAAGCGTTTGGGTCTCTATAGGATTTACCAAAGTCGAGAAACTAAGCGTCGTAAGTATCGTATCAAAAAGCGTGTCATCAGAATCAAAATTCGCAGAAATACCACTCGGGACAAAATGATTTATTTCTAAAGAAAGGGTTGGTGATGCCTCTATCATGACTCCGCGCATCCGGGAAAACGCATAACCGCCAGCAGTAGAACCAGTAAATGAACCGGTAAATTCTGTTGCACTTTTACCAGAAATAGTAGCCTGCTTTACGCTAAATGACTTTCCGGCCAGATCGCTCACAATTTTTCCCCGAAAATCTGAAAGGAGCTGCCCCTGCCCGCGAGGTGCGACAGTAAACCGCGTCCCACCGGGTAGATACGTACCCTGCGACGCACACGTGGTTCCATCGCAGATCGGCGACAACACATCCGGTGGAAGTTTAAACGTAAGAGAGTCTAATGGAAGTCTTGTCACCCCGCTCACAACAGAAAATGTCTTCCACGATGCAAGTGGATCTATGTTCTGTTCGGCAACCGTCGGCGTCGCTTTTACCACATCTTCTGTCGGAAGCGATTCTGAAAGTGACGGGGTTTTGGTCGGCAGATACTGTCGGAGCAGTACGCTAAGCCCAATCCCCAAAAGGAATAGAAAAATAAATCCAAATATTTTAGCAAAAAACGAGCCAATACCATTTCTTTTTGACGTCTGAGGAATAGATTGAGTATCTGGGGGTTTTGAAACCTGTTGTTGAGGAGACGAAGTATCCGCAATAGCGGAAGGCTCCTCTGAAACAACCGGCGTTTCCTCGTATATCAGCGGAGCTGAAGGAGCTTGCGGCATTGCCTGGGTTGACTCATCCTGACTCGGAGTATCCATAGATTTATTCTTTCAGGTTAGAGACTACCTGTCAATAAATCCGGAAAAAATTACCAGGAAAAAATTACCAATACTATCCTCTACATGACTTCCAAAGTCCTATTTTTTCCGCTCGAGCTACACCTTCAAGGCTTCGAAATAATTTTGAAAAATGTATATCCGGAGGAACCGTGTCAACCGTTGCATATCCGAGTCTGACTAACTCACTGTTTATAAACGTTTCACCGATATACACGTACCTCAATTTTCTTCCATACTTGTCTATCTCTGAGATATCTTTTTCAAGACGTACCAATTTTCCTTCAACCAACTCTCGATTTTTCTCTTTTGCCTCTTTTCCAAAACACTGAACCGGACGGCGTGGATCAACCGTCTCAGGTGTGTTTACTCCGATGTATCGTATTTTGTCTCCGTTTTCAAGCTGAATCGTATCGCCATCAACAACCCTTTTTACGCGAAATATTTGTGCACTGTCTGTGGCTGGCACAGACTCAGTTGAATTGAGAGCCGGTGCGCTCTTCTTTTCTTTTGAATACGACGAAAAACCGTACGGCACCGTTCGAATTGATACGCCTATTGCTACTGTCGCAACAACGAGAAAGACAAAGCACAAAAACCAAAATCGAAGATGCGAAGAATTCATGAAACTATCATATCACGAAGAAAAACGAAACTACGATCTCTCAAGATATGAACCGGTTTGGGGATCTACCGCAATGAGGTCTCCCTGGCGGATAAAAAGAGGAACAGAAACGACAAGTCCGGTCTCAAGTTTCACGGTTTTAGTGGCAGAAGTCGCAGTATTTCCACGTGCGCCGTCATCAGCTTCACTCACGAGTAAACGGACCTTTTTGGGAAATCGTATGCCCACCGCATCTTCGTTATGAACGAGAACCTGATAGGTATCATTTGGCTTCATATAAGAGGCAAAATCACCAATCATGGCAGCCGCGAGAGTATATTGTTCGTACGACTGATTATCCATAAACACAAACCCGTCGCCTTCTTTATACAGATACTGCATCTCGTGTGTTTCGACCGGTATCTCTATCACCGCGTCGCCTGCTTTATAGGTAAACTCCTGTACCCGCCCTGACTTAAGAGACTTTAATTTTGTCCTCACAAACGCTGAGCCTTTCCCTGGGTTTACGTGCTGAAAATCCACTATCTGATGCGTCTCGTTTTTGAATTCAACGAACATTCCTTTTTTAAAATCCGCGGTAGTTATTGCGCTCATAGAGAAGGTTATTATACGAAAAATAAGCTCTATGTTCAATCATGAGGGAAACGTTCAAATTCTTCTTTTGCCGGGAAAAAGAGAGTGTCGGATATATCCGCTGCGTCTGAAAAGAGCATGACAAGTCTATCGACCCCGACTGCAATTCCGCTGCACGAGGGAAGTCCCACTTCTAGTGCATGGATAAAGTCACTGTCATACTCATAGTGAGTTTTTCCGAGTCTTTTTATTTCAAAAATTTCGCTGTCAAATCTCTTTTTTTGTTCTACGGGATCAGTAAGTTCCGAGTAGCAATCTCCGAGCTCCAAACCTGCAATATAAAACTCAAACCGCTCTGCGTACCGCGGATCTGATGCTTTTTTCTTTGAAAGAGCAGCTATGAGAGATGGATATTCATAGAGAATTGTGGGCTTTTCCCGACCGATGTGAGGCTCAACTTCATTGAGAAAAATTTGATGAAACATCTCTTCCCACGTCGTATCATCTGTTTCTTTATATTTTTTCTTTTTCATAATGCGTCTGGCATATCCCATATCAAAAAAAGCATCAAGGTCCACCTTTGCAAATAGTGAAAACGCTTCTCTTACGCTCATACGCTCCCATGAACTTTGTATATCTATTCGTTTCCCTTGATACATAAATGTTCTATCCCCCAATACATCATGATGGATATATCGAATAAGTTTTTCACACTCATCCATGATTTTCTCGTACGGATCACCCACTCTATACCACTCAAGGATAGTAAATTCCGGTACATGAAGCGTGCTTTGCGTTTCGGTATTTCGAAAACTTTTTGTAATACTGTAGCAATTTCCGATCCCTGCGACGAGTAATTTTTTTAAGAAAATTTCAGGAGATGTAGAAAGAAATGCTCGAGTTTTATTTCGATACCGATCTAGAAGCGTCGTCTCAAATACTTCTACATACGATTCAGCAGGAGGACGCGCGACGAGGAGTGGTGTTTCTACTTCATGAAATTTTCGAGAGTCAAAAAAAGACCGGATACTTTTTATCACCGTCTCGCGGACAAAATATTTTTTAAGTAATGAAGGATTTTGACGTATCTTTTCCCACGTTTTCATGCCAAAATTTACTCAATAACCTCTTCTTCATCGATAGACACATCGCTTCCCTCATCGGAAGAATCTGAGGATGACACAGATGAACCCGTAGTCTTTTTTTCACCAAATACTAAACTCGAGACAACACTTTCGTGTCGTTTTTGCCACTCTCCCGCTTCATCAAGTTCCGACTCTACGCTCACGAGCATACCATCGTATAAAGCACCGACAATAACCATTTTCTTTGGGGAATTAAGTAATATTTTCTTCGCGTTCTCTCCTCCGAGAGTCGTATCAAGAACCGGTGCATTTGTAAATCGTTTTTCTTTTTTTACCCACGTTGCAAGGTCAGAAATCGGAGCATCCTTGGCCCATACAATGACATTTCCTGGTTTATCTTTTAAAGTCATCTCAACATGCGCATAATTCTCCTGATCTTCATCATGTTTATCTACCGTTAATCCCTCGGGATATGAAAATGAAAATCCTGCGGGATCCTTCCACTCAGCCAACTTTTCCACGACAGGTGTGGGAACGATTGCAATTTTTTCCTGTGCCAGACGTTTTGAATTTTCCCGATTTTTTGTAAAAACAAAAACAGACGACAAACTCGCAATCAATACACACGCCGATAGGGCAACTGCGATGAGTTTTTTCCTGTTCATACGGCCCAGTATACCACAATATTCAAAGCTCTGGTATAATGCGTCTCATGAACAAAGTACTTCGTATTACAGCGCTTTTCGTATTCTTTTTTACACTATTATTCTCGGAAAAAAATAGAGTGTTCGCCGCAAAAAAACGAATTCGCCAGGCGGCCTCAGCTGTAAAATCCGTAGGATATTCAAGCGTCAAAATATCCAGACCGACTCACAGTATCGTCATATCATTTATAAATCTTTCTAACGTGAAAAAAGCGTCGTATACGCTTAGCTACAACGCAAGCGGCATAGATCAGGGCGTTGTCGGATCTCTCGTACCTTCCGGGTCATCTGAGAGCCGCGATCTTTACTTCGGCACGTGCAGCAAGGGAGTCTGTACGCCTCATACCAACATAAGCCGGGCGGCGCTCGTCATCACCACATCTCTTAAGTCCGGCGGATCAACGTCAAAAAGATACACGATCAGATTCTAGTGCGTAAATACTATCGCGTTCGGAAGCGCCCGTCCTGGTCCAAAGATATACGACCCGTTCACCCAAAGAGCAGTAGACCCGCCGCCATCGATATTCATGGCATTTTCCACCATTATCGATTTATAAACTTTTGCACTATCGCCGACAGTCGCTAAACCCACAACACATAAAGATAGTATTCCATTGGCCGATACCACCGCACCGCGATTGGATTTTACTGTCCGCTGTTTTGCATCAAGAGAATTTTCATCAAACACGAGATTGCCTCCTGAAATAAGGAGAGGATTTCCCGCTATCCCTGCCTGTATCCCCGTATCCCGACCCCATTCAAGAGTCTTTAACTTGAAGATCGGATGACCGGAACTATCTATCGCAAGAAATGGCAGAACACTATACACGTTATTACTAGAATTTAAATATCGTTTTGCCCGCGAGTGAAAAAAGAGTGTATCAAAAGAATTCTTTTTATCACTGCATGATGGATAATCAGCCGGACAAAAATACATGCCGTTCATCGCGGCAAATCCATTATTTCTTTTTGCATACTCATGAAGCGGCAATACCGGACAGTCATTTTTACAATCATTCTCACTTGCCGCATCTGTTACAACCCGAAAACTTCCTATCCGCCCGCCGATGCACGTAAGTGGAAATGTTCCTGAATCTGTCTTTACCAATCCACGATTCAGCCCCTCACTGGAGAGTGTTTGCAGCATAGGTAGCGGTGGAAGCGAAGGGATTTCCCTGATTTTCTTTTGAGTATCACGAAATCGAAAATATTCACCCGATACGCTTGCAGAATCACTACTTTCCGTAAGTATTTTTGCACTGCAGGTCGTACACAATGGATTATCATAATCATCGCTTGTATCAAAAAGCGTATCAATAGAAACATTCATCTTCACAAACGCACCCTCTTCACCTTCTCCGCTCCCCGAGGCTACTTTTAACTGTTTATCTTCAATGGATACATCAACAAGTTGTCCAGGCAACACTTCAGCGCTTGCCGTAGATTCATTCTTTCCTGTTTTTTTTGTTACGAAGACGTTGTTTCGAGTGACTACGGTTCGAACCGATTTATTTTTTCGCACAAACGAGCCAAACGCCGTTCCACGGACGACAGCGACCGTCGTCGGCGTTTCAACAGAAAACTCTTCCAAAACCCCAAAAATTCTTTTAAACCGCACATACACAGAACCAACAATCTCTTCTAACCGTGAAGCAGAAACACTTGCTTGATGAAATATAACATCCGTATCAGGTCCGAGGGTCACGCGTGTATCGCGGCTATAAAAAAGTGTTGCGAGCGCATCTGCCCCCGTATGTATGACATCTCCTTCAGAAAGAAGAACAGCAGAAGAAGTAGCGTATACTAATGATCTCTCTTTACCTCTCTCCATTTCCACATTGCCATGAGCTACGCGCATCTCTTCGGCAAGTTTCAAAACTTTTTTTACTATCATTGAACTATTGACCGGAGTGGAATTTGTCCTCGGTATAGTCCTCATGAATATAAATACAAGAAAAAACACCAGAACAATAGTGAAAAGACTTCCGAAGAGAAGTTTCATAGACTAGACTGAGCGTTTCTTTCTAGGAGGCGTGCGGGAATTCATCTTGAAACCATGCAAGTTTTTTATAACGACGTACATCCAGACTCCGTACAGAAGGAAAAAGATGACGCCATGTACAACATGAAATCCAAATATATCCGTTACAGTACTTAAAATTATTCCGCCGGTCAGCGCATGAATCGTCATCTGCCACAAGGCACTATACGAAAATTGAGAACTATATATCGCTCGAATAACAATATAGGAAAAAAGTGCGTACAAAAACGAAACGACAAAGGACCAGGCCAAAACAAACGGAAATGAAACCAAAAAATAGAAAAAAGAAAGAATAGGAACGTACCACTTCTGTGAAAAAAATGGGTGATGAACGATTGAAGAAATCTTCTCATCAAGCATGGTACTGGAAAATTCAAACGAAACATCTTTTGGAATTTCCGTCACACGAATTTCCCGTGAATCCGCATCTTTTCGGTAATACACCTCATTTTTTGTCACGACTGCCAGAGCATTATACGACCAGAAGCTTGAAATAGAGCTCATATGGTCGTTCGTGTCAAAAACGACAAGCGCTGCAGGCGATGCTACTTTTTGGTCTTTTTCATCTTCAAGCTCTTTGGGAATCGGGACAACAAAGGGCAAATTCTGATTCAGCTCTATCTCTCCGTTTTGCACATGAAGCGAAAAATTTCGAGGATAGACTGATTGTAAAAATTTCCCGATTTTGGACACATCGTATCGTCCGAGGGTAAACGCAAATGCCGATGAAGATATAAAAACAATGAGGACATGAAGAACAAAAAAATATTTTAGGGAAAACGATATTTTTGCTGAAATAACATCTTTGTAATATATAGGATCTATTAATGAACGATACAGTGTCCGAAAAAATGTTTGCACTTTATTCATAAATATATTTAATGATGACCACCACTCGACGGTTGATCTGTTTTTGTCACGCTATACACCCATGCGCCAAACAAAAAACCTAAAAAAATCCACACCCCGGAGGATGCTTCCATCATCTCTTCGACAGGGAGTATCCCTGTCTCTTTTCCATGTCCTCCCCCGCCGTGTCCGCTCATAAAAATCAATTGAAGTATATCACAAAATACTTCATATTTTCAGTTCTGAGCCCGTAATTAAATCTTTCTTGTTGCCTAAAA
Source organism: Candidatus Gottesmanbacteria bacterium (assembly GCA_016218215.1). Lineage (GTDB taxonomy): Bacteria > Patescibacteriota > Microgenomatia > UBA10105 > UBA927 > JACREM01. The sequence goes on along the minus strand of JACREM010000069.1, from coordinate 3,392 downwards.
AATTCGCTTGTTGTCACACGTCACAAATAATCTCTATACTGTGTATATCAAAGGAATTTCATGAACGAATCTGCGCTAAATCCACAACCTATTGCTGCACCGCCCCTTAATACTGCTTCAAGTGTAAACAATGCCCCTACTGTCTGGCCTCTATCCCATATTCTTATTGCATCATTTCTGACCGGCCCTCTTACTGGAGCACTACTTTTGTTTATCACATGTTTAAAACTAAAACGAACAAAAGTAGGTCTATTTTTATTCTTTGCAGAATCCATAATTGGATCTCTCTTTCTCGTGACAGTCTCACATTCCCAGGAACCTTTCTCTTTTTACTTTATTACATCCTTCGCCTCTGCTCTTTTCACCTTATTTTGTTCTCTCTTAATTTCCAAATCATTGAAAGAAATTCCAAAAAAATTTGATCCGATGATTATCCTTTGGTCGCTTGTTGGAATAGTATTAACAGGAATAATGTTCTCTTTTGCCATAGCGATTACACCAAAATTACCAGACGGAGTATTACTCAATAATGCAACAAAAATTGTCAAAAATTCTCTTGAAGCAGATTGTAATGAAGCATTAAAACCTAAACCCTGGTACTGCACAGGTATCAACACATTAGCAGTAACGAACGCAAATGATCAATATTTAAGCGGGAAGGGAACAATAACCGATGGAACGCAATTTACTTTTTTGTCTCGAATAGTTAATGACAGTGCACTTGATCTTGCTCTTTGGAAAACAGCGTACCCGGATTGTCATGATATAGAGCCATTCACATTTGATGCAAGTGGATCTATTGCAAATGAATGCATGGCCTACGATACCCTCATATGGCGAGAAGGTTTTCTGCCACGGGAAAAACTTTCTGAGTATACAAATAATGACCAAAATATTGCATTTTCTTACCCGAAAGAATCCTCAATTTCATTTCAGGGCAAAGGAGTAGATACGGAGTTCTCTATCAAATTTAAAGGAACAAAAGAGATAGGTTTTGATATAGTAAAATCCGACAATCCCTGCCAATCGCCGCTAACATCAAAAGTACTTATGGCTGGAAGTCCTGTCACTCTTACCACGCGCTATACAGGCACTGATACCAGATATGTTTCCTCTGTGTGCCTTCATAAAAACGGACAAAATTACACATTCGATATCCTCTCGGATTCTAAAAATGATGAAAATGACAATGAAAACATTCTTCGCCAGATCGCACTCTCTTTTCACTTCCTCTCAGAAAAAAATCAGGAAAAAACGCAAATACCCAACATTTCTCCAACTGAAACACCAGTTCCCATAAAAAATTTCACCATTGATACGTATACGCAATCACTCTATTCGAGAGGCGGCATAACCCTCGATACCCCCTGGGCTCTCTCTGAATGTCCCGGCATGGGGGTATCTTTTTGTTCACAAACTTCTCCGGATAATTCTTATGAAATAATTACAATCGACCGGTCTCCGGTTTCATATGATGCATCATCATTTCGAATTCTTCGTCCTTCTGTCGATATAGGAATTATTAACGATAATCCAAAAGAAGAAACTCTGACGCTTCCTTTTCGGGTACGAAGCGTCATGATGGAACTTATGTACAATAATAAAAATGCGGCATCACAAGGCGTCCACATAGAATCAGCAACTGATGTACTACAGCACATAGCAGAAAGTATTCATCTCGTCGATACTGTTTCAACGTGTAAAAATCCCTCTCTTATCCCACTCGCGGATTTTCCTCAATCATTTTCACTTGCAAATTTACGGCAATCTGAAACAAACGAGCCTGTTGTGTCATACTACCCTTTTACGAAAAAAAATACTGGAGAAATATCGTATCAACCTCAAAATTCAAACAGACAGTATATAATTTCGTACATCCGTGACGGAAATTCTTTCGCGTCATCAAACGAATTTGATTCAACGCTCTCTCCAATCACTACAACTGATGAAGCAAACACAGAACTCTGGCACGTAAATTGTATAGATACCCAGGATGACGGTCCTGGCAATGAACAGGCTTTTGTCATAAATCATGACAACGCGAATCCATTCGCGGTAGACCTATATGGAAAGGGTGACAATGGTACAAAACTCTGGAGCAAAGAAAAATGGACGGTCGATCTATTAAAAAATACACGCGATGTAGTATATGTCAGACGATCTAAAGTATGGCAAAAATACAAAGCTGTAGAATACGCTGTCACCGAACAGGCTATGTATGGAGGTAAGCCCGCAATATATCTGTATCCGAAATACACAATGCCAGTAAACGTTACTATACACCCGCAAGGAATAGTATTTAATACAGACGAACTCTACAATCCGGACATATTCGGATGGAAAATAATAGCAAAGCCAAACGGCACGATCACGCAGGAAAATGAAACACGCGACTCACTCTATTACGAAGCGATGATAAAACCAAAAATTCCCGATCGTGGATATATCGTTTCGCAATCACATCTCATGAAGTCACTATCTGATTACTCCCTTAGGCTTGGACTTTCACAAAATGAAAATCAAGCATTTCTTGCGTTTTGGAAGCCAAAAATTCCATCCGCGCCTTTCTACCAACTCTCTCATTTATCCCGAAAAGAAATTAATTCACTCTATCCGCTTTCTATGAGTCCCGAACCAGACACGCTTATTCGAGTAGAAATTTATATTAAACCTCTCGCTCAATATTCACATATTGAACCGCCGATATTCGAACAAGTACCACTGAGACATGGTTTTGCTGCAGTCGAATGGGGTGGAATTCTTGATACTAGATAAAATATTGCATCAGTAATATGATTCTAAATCTTTACCTGATGGAGATGTGGAGTCGATAATATTTTGTACGCAAAAACGGCACAAACAAATGCTAACACCGCGCCTCCGATAAACGGAAGCTGAATCTGATTTGTTGCAAGTATGCCCCCTATAATCGGTCCGAAAATCATACCGATACTCATGTATGACGCATTTATACCCAAAATTGATCCCTGAGACGATTCATCCGCTTCTTTAGAAAGAAGCGCCTGGACAAGCGGAGACACCAATGAATTCCCAAACGCATGAAATAAAGATACAGCCATGAGCATAGAAAACGATGTGACTTTCGAAAAAAGTATAAATGAAACAGTCATAAATACAAGCGATCCAAAGAGTACTTTTTTCTCACCAAACATTTTTACCAGTCTTGAAACAGCAAACGCCTGACTCAAAAGGCCCGCTATGCCAAAAACGGTAAAATTTATCGCGATTTCTTGAGGTGTCAGCAGTAAAGCTTTTGCCGCAAACGGCTGATATGCATAGATAAACATAGACCAACAAAGAGCATAAAATAGTGAAATCGCTAGAGTCTTCCCGATGTCTCGGTCAAAAAGTGCACGGGCAAGTTTTTTCAT
>JACREM010000068.1 GCA_016218215.1 Candidatus Gottesmanbacteria bacterium | reverse complement strand
CGGACTGCTAGCGGGTACGAAAACACTCGACATGAACGGCGTTGGGAACAGACGCTTGCGCTTATTCGGACAGGAAAAACAATTGCTGCGGTTGCAAAAATACGGGGTCGGACAGAAGGAACAATTCTGGAACATCTGGAAACCCTCCGAACGCTTGGTAAACTCCCGATACAAGATATCGCGCATTTGGCGCGTGGATCCGAACAGGCAATTACCAAAATTCATGCGGCGTTTCGGCAACTCAATACTGAAAGACTCTCTCCGGTCTTTGAGAAATTTAACGGTATTTATTCATACGACGAATTGCGGATAGCCCGACTGTTATTCCGGTTAGAATAAGCCTAACTGATTTTCAGAAATTTTTGATTTATACGATTTGTGTGGTTTCTCTTTCGATAATCCAAGAGCCCGATAGGTTCTCAGGCGTTTGAAATACATGATTTTGAGCATTGGTACGTCAAAATCCGCGTAGTCATAGACGTATGCCATCTCTTTTCCCTCCGATGAGCGCTGTACTCTACCAACATACTGAATCAGTTTTCCTTTCCAGGAAAAAGGAAATGCCAGAAAAAGATGCGTGAGCTCCGGCCAATCGAATCCTTCGCCGATAAGTTTGCCGGTGGCAATAAGCAGTTGAAATTGCTCTTGATGAATGCGTTTCATGAGTTGTCCCCGTTTATTCTTTGTCATATTGCCTTCTGCAATGGCTCCATGGATGCCTTTTGCCTCTTTTCGGATCGCCGCAAGCAGTGTTTGACAATGCTCGATGCGTTCAGAGAGTACTAAACATTTCATTCCTGCGCGAAGTGCTTCTGCAACGTCTGTTGCAATTTGTATATTTCGCGCCTCATCGGCTATAAGCAGGCTTGCTAGATGACTAAATTCGTGAGTTTGTTTTCCACGGAGTTGAAACGGAGTTTTTCTGGTCACGAGTTTGGTCTCAACAGTTGGTTCGACGGGTTGCATCGCCGATGGAATTTTGCCGTCAATTTTTATGATTTGACCAATATAAAAGGTCATAAGCCGATCAAGCTGATCTTTGCGAAATGCGGTGGCTGTCAGGCCAAGGACGTACGTGGCGGAAAGCTGCTTGACGACATTGGTAAATGTATGAGCCGGTACATGATGGCATTCATCAACAATTATGTGGCCGAAACTATTTTTTAACTCCTGCGTTCCTCGACGCGCAAGGGTTTGATAGGAGGCTACGGTAATTTTTTCCCCGATCTGCCATTTGTTTTCTCCGATAATCCCAAGATCATCCTTTTTCAGCACAAACCACTCCGTAATACGTTTTTTCCACTGTGCAAGAAGCGCCATGGTATGAACGATAATGAGCGTTTTCTGACTTCGACGTTTCATGCAATAGAAGGCAACCATGGTTTTCCCGAATGCCGGGTGTGCCTCTAATATCGCACGATCATGCATCAGTATCTTCTTTGCTACTTTTTGTTGTTCCGGCCGGAGAGACAATGTTGTTGAGAAGCGAATCGGCGTATTGGTTGTTTGTTGGTTCTTAATCTGAAGAGTAAGATTATGATTTATTGCGAACGTTTCGATTTCGGATAGAATTCCTGCAGGCACCAAAATTCCATTTTCGATTTTTTCGATATGTTTCAGAAAGCGAGGTGTGTTCCATGTTGAATAGCCGCGTCGTTCCAGTTCATAAAATTGCGGATTAGGAAAATTGAGTTTGGATTTGAGGAATTTGTACAGCACATCCGGCAAATACAATTCCGGAATAAATATCTGGTTGCCAAAGATGAGTTTTACTTCTTGTGTTTGGTTCGTTTTAACGGAATCTTCAGGTTCGTCTGTATGACTACTTATTTCTTGGAGCTTTGTAAACGCTACCGGTGTTGGTGTGGGTTTAACTCGAAGTACGACATCAATGAGAGTAAGAGAAATTTTCCTGCAGGTTTGTAGAAAACTCCATTGATCAGGATGCGGCTCGCCGGTATCGTCCATAAATACCATATTCTTTTGCATAACGGCTTTTCCTTGAAGCGGGAGCGCGATAAGATTGCCAAATCCTTTGCCAGTATGTTCGTTCTGGCTTGGAAACATACGATCAAACGTTTTTCTGGAAAAGATGTTTGCTTCAGACAGTAGGAGTTTCCCGAGTTGCCTCGCTTTCCAAGCAGCGATATTGGTTTCAAAGAAAAACCACACGTGTCCGCCGTTACCGGATCGTGAGCGTTCAAGATAGCCAGGAAGGGTATATTTTGAAGCCATCTGTAGTAAGGCAGTTGATTCCTTAAGCCAATTCAGCTTGTCAAAATCAATAGCAAGAAAATACGTGGTGTTGTCGGAAAGCAATGGATAGATGCCGATGGTTTGATTGCCGGAGAGATGCGATTGAACAATAGTATCAGTGAGTGGTTCAGATTGGTTATTCAAGCGGTATACGGGTGAATACCCGGATTTTGCAGGGGCCGGATTTGTCCAATAT
>JACREM010000067.1 GCA_016218215.1 Candidatus Gottesmanbacteria bacterium | reverse complement strand
TCATATGATATGAAAAATAATACTATTGTTCTTGCCGATCGAGGGCAGGGAATCCTTGCGACTCTTAGGCGGGTAAAACCAGAATTATCAAGTGCGAGCGCGGCACTCAGAGTTGCCTTTACCGAGACCATTTCCGGTCGTCGTCCTGAATCTCGAGGCAATGGATTAAAATTTGTCCGTTCAGTCATAGTAGACAATCCTTTTTCACTTATTTTTCAAACGGGCGATGCGTGCCTTCATTTAAAAAAACATGATACTAATTTAGCAATTATTCAATCTAAAGAATATATGAGGGGTTGTTTTGCTACAATAGGATTTGAGGATTACGTATGACAATAGAAGTAAAAAAATTTGGAACAACACTGGTGTCGCGACCAGCTGGAAAAGAAGCGTGGCTTGCGTTTCAGCCTGTGCTTGGTGAAGTGGCAGAAAATGAGGAGATAGTTGTAGATTTTATCGGTGTAGCAGTGTTGACTCCGTCTTGGGCGGATGAGTTTTTGACGCCGCTTCGGGAGAGATACGGTAATAAAGTAAATTTGATTCACACTGATAATGCATCAGTTCAGGCAACATTGGCAATTCTCGCAAAGTAATTTCTTATAGATATGGATACTCTTTCGTATGTTGCGTTTTTACGCGGGATAAACGTCGGCGGAAATAAAAAAGTGGACATGGGAGAGCTTAAGAAAGCTTTTGAGTCGCTTGGGTGTCATCATGTACGGACGATTTTAAACACCGGTAATGTTGTGTTTATGTCACACGAACATGACAGTGCGTTGCTCACAAAGGATATTGAAAAAGAACTCGAGAAAAAATTTGGATTTTTTATACCAACCATAGTCCGCCTTCATTTAGAGATTTGTTTGCTGGTGAAAGAGCAACCGTTCAGATCCACAACTGTTACCCCGCAAACCCGACTGTATGTTACGTTTTTTTCCGAATCTTCAAAATTACCGAGCCTGTATATTTCCTCAGAGAAAGACTTTCAGATTCTCCGCGTATCTCGCGGTGTGGCGCTAAGCGTACTCACGGTTTCGAAAAATCGCGGAACGACGGACGTGATGAAGATACTAGAGAGGGAATTTGGCTTGCCTCTATTCGGCCAGGCGGGCGAAGCGGGACTAAAGATTACGACGAGAAACTGGAATACAATAGTAAAGATCGCAGAGATTCACGTGTAGAAATTGGGTATAATCTATAAAATTTTATATGAAAGTAAATTTACAAGATATCCCAACAGAAATGACGCATAACAATACCACGTTTCGAAAACGTTTGATAACCGTGGAAGAAAAGAAAGGGAGGATAGCCACAAGTAACTACGCGCGGCTTACAAAGGGGAGCCAGCTTGAACCTCACGCTCATACAGACGGAGAGGAATTTTATCTGTTTCTTGAGGGATCAGGAGAGATGCTTGTGGGGGAAGAATGGATGAGTGTTGGGAAAGGGGATTTTGTCACTGTGCCAAAAAATGCTGTGCATAGTATAAAAAACACACTTGATGAAAATCTTGTTTTTCTCACGATCCGAACAATCTCCGATTGATGTATCCAATAGATTATCCTATTTGAAACACTTTGTTTTTTGATTTTTCTCCACGCAGGAGTCGTACACTACTTTTTTTAACATGGAAATACTCTGATAGAGCAAGTGTGGTTGCAGCATTTGCTTTTCCTTCAAGCGGCGGCTCATGGACTTAGACATGTAGTGTTTCCAAGAGATCTTTTTCTACTCTTTCCTTTTTTGCATTAGGGTGGACGATGACACATATATTCATAATCCAAAATCCGAAAAATATCGCGAAAGATAGTTGCATCATATCATGTTCGATGTATTTTCAGGAGGATAGTATAATAGGATATGTCATTAGTAAGCTCATACAGTATGAATAAAATTCAGGAGATTGAAAACAGAGTGTCTTTAATAGAAAAGCGAAATGCCAGGGTTGAGGTGGATAAAGTGTGGGAGACCAGTTATACCCGAAAGGTACTTCTTATTATTTTTACCTACGGCAGCATTGGTTTATATATGTTGGCGATTGGTGTCTCTGATCCGTGGCGAAATGCTGTAGTCCCATCAATTGGTTTTTTACTATCTACATTAACTCTTCCGTTTTTTAAACGTCTATGGTTGCAATTGAGAAGAAGTAACATTTAGCGCGATTTTTTTGCTAGTTTTTTTGATTTTATTGGTGTTCCATCGTCCTGGTGGGTCAGCAGATAAAAGCCGGGAAGAATACCGAGGGAATTGACGATGAGAAGGGCGATAAACCAGTATTGTTCTTTTCTCTGTGCTGCCCTCCACAGCGCAAAGCCCTTGAGTACAATATCAAGGATCATAAATGGAGAAGCTCCCCACATCATCCAGGCCGGTGGGAATTGAAAGCTCATGGGTGAAAAAAACGATTGATTCCAGTACATACTTCTATTATAGTATTCATTTTAAAATTGAAAAGACCCTCTTGATTCAGTATTCATTATTCAGTATTCTATACTAATGAATGACAGAGTAGATGTTCTCAATAATTTTTCTCCTACCTCCGGCACTTCCTTTAAAGTGACTGGAGGGAATTTCGTGTAAAAAACTGAAAATATAAAATTCATAAACCTCCGGTCAGGAGGTTTTTTTATGGTGTTTATGCATATGAAAAAGCAATATTATATTTTTGATGCCGACAGTACATTGCTTCGAATTGAGACACTTGAAGAATTGGCAAAGATAACTCTTCGGGGTAATTCTGATGCTAAAAAAATTCTTGATTCTATAGAAGAAATTACACTTTTG
>JACREM010000066.1 GCA_016218215.1 Candidatus Gottesmanbacteria bacterium | reverse complement strand
CGAAACGGGTCTTTGCTGCTGCACCAGCAAAAATTATCGACAAGAGCGATTTTGTTTGGATCTGCTCCAGCCGTTACGAGATTTCGAATTGCCGTATCTATACTACTGGCCGCCATAGTATACGTATCTATGTCGCTGTAATTTGGATAAAGAGCCTGAGAAAGCGCTACGCCTTTTCTACTTGTCAGCACCGGTCGGATTACAGACGCGTCCCCGTTTACCCTGCCCCTTCCTTGAAGTGGTTTTAATACACTCGTACCCTGTACCTCATGGTCATACTGCGAAGAAATCCATTCGAAACTTGATACGTTTGGCCGGCTCACCATCTGCAAAAATACATCGGTCAGATCTTTTTTTTGCGGCAACACCGGTTCTTTGTACTTTGGTACACTCCACTCGCTCTGCTGGGATACTGTTGGAAGTCCGTAATGTAAAAATTTCATGCTCATATCCATGACGATTTTTTTGTGATATAGAACAGTACACTGACTTTTTTTTGTAAATGTGCCAATCACTGTCGCTTCCACTCCGCGGCGCTCGCTTAACTTTTTAAGCTTCTTCCATCTGGATTTTGGTACTGAGAGTGTCATTCGCTCCTGTGATTCGGATATCCATATTTGCCACGGAGAAAGTCCGGGGTATTTAAGCGGCACTTTTTCGAGAGAAACGACAAATCCTCCGCATTCTTTTGCCATCTCGGCGACTGAACAGGACAATCCTCCGGCACCGTTGTCTGTGATACTTGTGTAAAGACCCATGTCCCGCGCTTCTTTTATAAGCATATCGCTAAGTTTTTTTTGCGTTATCGGATCTCCGATCTGTACGGCCGTTGCAGGGCTTCCGCTTGTGAGCGCCTCGGAAGAAAACGTAGCGCCGTGAATCCCGTCTATCCCGACTCTTCCGCCGACCATAACGATAAAATCTCCAGGTTTTGCTCTTTTTTCATACACTCTTTTTTTATTTGGAATAAGCCCTACTGTACCCACAAACACGAGCGGTTTTCCTTTGTATCGGGGGTCAACATAGAGAAATCCCTGAGGAGTCGGAATGCCGGAACAGTTTCCTCCGCTATTAACACCGGCTATCACCCCATCCATGATTCTTTTTGGGGAAAGAAGCGGATGAAATTTTTCTTTATCTTTGTATAATGGCGTCATATCCGAAGAATTCGCAAAACAAAACCCATATGTATTGGCCGCAGGCTTCGCCCCAAGTCCAAACCCTATAGCATCGCGATTTACTCCAACGATACCGGTAATAGATCCGCCAAATGGATCAAGCGCCGACGGGCTATTGTGCGTTTCTACCTTATGGGTAATGAGATAATTTTTATCAAACGCTATCGCGCCTGAGTTGTCCGTAAAGACAGAAACGCAAAAATCTTTTTTCCCGAGTTTTCTTCGTATCTCCTCCGTAGCTCGTTTTATATAGTGTTTGTATAGCCCGTCAGAAATTTCATCCAAAGGACGGGAAAAAATTGTATGCTTACAATGTTCTGACCACGTCTGTGCTATGGATTCAACTTCGACATCTGTCGGATTCCGTCCTTTATCACTAAAATACTTCTGTATTGCTTTCATAGACGAAAGATCGAGCGCAAGCGGACCGCGCCTCTCTCCATCTCCATTTTTAATTCCCTGTTTTCCAATTGTCACAAGTTCTGCGTCGGGTACGTTGATATTTACAGCATCAACGTGTGGCGCGATTACTATATTCACTCTCGGGACGATTGCATCCATACCGCGATCTTTTTTATATTGATCACAACTTTTTATACTCACCCGTTCTATGAGAGGATTTGCAAAACTTAATGCAATCTTCTCAACATCCAAACGAGAAAAAGATCCGGTTAGAAATAGAAGAGTAGACGTATATACGCCTTCAGAACTCTCAAATGAAAAATTCAATAAATCTGCGGCGCACTCTTTGGCAGTAGTTGCAACATTATCAGTCACACCGGGTAAAAAACCTATCTCTATAGCCCAGTCAAACGATTTGTTGGGAAAAAACGTATCGACATAAACAGACTGTGAGACAGGACTCGAAAGAACTGAGCCAATTTTTTTAAGTTCGGTATTTGTTACCTGTTTTTCAACGGTATACACATCTACAACACGCACTCTCTGTACCTTGGGAAAACCCAATGACGAGATATGTGCTTTTCTGTATCCTGCCCTGGTATCAGGGACAGTCATATCTATGAGTAATCGATGAATCATTTTTTTAGTCCCTTAATACCAATGTCTGTTCGATACTGCATTCCTGAAAATCTAATTTTCTTTACGGCAGCATACGCTTTTTTTAGGGCAACAAGAAGAGATGAACCTACGCCCGTCACCGCGAGAACACGACCGCCGCTTGTCATATAATGTCCCTCCGTGTTTTTCGTCCCGGCATGACAGATGGTGACACCGGTTATTTTTTCCGCTTTCTCGATTCCCTGAATGATCTGACCCGTCTCGGATTTCTCAGGGTATCCTTTGGACGCAAGTACAACAGAAGCGGCAAATCCTTTTTTCCAAGATATTCTAAGACGCGTAAGTCGTTTTGACACACATGCTTGAGCAATTTTTATGAGATCAGTTCGAAGAAGCGGCAACACCACTTGAGTTTCCGGATCACCAAACCGGCAATTAAATTCGACCACTTTTGGTCCATCTGAAGTCAACATGAGACCTGCATACAATACTCCGACAAACGGTTTCCCTTCTTTTTTTAATCCGTCGATGGTGGGCTGAAGGATAGTTTTGGTAATCTGTTTTACCATTGCGCTCGATACAAACGGTATCGGTCCGTACGCTCCCATCCCTCCAGTGTTTGGTCCCTTGTCATTATCAAAAATTCTCTTGTGATCCTGAGCGGAAATCATAGGTTTTACCGTGACACCATCGGTAAAGACCATAAGAGAAACTTCCGCGCCTCTCATGCGTTCTTCAATGACGACTTCATTCCCCGCAGATCCAAACTCATGCTTATTCATTATCCGGTCAAGAGCCGAAAGCGCTTCTTTTTTATTCTCCGGAACGATGACCCCTTTTCCTCCGGCAAGCCCCGACGCTTTTACCACTACATCGAAAGGAGCGTCATAAATAAACTGTTTTGCTAATTCAAATGAAGAAAACGTTTCAAACCGTGCAGTCGGTATGTTATATTTTTTCATGAAGTGTTTGGCGAATACTTTCGATGTTTCTATCCGAGCCGCTTCTTTCGTCGGCCCAAATACCAAAAAACCATTTTTGGTCAATCTATCTACGAGTCCTAATGCAAGGGGCGCTTCCGGACCGACGAGGGTAAGCGTTGGTTTATTTTTTTTCACCCAATCGACTATCCCATATACATCATCTGCTTTTATCGCGAGATTCGTTCCGACACTTCTCGTTCCGCCGTTTCCCGGCATGAAAAAAAGTTCAGCATTTTTACGTGAATCGATAACATGTTTTCCAATAGCATGTTCTCTGCCTCCCGATCCGATGATAAGTATTTGCTCTTTTTTCAT
>JACREM010000065.1 GCA_016218215.1 Candidatus Gottesmanbacteria bacterium | reverse complement strand
GGCTTTATGCCGGACACTCTCGAAAAGGCACATGACGAAGGTTACGATAACTGCGCGAAGTGTATAGGCGGCTCCAGGAGGTAATGTGCAGAAATGGGATTGTGTGCGGCAAGGGGTTAATCTTACTTAAGGTTGACCGTTGGTTGCGTTATAGGATGACAATGGAGAGAATCGCTAAAGCTATCATAACGATAGAATAATCATATAGTTATGACAAAATTTTTATAAAAGTGGTAACGGTATGAATAGTTTTCAGCTTCCCAAAAATAGGAATTTACCAGCGTGGTTTCCCAATGTCGCAGGCAATCTAAGGAAATTAGCTGTCAAAAGTAAGGGCCCTATTCAAGCCAAAGATTTTGTCCCACAAGTCAAAGCTCTATTTCTCGATAAACGAATTCAAAAAATGGACGATCTAAAAAATTTATTTTTATTTCTCCTCGATGAGATTGAAAAGAAATCTAATAAGAAGAGTCTCAGGGGATGGGAAAAGGAATTGATCTTCCCCCGAAAAAGTGGACACTATGAAGAGTTGGTAATGCCGACTTGAAGGAGGTGTCCGATGGCAGGGCAGAATGGCGAGAAGAAGCAGTTTGACAAGGAGTTCAAGATATCGGCCGTGGAGATGGTGATCGAGGCCGGGCATAAGGCCTCGGAGGTGGCCAAGAGCTTGGGGATCCATCCGAAATAAATTCGAAATAAATTCCTCAAAACTTCCCCTTCAATTTTCTTGACAAGTTCACCTCAAAAAAGAACTTCTTGACACCCGCTTTTCTTTTGCTATAATTTTTTTTGTAACGCACAACTACGCATTTGAGCACTTCAACCATTCATAACAAAGAGCTATGGCTGAGAAGGGATCAGGACGATTCAGGAGTGAAGTAAGAAAAGGCTTGTTCCGCATTCCACTTTCTATCACAAAAGAAATGGAATCTTGGCTGCAATCATTAAGCAACGAGATGAAAGCAACCGGCGGATATAAGCTGCCGAAGTCATATATCCTGCGAAGCCTGATTAACGCGATGATGAAGCTGAAAGTTGATGTGTCAGGCGTAAAGACAGAGGGAGAGCTTGAAAAACGGTTTTCTGACGCAATAAAGCATTATTAATAAGGGCAAAACAGGCCCTTTATTTTTTTGTTATTTTGAAAAGCACAATTGAGCATTTGAATATTACAAAGGACAAGCCATGAAAAAGACGTTATGGACAGGCGCAACATTGACAAAGCAGCAGCTTTGCTTTCTTGACGGCATTTCAAAGGAGGCAAAGTTCTCCGGCGGCAAGAAGTTTTCAAGGGCTGCTATTGTCAGGACAGCATTGGCAGTGGCAAGAAAGCTGAATATTGATGTAAGCAACGTAAGAACAGAAGATGAGCTTGAGCGCAGATTTTTACAGGCATTCGCTCATCACGCTAAGACAGGAAAGTGATATGCCCTTTTGCGGATACGGATTCTTAATCGGTTTTGCGCTCGGCTGCCTGTTGAGTTATGGGGATATCCTTAGAAAGGAGCATCGCTGGCCCCCATATTTTTCTTCCTCGGCATGCTCGGCGACATAGCGCATCCGGGGCATTCCTCCGTTAAGGTTACAGAAGCGTATGCAAATTTCATACTCGGCGATGAAATAAAGACAGCAATGGAAAATCTGTATAAGTGAAGAGAGGATATCAGTGAACTGGTATGAAATTCCCTCAGCAATAAGATGTTTTATTCTTGGATTCCTTATCTGCGCATTTCTTGCATCGCAGGGGCATGCAGAGATTGGCATTCCGTTTTTCACCGGGCTTTTCATTCTCGGAATCATTGCCGATGTTGTACGGTGGGGATGGAGGTTATTTTGGGACTTTACGCAGCAGTGCGGTTACTGCGGGATGCGCGTAAGCCCGCTCTCACGGGCAAGAGTGTTAAGCGATGATCTGAAGTACAAGAAGCACTGGTTCTGCTCACCGAAATGCTATCTTGAGTTCCACCGCCGTTTCCACGCCACCGAGCGCAAGCAGATCACCATTCTCAACGACGGCGAGCCGCTCATCAAATTTCAACAAAAGGAATGAGAGGAGGTGATTTTAACGAAAGAAAATAGGGGGATGATCTTGGATAAGCGCAATCATAAAAACTACTAATGAGGAAGGAGTTCATACATGAGAAAGTTCATTGTAACAGTTTTGGCATTCGGGATTATCGGATTCTGTCACAGGGCAGATGCCGCGCCTGTCGGCAATATAGCAAATCCAGTTCTTGAAAAGGGAGAGCACGGCATCAAGATCGGAGTGGATAATGATTTTGTGTTCAAGCGGGAATTGGATGTTCCTGATGAGAGCGTGGAGTTGGAAGCTGACTTCCATTCTGCAAAGCTCTCCTACACGATTGCCGAAAAGGCGGATGTGTATGTCCTGCTCGGCATGATGAACAATGCATTGGTTTCAGCAACAGACGGCTCAACAGAAGTGCTGTATGACGTTGACAGTTCATTCACATGGGGAGTCGGTGCGACATTACTTGCCTATGAGACAGAAGGTGGTTTCCGGGCAGGCATTGATGGTAAGTACAGAAGTGCCTCACCCGAAGTCAGCAAGGTAACTGTTGATGGGACTGATTACAGCCTTACTGATTCAGAGGCGGAATACAGCGAATGGCAGGTAGCTTTTGCCGTCTCGCAGCAGATGGGGAAGTTTGCTCCGTATGCCGGAGTGAAGTATTCAGACATAAAGACAAAGGCGAAAGCAACTGTTTCAGGAACATTGTATGAGACAGAGGAAAGAGGGAGCAAGAATACCGTAGGACCTTTTGTCGGTCTTTCTTTCCTGCCGAATGAAAATATCTCCCTGAACGTGGAAGGCCGGTTCGTGGACGAGGAGGCTGTTTCTGTTTCCCTTGCCTACAAGTTTTGAAGAAGGGCATAAAGAGATTTTCCACCTAAGAACGCCTCTTCCCTGAGGCGTTTTTGGTTTTTGGAGCATGAATGCGGAAATTCATTTTATTGATCCTGTTATGTTTTTCTTCCTGTGCACCTGTTCAGCATACAGGGCTGCGGGCAGGCAGCCATTTCTCCGCTGACGGCTCCTGTTCCGCAGTCTGGATTCCCTATCGGTTCAAAGATTCTCTTGAGGATATTGCGCTCATCAGCAAGTGCATTTCGTATTCTGAGAATCAGGAAATATTTATGAAGAATGCGCTTGAAAGGCTTTTGCAGGGTCCCGATGCGGAAGATCAGAAGAGGGGATTGGTTTCGCTTGTGAGGAAAGCGCAGGTGCTTGACGTGAAAATCAGACGTGGAGTTGCTGTCGTCAATTTATCGAAGGAGTTTGCTCCGGCAGGAGGCAGCACAGCAGTATGGCATGCGAGAATGGCAGTGCATGAGTTAGTGAGGCAGTTTCCGGGGATCCGGGAAGTGAAGATATTTGTTGAGGGAGTTTCGGAAGAGGAAGTGTTGCAGCCATGAATTGGCAAGAAGAATCTCATCCAGCCTGTCAAGATTTTTCTGTTATTTCTTGAGGGTTTTATTATAATAAAGGTCTTGTTGGTCAGATAACATTTTGGAATTTGAAAGTTCTTGATTGTATCTTTACTTTTTTGAAAAATCAAGAATTCAACCTGCAAAATGACAAAGAAAAATCTTCAAAGCAAACTCATGGGGTCTATGCTTCGACGAAAAGCCGAGAGTTCAAAAACAAGAGATGCCGGGGTTGATGCCCTGGTGTTTTTTTGTTTGCATAGATGGAGGCACATGGCATGTGGTTGGTTCTTGGCCGGTGTTCTCTCTGTGTTTTTGTCATTCCCCTTCTTTGCTTATGCTACGAGCTATTCCGACGATTTCAATGACGGAACGATAGATTCATCTCTGTGGCGCAGGTTTGGAGACAACATCGTCTCAGAATCGGGGGGAACCCTAAAATTCTATGCAGATGATCCCCCAAGTGTCCTAACAGGTGGGCTTAGCTTAAAGTCAGCCCTTCAAGAGAACTTTGACATTATGGCAGATCTCAAAAGCTGGGATCTTGATTTAAACAGTTCGACGCCTAGCTTAGGTGCTAAGAAAACGAATGTCGGATTTGAAATTACAGGTGGAAACCCATTCAATCCGGACTACATCTCTCTTCGGAGAGAATACCCCTTAGCAGGCACAAGTGATGGAATATGGGGTGTCTTTTACCGCAACGAACATGCCGTTGGCAGTATTACGTCCTACTCGCAAGATCCACAGACAGGCAATACGATCAACCCGGAACAATTCCGCTTACGCAAATCGGGGTCTGATATAACGGCTTCCTATTATGACAAGCTAGGATGGCATAACTTACAGCCTCTTTCAGGCGCTTTTGATGAAGGCGATTTCTCAAGGCTTTTCAATAATCCCTTAGAATTGCGGTTCTCGAGTCAGGTTGGGGACATGGTTGCATCCAAGGTGGACACTTTTACAGCGAAACTGGACAACGTCAAGATTGAAACTACAGGAATCCCTTTGTCGCTCTCTTCAGAACGACCAATCCTCTTCCTGCCTGGTCTCAATGAAACTGCTAATGCATGGACGGTAGTTGATTCCTCCCTTAGACAATATGGGCTGACGCGAGGAGGAGTGCTCTCGGCTTCTTGGTCCGGTCAGAATCTCGAAATCTCCGGATCCAACCTAACAAACAGGGACTACTATCTAATGAATTTTTCAGACACAGAGGGAACTTCTATTGTTACCCAAGGCCGGGAAGTGCGAGCGGCGGTCCAAAGAGTGAAAGACTTAACAGGTGCAGAGGAGGTCATTCTTATCGGGCACAGCATGGGAGGATTGGCAGCAAGATCATATATCCAAAGTGGCAGCTATGCGAATGATGTCATGCAACTCATCACGATTGACACTCCACACTTGGGTTCCGAGCTCGTCTTCTTGCCAGCAATTAAGGATGAACCTTCAAGGCTCACTGGCTGGAAGCACGATGGCGCGTGGACTGGACCAGAAGAATACATGGATTGGGTAATGACATACGGTGATACCAGCGAAGCCGATTTCGAGAGAGAGGGGATAAAGGACCTCAGCCCGGGCAGCCTCTTTCTTGCTGATTTGAATGCCCGCGACCATCCCTCTGAGATCAAGTATGTCAGTGTTATTCATGAATTCACCAAATATGAAATCAAGCCAGGCAGTGTTGACCACCTGAGAAGCGATGTAGACAAATGGGGATTTGCAAATTCCTTCCTCGGGTACTCCGATGACGACCACGATATGAATATTTATGATGGAGGCGATGGTGTTGTCAGCCTTATAAGTCAAGACATGAATGATGCCGGCATTCCGTCAACAACAATTCATGGCAGAAAGGACATGTGGCACAATTCGGCTACTAATGATTTCAACGCCATAATGGCTGCTCTCAATGTTCCCTATCTTTCATTCGTATCCTTTTCTCCCGTTGATTTGGAAGTAGTTGATCCGACCGGTGCCATCATTGACAAGATTAACTTCGGCTTCAATGGTATATATCAAGAGTTTGATTTCAGCGACAGCGGTGAGTTGGAGGATTATGTTCTTATTCCGTATCCCCGCGAAGGCAGATATTCTGTCCGAGTAATACCGCATCTAAATACAGACCCCGACAGCATGTTCTCTTTGGCCGTGTTCTCAAATGAGTTCGAATCATTCCTGGCTCAAGACATGATGATCCAGGACATTCCTGATTTGCCTTATGGTTTTGATTATGGCCCCACAGCTCCGGTTCCTGAACTGGGATCAATGGTATTGTTTGGAATAGGTGCGGTAGGCCTGCTAATGCGAAACAGATCATCAGGAAGAAAAGCATCTGCTCCGAGCATTTAACCGTCGGCTTGACAATTTATTCGCGCTACAACATATTCTTCAAAGTTCCACCTCTTACAAGCTTCTTGATAGCCCTGTCGCTGTACTCCGTAGGTAAAGAAACAGGCAGCTTTGCTTTCCCACCAGAACCCGCCAGACCACATAGCATAGCAGGGAATATAGCTTCTTGTGATTGAAGCCATCTTTGTGAAGATCTGAGGATGTCGGGTACTTAGCTGGTAGGTTGCCAAATCCACGATGATTGTGGCAAGAAGCACAATAAGGATACCTATCAGTAATTTCCTATTGGGAGATTGCTTACCCTGATGTTGATTGGTCTTACTCTTCATTATCAACACAGAGATTCCTGACAGAGAAAAAATGAGGTAAAAGAAAAATGCCTCCAGATTCATGCTGATGGCAAATGCATCGAAGCATTGTGAAAAGAGGCAACCTTGTGACTCAGCTTTAAAGATAGGATACGTATTCTCCGCCCTAAACAATAGAAAGAGGACTAAGCCGATGGCAAAACCAGGCAAAGCTGCTAAGGAAAAAGAGAGCAGTTTGGTCCGTTCGTTTGGATCTGCCATCTTCCAATTAATACTATTGTGTATATAAACTCTACGGAGAAAAATAGGCCTTTTCCTGTCATGCCCGCCCACCTGCCAATTCCGCACGGTCCGGATTCTCCCGATTCCCGGTTCTTTCCTGCGTCTCCCATCCTGATACAATCTTTTTAAGTCCCGTTCTTGTTACTACTGTACAATGGAAATTAAATACAGGGTCATTGAAAGCGAATACAAGATCATAGAGGAGAAACCATTCCCAATGTATTGGAACAGCTCTGTGTTAAAGCCGAGAAATTTCTATGAGACTGGTCTAGAAGAAAGCCTTGAGAAAATCGTTTTAGATGATGAGCCAGTTATAGCAGAGCAGGGGAGTGCCGACAGGGTATTTACCGATAAAGCCAAAACCTTGAAAGCGACAATCAAAGCCTTGTTCAATGAAATCCTGACGCGGGAAAAGCTCAATTACGTTCTCTTGAAAAAGATTGATTCGGACATGTGCAAGGCCGGGACATATCTCGAGGGAATAAGAGTTCTTACGCGAAGGGATTATTCAAGGCAGTTTATCGATTTAGACAGGCGGAGAACTCAGATTGAAAGCAGGGTCATGGATCTCGAAAAAGAGAAACGGCAGGAGTATCTGGCATGCTGGAAAGATTTAGGCCAGCTGAAGAAGTATGTTCTCTCATCCCTGAAGGATTATTGGGATATGCACGGGAAAAACTCTTTCATGGGTTATGAGGTGGAGGAATCAGATGATGCTTGATGATGAGGTAAGAGGGCTGACAAGGAAGCTTAAGCCGGTTATTGGCAAAAAAGCCGAGGAATTATGGATACGGTATCTTGCCGAAGACGATCAGGGCAGGAGAGATCTCGCGCACGATATTCAATTGATAGCGGAGAAATTCCTCAAAGGCAATGAGAAGCAGATTCTCCTTGAGCCGCCATCATTTGAGAATGCAGCAGGATTATTCCTGCTTGGGGATGTTCGTTATAACGGGAAAACCATTTCCCCTTTGTCGCTTAACCCGGAAGATCTCATCAAGCAGGTAGGGATTTTTTCAATTACAGGAGAAGGAAAGACAAACGCGGCCATGCTTCTTGCCCTGCAACTCATGAAATTCCGTATTCCATTTCTAGTCATAGACTGGAAAAGAACCTGGAGGAACCTGCTTTCATATAAAGGCAAATTTCCGGGCATGGACTTTCCTTCGATGAAGTCTTTTCAACTTGAGGACATTCAGGTCCTCACTGTCGGGCGCAACGTAAGCGAGTTTGCCTGGAATCCTTTCCGTGCACCGCCGAAAGCCGATCCCATTATGTGGATCAGCACAATAGCAGAGGTTCTCGAAAAGAGTCATATTTCGGGCTTGGGAGTCGGGGCATTGGTCAACAGGATTTATTCCCGGAAATTCAAGGAGTTAAAAATTACGAGCGATTCGACGTTTTTTCCTAATTTCTACGATGGACTTCATGAGCTTGAATCTCTATATGCAAGAGAGCGGGAATTGAAGTGGAAGCAGACTGCGCTGAGAATTTTTGAATCTTTCACTATTGGATCAGCTTCAAAGGCGTTTAACGCCCGGAATCCTATCCGGCTGGAAAACCTGCTTGATAAACCTGTTATCATCGAATTAGACTTGGAATTACCGAAGCATTTGCGGACATTCGTGACTGAAATAATCCTTCGCTGGATTCATCTTTACCGCCTTGGACAGGGAGAATCAGAGAGAATACGGCATAATGTGTTTCTGGAGGAAGTTCACAATATTTTCCCAACGCCTAAATTCGGCAGTGAAACGCACAGCAGTCTTGAAAATGTCTCAAGAGAAATCAGGGCGACCGGGCAAGGGCTTACGTACATTACTCAACATCCTTCGCTTTTGCCTGTATGGCTTTTAGGAAATTGCCATACGCAGATTTACCTTGGGTTGCAGCATGAGAACGATATCAGGGCTGCGAAACAAGCTCTTTTTCTCAGGAATGAGGAACAGGAATATCTCAACATGCTCAAAGTGGGCGAGGCAATCGTGAAAGTAAAGAACAGAATCGAGCCATGCCTGGTGAAAATACCCCTTGTGGTATTGGAAAAAGATGTCATTACGGACGAATTTTTGCAAAAAAAGGCGGGGGGTATTTTCAGGGCCGACAGCGACGATGAAATGGCTGAAAATACCGGGTATTTTCCTGGAGATAATAAGGAAGACGAATTTAGAAAATACCCCTCAGAGAAAGAAAAGCTTCTGGCCGACATATTGCTTAACTCCTTTTCGAGCGTTACCGAAAGATACAAGAGACTCGGGATTGATTTAAAGGCCGGTAATCAGTGCCGAAAGGATCTGCTCGACGAGGGCTTGATTATTAAACGAAGCACCGTGACGGGGGAAGGATGGCTTACGTTACTTGATCTGACAAAGAAAGGGAAACTCACGTTAAGGGATTTGGGCTTTAAAGTGGCACCGGATGAAGTTGAAAGTATCGAACATAAATTCTGGAAATCGAAAATCGCTGACTATTATCGGGGTAAAGAGTTTGATGTTCTCGTTGAGGAACACATAAACGGCAAGCCGGATATCATAGTATTAAATAACGGCAAAAAGACAGCCGTGGAAATAGAAACCGGGCATTCGGATGTGCTCGGCAATATTGAAAAGAATATCAAAGCAGGTTTTCAGGAGATTATCTGCGTGGCCACCAATAAGGATGTGGAGCGGAAAATCAAAGACCAGGTTCAAACAACTGACGGGAGAGTAAGAATTACGTCGGTATTCGAATTCAGTTAGATATTTTCGATGATTTCCTTCAGGATGTGCCGGTGGCAATGGCTCTCTTTTTCATCGCAATGGCATAAGAGAGTAATCGTTCCTGTTCCGGACAGTTTTTGTAACAGCCGCAATGTGAATTTCTGACCATGATTTTTTATCGTTTTATTCCGTGAATCAATTTCCTCTGAAGTAAATATCTCATCTTTGTATCTTCGGGCATATTCCTTCCAGTTAATCTTCCCTTTTTGAAATTCTCTTAACAGCTTTTCTGACGGACCCAGGCTGGCCATCCAGACGTCATATCGATTTTTCTCTAATCCTCTGCCACGGAAGCGGGTAGCGAGGATTCTTAACCCATCCCCTTCTTGAATCGGCGAATTAACGGATTTTGTTTTTAACATGGTAATGTGCATTTTACCGCATTTTAAAACCTTCTTCAAGTCTCAGTCTTCATCAACCATCTCTGCTGAAAAACCTTAAATAGCCAATCCCCGCAATCCTTCTATTCGCGTTCCCTGCGGAAAAGGTTTAAATAGCCATCAAAAAAGTCCCAAAACTTGTACAGGGCTTATTAACTCCCCCCTCTTCTTTCTTCTGTAATTAAATTCAGTTTCTCTTGACGGGAAGCTGGAAATTCAAATCCTGTCTTGATGGCGGGATTCATAGGTACTTTGCTGCCTTTTCGTGAGAGAGCATCTGCATTAGCGGCTGCTCTCTTTTTATTTCTTGAAGAAAGGAGGTGGTTCATGGAGTTCTGTCCTGAATGCGGGGCGCAGTTAATCAAAACAAGCAGCTCTTTGGAGTGTTCGTGCTGCGGTTACACGCGGTGTGAATGCTCTGAATGCACTGCAACAACCAACGAAAGGAGAGAGGAAAAATGGCTTACACCCCAGAATTAACTCATCTGGCTAGTGGCGCGTTGCGCAGGCTTGCGTGGTCTTTGAATCAGCCAATGACAAAAACGATGGAGTGGATTTTCACGGATTTGGTGAAGTTTATTCCATCTGGGGCAATCTGCACAGCCTGCAAGGATCCAAGCAAGTGCAGCCAGTGTGTCTTCAGTAATCAGGGAAAACCAAACGGGGAAGTGCAGTAAGGCTTCCCCCTCTTTATGAAAGGAGCAAATGTATGGCATGGAGACCGTATGAACGCCTTATCGGCGGAGAGCTGGAGTTCAAAGACGGCATGGCAAAGGGCTATGCCTATTTTCTGACGCTGGGGCTGGTGAAGTTTTGTCTCAAGCAAAACTACATCACTTCGGGAAAAGTTAAGTTCGAGAAGTCGTTTGAGCAAGTGCAAGAAAACATGAAAAACCTCATCGAGAAAGAGCCAGTCCTCGAGAAAAGAAGCGGCTACATGAAGGGCTTCGGCATGATTCAGAAAGGAGAGTTAGGCGATTTTACCACAGGGAAAGACGACAACAAGTACGCCGGTTATTTTTACTTCGAATGGTATTCGGAAAACAACGGCAGGGTTGTTTACGAGGGGACAAGTGAAGAAGTCCAAATCCTTGAACCGCTCATCTTTAATTTTTCCCCAGATCACAGGGAGAATCAGCAAGACCACATGAACAACTTCCTGACAAAGATGTGCTGCTCTGTTACCGGGCAGACAGGAAAGCCAATGGCAGGCATTCAGGTACCTACGCCAAATGAAAACTAAATAGAGGAGGCGAAACAGAGATGGCCGAAAAGACAACAACAAACAATGGGGTTTCAGCCAGGGCAGGGGCTGCAATGATTTCTTCAGGAGAAATCACTAACAAGATTCTGGAAAGATTCGAAAAAGAAGAGACTGTCCTAACTAAATCCGGAGAACGAGTTACCGATGGGTTCAGAAAACTATTAAGACAACAAATGGGCCTAAAAGCGGATTATCTGCAATTATCCCGCGAAGAGAAAATCGTTGAAGCCAGAGAAAGGATACGGAGCGATTTCAAAGTCGCGCGGGAGGAAATTAAAAAGCAAAATCCCGTTGATTATCTGCTCGACAGGGCATTAGACCCGTTAGATCCCATGAACGTTGTTTATAAAATAATCTTAAAGACGCTGGGAGCAGAAATTGACGGGAGAAACAACGCAATACGCTTATCGCCGGAATTAAACTCAATTCTTTTAAGCTGCCCGGGCTTTAAAGATGGCAGATCCACTAATCATCATAAAAAGGAGGTGGCATGGTTAAAGTTCAGGTGAAGAACGATATCAAGATAATCCTGGATTATCTCTGGTCTGATGAAAAGAGAGATTATCAGTCCCATCGTTCAAAGAAGCACGTGTTTGTAGTCTTAAAACGGCTGGCAAAAGAAGTCGGATATTTAATCCGGCAGAAAGGAACGTGAGTATGTGGAATAAGCCAAGTGTTGAGGAATTAGACAAACTCCCGCGGTTCTACTCAACAGAGGGAGTGCCTTTCAAGGAGAAGTTAATCGTGATGCACTTCTTCATGGGAGGATCAGACTGGTTCGCGGCTGAATACGATCCCGGAGAGAAAACATTCTTCGGCTTCGTAATCTTAAATGCGGATTATGAGATGGCAGAGTGGGGATACTTCAGCCTGCAGGAGTTGAGCGAGTTAAAAGTCTCGTTTTTAGAAGTAGATCGAGACCTGTACTGGACACCAAGAAAGGCAGTGGAAGTTGAACAAATCAGAAAAGCGGAAGGTTGGCAAGAGGAGGTGGTGAATCAAGTGAAGTAAATGGGGGAAGCAGGTGACAAGGGTTGCCTGCACGGGGGAAGGTTTCGGGGGAGACCTTCCCTCTTTTTAATTAAAGGAGGTGACAAAGATGATTGAACCAAAAGTTGTCAGGATCCACAGAGTGGAGAACGGTTCCCTGAAAGCGTTTGTTGATCTTTCCGTTAATGATTCGCTGCTCATCAAGGGCCTGCGGGTTGTTGAAGGAAAGCATGGTCCGTTCGTCACGATGCCACAGCAGCAGGCCGCGGACAGGAAATGGTACGACGTTGTGCGCTGTCTGAAGAATGAGGTCAAGGAGCAAATTTCGGACATTGTACTCTACGCATACCAGAACGAATAGTTGCTGATCATCTAAAAATCAGCCCCTTGAAGGCAGAAAAAACCTTCTTACTCATCAACAGATGAGGACATCAGCGGGGAAAAGCTCATACTGTTAATACTACCGCCAAAATTAAAAAATTTGGGGGCGTCCTGGGCATGACGGGAAACTGCCTGTTTTTATTTTTGATTTTCAAGGTTCCTATCATATTACAAAATTTATAATGTTGCGTTGTTGTCATTTTAAAAGGGAGACAAAACCTAAAACAAAATGGAACAAAAAAACCTAAACGAAATCGAAGGGCAGAAGAGACCAGAAGTGAAAGCCAGAAGTTCAAGGGACGGCAAGTGGCTGATCTTCAGGGTAGAGGGATTTGAGCAGCCAATCATCTTGGCCTCGAATTTTGTCCGGGTCATCCTGGAGACGGCAGACAAGAAAAGAAGCTAGGCACCTGCGAATGTCGATCAGATCAAGGGATAGGAAAATGGCAAGGGAGAGCTTGGAAGAGAAGGCAAGCAAGGCAATCTTGTCTATCGAGAAGAAAGTGGCATCGATTTATGCCGTGCTCATGGACGTTTCGGCTATGGTAGTCCACGCGCTTGAGCATAAGTTTGACTACTATACTCTTGAAAAAGGCAAGATAGACTACGAGGGTTCGTAAGCTTGTACAAGCGATTTAAGGGACGCCTTATTCAGTGATGCATGAATCAGTGTAATTACTGCGATGAAACGGATGAATCGAGGCTTGCCATCAGGAGCTCATTCGTGAAAGGGGAAGTAAAGCATGAATGGGTATGCCTGTCCTGCATGAGAATTTTTATTTTGCTTTTTGTGACAGGGAGAGAAAATGGAAACGCATTATCAGAAAGAAAAGCACAAAACGGAAAATCATTATTGGGATCAGTCAGAGGCAGCAAAATACGAGATTAGTTTGAAGGACAAAGAAAATTTATTTAAAGAGATTTATTCTAATATGCCTCTTTGAAAGTTTGAATGGGTAATCTGCTATAATCCTGGAAAAACCTTAACCAGGAGGAAGCCAATGTTTACCCAACCGTTATTTGAACTTGCTCTTAATATTCAAGATCCTTGGTACATTAAAGACATTCAATT
>JACREM010000008.1 GCA_016218215.1 Candidatus Gottesmanbacteria bacterium | reverse complement strand
GATACATGAATGCGAAAAAAGAGACGACTGCTGGATGAATATCGGTTCCCCGGATTTCGTCCGAGAGCAGACATCCAAGGGGTATTTGGAGACCAGAAGGCAAGAGTTATTTGGTTGGAAAGGACTCAAAAAAAACAGTATGCAGTGTTTGCGGAACAGTTCATCGGAGTCATTACGACAAGAAAGTGCGTCGCATACGGGATTTATCCTGCGGGGATGCGAGGGTATATCTGGAGGTTTTGGTTCGGCGTGTATTATGCCGGGAGTGCGGGAAAGTGAAAAGGGAGAAACTGGACTTTCTTGCCAACAACCCCTTTTACACGAAGCGATTTGTCCATTATGCAGGACGGAAGTGTCGTGTGATGACCATACAGGATGCGGCAAAGGAACTCAAATTGGACTGGCATACAGTAAAGGCGCTGGACAAAGAATACATGGAGAAACAACTCCTTCAAAGCCCTGTTGCCGCTCCACGAGTCATTGGCATAGACGAGGTGTCGCTCCGAAAAGGTCATACCTATCGGATAGTGGTAAGCGATTTAGAAAGGCATCGTCCCATATGGTTTGGTGGCAAGGACAGGTCTGAAGATAGTCTTGATATGTTTTACGGATGTCTTGGGGCAAAGAAGGCAAACAAGATACAACTGGCAGTAATGGACATGTGGAAGGCATTTTCAAAGTCAACAAAGAAGAATATTCCTCATGCTGCCATTCTGTATGACAAGTTTCATGTAATAAGGCATCTTGGAGAGGCATTGGACAAGATACGCAAAGAGGAATATGCAAGGCTTTCTGGCAAGGACCGAACCTATATCAAAGGGCAGAAATATACGCTTCTGTCAAACAGAGAGAACCTTGCCCTTGATGGACGCAAGGCATTAAAGAAACTGCTTGCGGCGAATAAACGGCTTAATGCTGCCTATCTGTTGAAGGAATCATTTGGACAGTTATGGAATTATCAGACAGAAGGCTGGGCAAGGAAGTTTTTTGACAACTGGAAGGGAGCACTCAAATGGCAAAAGTTAAAGCCTTACGAGAGATTTGCAGAGATGATAGAGAGGCACTGGGACGGCATTGCAGCATATTGCAGACCCGAAAACAAAGTATCGTTAGGATTTGTTGAAGGGTTAAATAACAAAATCAGAGTTATTCAGAGAAGGGCTTACGGTTTAAGAGACGAGGAATATCTGAGACTCAAAATCCTTACTTGTATGCTCAAGGAGATATAAAATGACCCACACGATTACGCGAAGAGCCAAATTTATTAAACGTCTTGTCAGGTGCTGGCTATGAATGTGAACCATACTTGATAAAAATTAGAACCAAAAAGGAAAATATTGATGTAGAAGAAACTTTGAGAAATAATTTGCTATATCAGTTTGAATATTCAACGGTATTAAAACACAATTCAGAAATTTCTGTAATTAAAATTGAGAAGCTATAATGTTTGATAACATAACAGAAAAAGTAATTGAAGATATTTTATCTGCTGATAGGTCAATATTAGCAAATGTTCTTTCTGTTAATCAAAGTGATTTAAGTCCAATTGCAAGACAGAAGAAATTTGATAGCAGGAGAATTCTTGATTTGCTTTATCTATATCAAAATGAACTATTGCTCATTGAATTAAAAGCTGTTCCTTTTTACTCTGATATTATTGCACAGATAAATGATTACCATAATGAGCTTGTTAAACTTCAATCTCAATCAAAATTAATCAAAACAAAAATCAACAAAGTCATACTTGTTACTGAAGCAAGAAAGGAGCATTTTGTTGAGTGTGAAAAGGAACAAATCAAGCTGATAAAATTTGACGTTGAAGAAGTTCTTTTCAAGTATTACCAAAACTTTAGAGAGTTATCAGCATTTTTAAAAATTCAACCAGGAAATTGGGGTGTTGTAAGGTTATATTTATTGAAAAACACACTTTCACTTTTCAATCAGGGAGTTTCCATTGATGAAATTTGCAAAGTTGAAAACAAGTCAATCAAAACAATCCGAAATCGTTTTGCTCTAGCAAGTTTGATAGGGCTACTTGAAAAAAATAAAAATGAATATTCTTTGACCAAACTTGGAAAAGAAGTTTTAGCGGCCGATGATTTTACTTCCGATGAAAGATTTAATGTTGAGCAATTTGATTTGGTTTCAGAATTTGTAAAGGACAATCCGTTCTATTCTCAAATTACATTCAGCATAATGTCTGTTGTGGATACTGTTTTTATTTTATCAAAAGCGGAATACCCAGTTAAGTATGGTAACTTCCAAGATTTTTTTGTTCGTTCATTAGGTAAAGAAAAAACTTGGACAAAGCCACAAGCACAACTCACAGGCGCATATCACTTCGCTAATTATGCTGAGGAATTAGGATTTATTCAGAAAGTTAACAAGCATCTTTTTCTAACTCCAAAAGGAATTCAAGCAATTCTTATTTTCCAATTGAACCGTTCAATCAAACTTATCAATTCACGGAAGTGAAGAATAAAACAGTCCTTGACCCCTTTTGTGGTTCAGGAACAACTTTAGTAGAAGGAATTTTAGCAGGGCATACTGTGATCGGAATTGACATTGACCCGCTATCTGCAATGATTTCAAAAGTGAAGGTAATAAAAGTTGATGTAACGGAACTTTACAAAATTTCTAATTGGCTTGT
>JACREM010000064.1 GCA_016218215.1 Candidatus Gottesmanbacteria bacterium | reverse complement strand
TTACTTTTTTCGGGAAACGAGGTAAATTTTTCATAGGCAGATGGCCTCCTTTCAAAATGTGTTGTTGGAACAACATTTCTAGGATGTCATCTGCCTAATTTGTTGTCAAATCAATCTGCAAGGAGTTTCGAACCAAGCTCCAAAATTCACCCTTGACAGCAGCCTAGAATATCGTATAATTTACACTAATTGAATAGCCAAAAGAGGCGGACGTTCATTGTTCGCTTCTTTTTTTCGTTGGAAAATGTATTTTTCCTCCACAAAGGATCCAAAACCAATGACTAAAGACGGTATTAATCATGTTCGCACAAACTGGGGGAAGGATCACGCAAATCTTCCACAGATGGATCTGACCCTTGTGCAAAGAGAATCATACCAGTGGTTTTTGGAACATGGCATTAAAGAGCTTCTTTCTGAAATTACTCCGATCGTAGATTTTACCGGAAAAAATTGGGAACTTTCGCTCGGCGAATATTTTTTTGGCCGACCATCTCTTACTGCAGCGGTCGCTTTGGAAAAAGGACTGACGTATGACATGCCGCTTAAAGTGACGGCAACACTTACGAATAAACAAAGTGGCCATCAGATGACACAAGAAGTGTTTTTGGGCGACATCCCCGCGATGACCGAGAACGGCACATTTATCATAAATGGCATTGAACGCTGTGTGGTAAATCAGCTTGTCAGATCTCCCGGAATTTATTTTACGGGTCAGGTCGACCCATCTACGGGGCGAACTCTTCATACAGCAGAAATCCGACCGATGCACGGAAGCTGGCTTGAATTTACGGTTGGTCGAAACGATATTCTCATGGTTCGTATCGATAGGAGACGAAAATTTGTGGCATCTACATTTCTTCGAGCGATCGGATTTTCTGATAACGAAGAGATACAACGGCTTTTTTCGGATGTAGATACACATGGCGATCACCAATATATAGAAGCGACCCTTGCAAAAGATCCGACAAAAAATCAGACAGAAGCGGTCTTAGAACTTTACAAAAAACTTCGTCCTGGTGAACCAATTGTGGCAGACAATGCATATGAACTTCTTCGCACCATGTTTTTTGACTACAGGAGATATAGTCTCGAGCGAGTGGGTCGGTACAAGATGAACAAAAAGCTCAAGATTAATGTAGCCAATGACAAAGAGCACTGGATGCTGACAAAAGAAGATATTATCGGAAGCATAAAATATCTTATCTCTCTTTGTAATGGCAAAGGAGATGTGGATGATATAGATCATCTTGGAAACAGACGCGTCCGAAGAGTCGGGGAACTTGTTGCGACGAATGCATTTCGCGTAGGACTTCTTCGCCTCGAGCGCTCTGTTCGGGAGAAAATGAGCTTAGCTGGGGCTCTCGCGGATGAGCTGACTCCTATGCAGCTTGTCAATGCCCGTCCGATCATAGCCGCTGTAAACGATTTTTTTCGTACAAGTCAGCTCTCGACCATTTTAGATCAAACAAATCCGTTGGCAGAGATAGACAATCTTCGCCGGCTTACTGTCATGGGCATTGGGGGTATTTCGCGTGAAAGAGCGTCATTTTCTATTCGAGATATTAACGCATCACAGTATGGACGTATCTGCCCGGTGAGAAGTCCTGAGGGTCCAAATATTGGGCTCGTAACATACATGTCTTTATATGCAGTAGTCAATTCCTACGGATTTCTTGAAACTCCGTATAGAAAAGTGCTCAAGATCGAACACGGGACTATGACGAAGATGAAAGTTACTGATGAGATTGTGTATCTTGCGGCAGATGATGAACAAAATCATGCAATTACCCATGCAGAAGTTGAGATCGACCCTCAAGGATATATAGTGGATGATCGTGTTCCAATTCGCATCAAGGGTGATTTTATTGAAGGTGACGCAAAGCTTGTTGAATTTATTGACGTAGTGCCTCGCCAGGTTGTGGGTGCGCCTGCGTCTCTTATACCATTTTTGGCTCATGACGAAGCAAATAGAGCCCTCATGGGAACTCATATGCAATGTCAATCTGTGCCGCTCCTTCGGCCTGAATCCCCAGTGGTCGGCACGGGAATGGAGGGCACAGTCGCAGCATCTATGGGACGTGTTATAAGCGTAAAAGATGATGGAGTTGTTGCGTACGCCGATGCATCCATGGTTGTCCTAGATACGAAAGATGGTCGAGAAACATATAGCGTAGAAAAGTTTAAGCGATCAGCCCAATCAACAAGTTATAATCAAAGAGTATTGGTCAAAACCGGTGATAAAGTGAAAAAGGGACAAGTAGTCATCGATGGTCCGGCAGCACAAGATGGAGAGCTTGCGCTTGGAACAAATGTTGTGATTGCTTACATGAGCTATGACGGTCTTGGGTATGAAGATGCTATTGTCATTTCAGATAGACTCGTTCGAGAGGATCTTTTGACCTCAATAAATATTGAAGAACACGATGCAAGTGTCGTAGACACGAAACTTGGGCCTGAAGAAACCACGCGCGATATTCCGAATGTGGGTGAAGATGCCCTTCGAAATTTAGATGAAACCGGTGTTATCGTGGTTGGCGCGGAAGTTCGACCAAACGATATATTGGTCGGTAAAATTGCGCCAAAAGGAGAAACGGAGCTCACTGCTGAAGAGCGATTACTACGCGCAATATTTGGTGAAAAAGCACGGGAAGTACGCGACACGAGTCTTCGTATGTCTCACGGGGAGCGCGGGACGGTTATAGACGTAAAGATCCTTGATCGTGAAAAAGGTGATGAACTTGAGCCAGGAACAAATAGAAAAATTGTAGTGAAAATTGCGCAAATTCGAAAAGTTGTCGTTGGAGATAAGCTTGCAGGCCGACACGGAAACAAAGGCGTTATTTCAAAAATTGTACCGGTTGCAGACATGCCGCATCTTGCTGACGGGACGGCGGTTGATCTTGTCATTTCTCCTCTCTCAGTCTTGTCTCGTATGAATTTAGGCCAGCTGCTTGAAGCACATCTGGGACTGGCTGCTCAAAAACTTGGTATGAAGATTGGTTTACCGGTGTTTGAGGATGTGAAAGAGGACCGCATGGTATCGCTTCTTAAAGAAGCACATCTTCCGGTGAACGGAAAGAGCACGCTTTATGATGGTAAAACAGGTGAAGCATTTGCAGAGCCGATCGTTGTGGGTATTGGCTACATTATGAAGCTTATCCACATGGTGGAAGACAAAACACACGCACGATCAACAGGCCCATACTCACTCGTGACACAACAGCCTCTCGGCGGAAAAGCACAGATGGGCGGACAAAGACTCGGAGAGATGGAAGTCTGGGCGCTTGAGGCTCACCGAGCCGCACACATTCTCCAGGAGATGTTGACGATAAAATCTGATGATGTTGTGGGACGGGCAAAAGCGTTTGAAGCAATTGTTAAAGGTACCGAGATTCCAGCCTCAACTATTCCGGAGTCGTTTAAAGTGCTTGTAAAAGAATTGCAGGCGTTGGGGTTAAAAGTTGTTCCAACAGGTGCAGTGACGACAAAGCCTGTGCTTCAACAGATCAAAGATGAGGTAAAAATTACTGATCCGGATGCAATAGTTGTCGAAGAAACTAATGCAAACGCGAAAGAGGAAGACTTGGATGCAGCAGATGAGACGAAAGAGGTTAAAAAGGCATAAAAAGGGGATACACTATGGATAAAAAAGGAAATTTTAGTAACATCATCGATTTTTCAGGATTAAAGGTTATTTTAGCTTCTCCTGAAGACATAAAGTCGTGGTCGTATGGTGAAGTGACAAAGCCGGAAACGATAAACTACAGAACCTTAAAGCCAGAAAAAGACGGATTGTTTGATGAAAGAATTTTTGGTCCGACGAAGGATTGGGAGTGTTATTGTGGAAAGTATAAAAGGATCCGCTACCGAGGCATCGTCTGTGATAAATGCGGAGTAGAAGTGACTCAGAGCAAAGTCAGACGAGAACGCATGGGGCATATAGCTCTTGCAGTACCGGTCGCCCACGTATGGTTTTTTAAAGGGGCCCCATCGAGACTTTCGCTTCTTTTAGATGTAAGTCCTCGTGCGCTTGAAGGAGTCATTTATTTTGCGCAGTATCTCGTGACATCTGTAGATGAGGAAGAAAAAAAGGCGGTCATGAAGCGTCTCTCTGAGACAGGAAAGATGCGTATAGAGGAAGTCGAAAAACGTATTTCTTCTGATCGAGACGCTAAGAAAGAGCAATACAACAAAGAAAAAGAAGCATTGAAAGAGCGTATCTCAAATGTTGAAGCCCGGACCATTGCAGGACAAGAATTGGCCGTAAAAGAGAGAAAAGATCTCTCAAAGCTTGACGAGCAGATTTCAAATGAAGCAGAAAAAATAAAAGCAATTGTTGATTCACTCTTAAGTATTGTACGAAGCGTCAAGCCTCTTACGACTCTTACGGAAGATGAGTATCTGCGGCTTTTAGAGTATGACGCAGCGTCTTGTTTTACCGTAGACATGGGAGCTGAGGCGATTCTCGATGTTATAAAAACGCTCGATTTAGACAAAATTGCAGCAGAGCTTCGCGAAGAGATCCAAAATTCTGTCGGACAACGCCACATAAAAGCCACAAAGCGACTTCGGGTAGTAGACGGGCTTCGAAAATCAGGAGTTGCTCCGGCATGGACCATACTTCGGGAATTGCCTGTTATTCCGCCTGATCTTCGACCTATGGTACAGCTTACCGGCGGACGATTTGCGACGAGCGACCTAAATGATCTTTATAGAAGAGTGATCAATCGAAACAATAGGTTAAAACACCTTATGGATCTGGGTGCGCCGGAGATTATTCTTCGAAATGAAAAGCGCATGCTTCAAGAAGCGGTCGATAGCCTTATCGATGCGACACAGCGGCCATCATCCCGTGCAGTTATAGCGCCTCTTCGTTCACTGTCTGAAATGCTTCGGGGCAAACAGGGCCGTTTCCGACAAAACCTTCTTGGTAAGCGCGTCGATTATTCCGGCCGATCGGTGATCGTCGTTGGGCCTGAGCTTAAGCTGACCCAGTGCGGAATTCCAAAGGAGATGGCGCTTGAGATGTTTAAACCGTTTGTGCTTCGCGAACTTATTGTCCGCGGGATAGCACCAAACGTAAAAAATGCAAAAAATGTACTTGAGAGACGTACTCCCGAAGTGTTTGATATTCTGGAAGAGATCACCCGTGAGCATCCGGTTCTCTTAAACCGTGCGCCGACGCTTCATAAACTTGGTATTCAGGCATTCTATCCTATCCTCATTGAAGGGTCAGCCATCCGGATTCATCCATGTGTCTGTGCCGGATATAACGCAGATTTTGACGGAGACCAGATGGCCGTTCATATTCCTCTTTCAGATGAGAGTAAATTTGAAGCCATACATCTCATGTTGCCAACACATAATTTGTTAAAACCAGCAGATGGTGCACCTATTACCGTACCAAACAAGGAGATGGTTCTCGGGTGTTACTATATTACAACCGTGGATCCGACAAAAGACGCATCAAATGAAGAGGCTTTGCCTTTGTATTCGGATGAACATGATGCTATTTTTTCTTATCAGACAGGAAGAGTTGCTCTGCGTGAGCCGATCCGAGTTCGGATACATGGCAAGACCGTTCTGACGACGGTCGGTAAAGTTCTGTTTAATGAGGTATTACCGGAAGAGCTACGGTATATGAATACCCCGGTAAAAGCCGCAACGGTGAAATCTCTTGTCACAAAAGCACTTCTGACACTTTCCAAAGAAGAAGTTGTCGTCATGATCGATGCCATCAAAAATATCGGGTTTTGGGGAGCGACGATCTGCGGCGGACTTTCTGTTTCCGTCTTTGACTGCGAGATGATCGAGGAAAAAGGAGCGATAGTTCAGGACGCAGAAGAAAAAGTGAAGGCGGTCGATGGCAACTACCAGCAAGGACTTATTACTATCGAAGAAAAACGACGGCTTTCAAACGAAATATGGATCGATATTACAGAAAAAATCGCAGATAAGACCTGGCAAAAATTAGCAAGCAATAATCCGGTAAAGATGATTATCGACTCTGGGGGAGCCCGTGCATCCAAAGACCAGCTGAAGCAACTTTCCGCTATCAAGGGACTCGTCGTAGATCCTCTCGGAAAAATCGTTGAGCTTCCGACAAAAAGCAACTATCGTGAAGGATTATCTATATTTGAATACGTTACGAGTACTCGAGGGTCTCGAAAAGGACTGACAGACTCGGCACTTAAGACCGCAGATGCCGGATATCTTACTCGTCGATTAGTAGATGTGTCGCACGATGCAATTATCCATAACGAAGACTGTGGATCGACCGAAGGATGGGAGATACGCCGCGACGAAGAGCGTCAGACTCCATTCACGACACGGCTTCTCGGTAGGACAGTTGTTGAAGATGTACTGGTTCCGGAGGGGAAAAGAGTGATTGTCGCCAAAGGAGAAGAGATTACAGAAGAAAAAGCAAAGTTACTCGATGAACATGCAGTGCAGTCAGTTTTTGTCCGGTCACCGCTTACCTGTAAAGCACGAGTCGGTCTTTGTGTGAAGTGTTATGGTTACGATTTTTCGACAGGAAAGATCGTCGATTCAGGGACACCGGTTGGGGTTATCGCCGCACAGTCTATCGGTGAACCAGGCACACAGCTTACTATGCGTGTCCGTCATGCAGGGGGCATCGTGGGGCTTGATGTGACCCAGGGGTTGCCGCGCGTAGAAGAGCTTTTTGAAGCACGTATTCCGCGCGTACTTTCTCCATTGTCCGAGATTTCCGGTAAAGCAGAAGTGACAGAAACCGAAAATGGATACAAAATCGTGATCCGTAATACACAGATGAAGCCCACCGAAGAGAGAGAATACCTTATTCCTCTCACAAGCGAGCTTCGGGTAAAAGACGGAGACCTGGTTGGAGCCGGTCATCAGATTGCAAGCGGAAGCTTGGACTTAAAGGAAGTATTGCAGGTTCGGGGTCTTCGCGGAGCACAGCGATACCTTATTATCGAAATCCAAAGAGTGTATGAGTCTCAGGGAATTCCGATCAATGATAAGCATTTCGAAGTCATAGTCCGCAGAATGAGTGAAAAAGTGAGAGTTGTGTCATCCGGTGATACGATGCTTCTTCCGGGAGAGTTGGTTGAAAAAGCAAAATTTGAAGAAGAAAATGCACGAGTGCTTGCCGAAGGCGGAGAACCCGCGACCGCGCAGATTGTTGTCCTAGGTATTACCAGGGCATCGCTTTTCACTGAGTCATGGCTTTCGGCGGCGTCGTTTCAAGAAACCACCAATGTCCTCACGGATGCAGCGCTTGCGGGCAAAGAAGACCGATTGCTTGGCCTCAAAGAAAACGTTATAATCGGACGACTTATCCCTGTCGGCAAGGAAGCCGCTTCGGAGATAGTATAAAACATCTATGCCGACGATCAATCAATTAGTCCGATTTGGACGACAAAAGAAAACGAAAAAGGTGAAAGCCACGGCTCTTCGGAAGTTTTTTAATGCAAAAGATCGCATTACAAAACAGATGACAGCTCCGTTTAAGCGTGGTGTCGTGACACTGGTCAAAACCATGACGCCCAAAAAGCCAAACTC
Source organism: Candidatus Gottesmanbacteria bacterium (assembly GCA_016218215.1). Lineage (GTDB taxonomy): Bacteria > Patescibacteriota > Microgenomatia > UBA10105 > UBA927 > JACREM01. The sequence goes on along the minus strand of JACREM010000064.1, from coordinate 1,419 downwards.
AGCGCTTCGAAAAGTTGCGCGCGTCAGGCTTTCAAATAAACAGGAAGTTACGGCATATATTCCGGGCATAGGACACGAACTTACCGAGCACGCGATTGTACTTGTCCGCGGTGGGAGAGTTGCTGACCTTCCGGGTGTGAAGTATCATATTGTCCGCGGAAAATTTGACATGACGGGGGTTGCCACACGAAAACAAGGAAGAAGCAGGTACGGTTCAAAGAAAAATACTACAGGACCAAAGGCCGCAGCAGCTAATTAGGTGAGTAGTAGGTAGGGAGTAGCTTGATTTTTTGATATTTAATTTTTGATATTTATATTATGCCTAGAGCAGGAAGACTTATTAAACCATTATTAAACGCAGATCCGGTATACGGAAATAGGCTTGTCACGAGGCTAGTTAATCGCGTCATGCAAAGCGGTAAAAAAAGAGTCGCTGAGCAGCTCGTGTACGATGCGTTTGACGGCGTAAAAGCCAAAGGCGAAGATCCGATTAAAGTATTTGAGACTGCGGTTGCGACTGTCGGGCCAAAGATGGAAGTAAAAACCAGACGTGTCGGTGGAGCATCGTATCAGGTTCCTATGGAAGTACGAGGAGATAGGCGGGTGGCTTTAGCGCTTCGATGGATTGTGCAGTACGCGAAAAAACGATCCAATAGAGAATTTCATACATTCTCAGAAAAATTAGCTGCAGAGCTCATCGACTCTTCAAAAGGCGCCGGAGAGGCGATAAAAAAGAGAGACCTCGTGCACCGCATGGCAGATGCCAACCGCGCATTTGCACATTTTAAGTGGTAAATTTATCCTCGAAAAAACTTCATTGACAACTATTTTTTCCCGATGTACAGTGGTGTCATGTTTACCAAGGCAGACAAAAAATTTCTCAAAACAAATTTTGTAACAAAAGATGACCTCAAGGTTCAGAAGACAGAGATTCTCGATGCAGTTGATGATAAACTTTTGAACCAGAAAGTAGAGATTCTGGATGCTGTTGACAATAGGCTTATAAAGCAAAAAGAACAGATACTTGAGGCTGTTGATGGGAAACTGGTAAAGCTAAAAGAGGGTATTGTGAAGGACGTTGGTGAATATATTGCAGATTCTATTGTCCCTATGTTTGATAAACAAGATAAAAGAATCTCTCGCATAGAGAAAAAATTCGATCTTCCTCTTCTTGCAGACTAAATTAGGCATTTATTTTTTTTGAATTCAAGGCCAGGCCTTGAAACGGCTTGGCTCCGCAGGGAAGGCCTGGCCTTGTAAATAAAAATGCGCATCAGAGTTTTTAGAGTTTCAGTTAGTCCCATAGGCCAAAAAAATCAGGAGAGGTGTACAGACGCGTGCGCGTGTACTGTGTGGAAAAATCTCCACACCCTCTCCCGTTGATTATTTTATTGTATATTCAGTTGCTATTTTCCCCCT
>JACREM010000062.1 GCA_016218215.1 Candidatus Gottesmanbacteria bacterium | reverse complement strand
CCGCGTAGCGGGATGATTACGAGCCCAAGTGCCGCATCACCGCGGCGTATGTTATTCGTGTATAATAATTGAATTCTCTATGATCCTTATTCTCGTCGAGTCACCAACCAAAGCACGGACGCTTGCAAAGTTTTTAGGCAAAGGATATACGATTGAGGCCACCATGGGGCATATCCGAGACCTTCCCAAATCAAAACTTGGTGTCGACGTGGATCATGATTTTCTCCCTTCGTACATCGTTCCGGTCGAAAAAAAGAAGCGGGTGGCAGAACTCAAAGCTGTTGCATCAAATGCAAGCGAGGTTATACTTGCGACAGATCCTGACCGTGAAGGAGAGGCGATAGCCTGGCATATAGCTTCAATACTGGCTGATAGCAATAAGCCGATAGCTGTCAGTCGTCAGCCATCAGTTAAAGGCAAGAAAAGGATAGCTGATAGCTCTGAGCTGAAAGCTGATAGCTATAAACGTATCGTTTTTCACGAAATTACCCAGTCCGCTATTTTAGACGCAGTGAAACATCCGCAGGAAGTCGATATGCGCCTTGTCGATGCCCAGCAGGCCAGACGGATTCTTGACCGTCTGGTCGGATACACTCTCTCACCGCTTCTCTGGCGTAAATTGTCGAGGCGATGGCTTTCAGCCGGGCGCGTGCAGTCTGTGGCAGTGCGGCTTATCGTCGAGCGCGAAAAAGAGATCCGTGCATTTTTAAAAGGGACGTATTTTACGATTGATGGTACTTTTCTGCCGCCTTCGTCTAAAACAGAAATACTTACAGCAGAACTTTTGAAAAAAGATGGCGTACCGTACGAAAAGAGCACAACACTCACATTATTTGACGGGACGTATACGAGTAAGACTTCAAGTATTCTTTCTGACGATCAGGCGAATGCAATAATCTCTGATATCAAGGCGCCTTTTGCCATAAGCGCTGTCGAGAAAAAAGAAGTGCGTCGGTCGCCTCCGGCGCCATTTACGACGAGTACTCTTCAGCAGGACAGCGGCAGGAAGCTTTCGTTTTCAGCCAAAAAGACCATGCAGATAGCCCAAAAACTCTACGAAGAAGGGTATATCACGTACCATAGAACAGACAGTGTCAATCTATCAGAAAAGTTTCTCGCAGAGGCACGTGAGTATATCGGAAAAACGTATGGGGAGAAGTATCTTCCGGATAAAAAGAGAATGTTTCAGACAAAATCAAAAGTCGCTCAGGAAGCCCACGAGGCGATCAGGCCTACGACTGTCGGCATGACAGGAGAAAATTTTGAAGTACCGTCTGAAATGAATCATGATCATGTGAGGCTTTATGAGCTCATCTGGAAACGGGCCGTCGGAAGCCAAGCAAAAGAAGCGATCTTCGATTCGACAACGATCGAGATTTCAAGTAGTAACGGGTATGTGTTTGGTGCGCAGGGGTCGGTAATTCATTTCGATGGATATCTCAAAATCATCGGGCGCGAGGTGGATGAAACTGTGTTGCCCTCATGTACCGTCGGAGAACGAGTTACATTGAAGTCTCTTGCCCTTGTGCCTCATGAGTCGTCTCCGATGCCGCGATATACTGAGGCAAGTTTGATAAAGGCTCTCGAGGAAAAAGACATCGGAAGACCGAGTACCTATGCGCCGATTATCTCGACTGTGCAGGAGCGGCAGTATGTGGTAAAGCAGGAGAAAAAATTGGTTCCGACAGAGCTTGGGTTTCTCGTCACCGATTTTCTCGTGAAATATTTTTCCCATATTATGGACCTCCCTTTTACAGCCAAAATGGAGGCGTCTCTGGACGAAATAGCCAATGGCGCTCCCTGGGTTCCGGTGATTCGTGCATTTTATGACCCATTTATGGAAGATATGAAAACTGCGGAAAATGGAGCGGAGAAAGTGAAAATGGAAGAGGAAACGCTGGATGAAAAATGCCCTTCGTGTGGCGGCGGGCTTGTCATACGGACCGGAAAATACGGAAAATTTATCGCATGCAGTACGTTTCCTGCGTGTAAATATACCCGTCAACTTGTGGAAAAGATCGACATGAAGTGTCCCAAATGCGGAGCAGATATTGTGGTCAAAAAAACACGGACAGGCAAAACATTTTTTGGCTGCGGAAGTTACCCCACGTGCACATTTGCGGCGTGGAAGAAAGAAGATATAAAATAGCTATCAGCTATCAGCTATCAGACTGAAGACTGACGACTGAGAGCTAGAGTGATATACTTAAAGAATGGATGAAGATAGAAGTCGGACGCTTGCCGCAGTGACGGTGATTATCGGAGCGATTCTAATCGTTGTGTTAGTTGTTGGGATAGTGCTCACGCGAAATACGCTTGTGTCACCTGTACCGGAGAGTAATGCCATAAAAATTATATTTCTCACCCCGACGCCATCAGTCATTCCTGCTCCGCCAGCAAGTCCATCTGCAAAAGCAAAATAAGATATGCTTGATACGCTTCTCTCGTTTGATCGACTTTTATTTCTTTTTATCAATCATCTTCCCCATTGGGTGTTGATTGATGGTATCGCTCAGTTTTTGTCCGGCATAGGAGAGTGGGGATTGGTCTGGATAATTTTTTCAATAGTTTTATTTATACGGGAAGAGAGACGCAATCACTCATTTTTCCTTCCGGTCTTCATTGCAGGTTTTTCGTCATGGGTGATATCAGAGTATGGTATAAAATTTTTTGTTTCACGCCCACGTCCGTCGATAGACATGGGGGCTTTAATTATCGGTGGAGGAGCGTACGGCTATTCTTTTCCGTCTACTCATGCGACGATTGCGTTTGCTCTGGCGACGGTGCTTTCAAAGGTAGAGCCAAAGTTTCGAGGGTGGTTTTATACACTTGCGTTTTTTATTGGACTATCCCGAATCTACCTCGGTGTCCACTATCCCTCCGACGTCCTCGCCGGAGCACTCATCGGCTGGGGTATTGGAGTATTTTCAATTCGTCTAAAGTCATTCATGTTATCATGTTTTAAAACAAGATAACATGAAAATAGTCTAGGGACGTGGTGTTGCGCTTGATAGTGGCGTAGCATTATTTTCAAGTGGATTTTGAGGGAATGGTAATCCACTTTTTATATAATCCGGCTTGAGTTGTTCAAACGTTTTCCATAATTCAGAATGTACAGAAAGTATTGTTTGTGATTCGATTAAATCGTCTGCTAGAATCAATTCTCCTTGTATTGATCGCTCATGAGTTCTCGCTGCCCATTGAACTTGTCTATCCCAACGTAATGTAGTTTCATGATTGCCCTCTATATAATCTGAAGTGTGGACATGAAGTGGTTCCCCAACAGTTGGCATAAGTACAGTATTTGCTTGGTGTTGTTTTCCATACATGTCTATATAGTAAGTTCCCAATGCCTCAGACAGATCGTTAAAAAGATTTGAAGGATCGCCAGTTTCAGGTAACCAACCGTTATTAAATCGAATGAGAGCAACTGCTCTGGCAATTGGTCTTGGCAGGGCTCGCATTATGGCTTTGTCAATTTTTTTAATTCTTTTGAGGGGGGGGTAATTTTCCTAACTGCTGACCCTATCTGGTCTCCAATATAGTCGCGCTCGTTGGTGTTTTCTATCATAGATGAATATTATAATAATAAACGGTATATTTTGAGTATTTCGTGATTACGGAAAAGGATTGTTTTATCTGTTGTGTACGTTAATCCTTTGTTGGGCATAGTTTCAAATCCAAGGTAGATAATTTTCACACCTCTTCTTTTTACTTCAGCAATTGCTGGCTGAAGATCGGAATCTGAACTGCAAAGGATTGCAGTATCGATAGCCTTGTCGCAACTCAAGCGTACCAGATCGACAGCAATACGAACGTCAACGCCCTTTTCCTTGAATATATATTTCTTTTTTCCGTTTGTGTTTACTTTTTGTGGTCGTACATTTCCGGCTAATACAAATTCAAAAGTTTGTTTTTCCAGGTTGGTTTTGAGTATACGTTGTTTTCGGATGAGCTCGAGAGATTTCTCTTTTGTTTCTTCAAAGAGTTTTAGTTTTGCAGAGTAAAAATATTTTTTAGTAAGCGTGTAATCTGGAAGCGCAAGGTCAAAAAGCGATCCGATATTCATGACAGAGGTGTCAATTTTCCGTTTATGAATTCCTTGTTCTCGAAGTGCATCTTCGATCTTATGAAGAAAATTTTCACCATCTACAAAAAGATAGATGCTCATACTTTTAATATATCACAAAAAACCTCGTCGAGCTTTCGCAAAGACGAGGCGTTTATGGATTTATAGTATCACAATGAACGATCATGGTCAAGGCCTATAGTCTAAAATAGCTTGTTAAAAGATTGTGAGGATATCGAGTATAATACGTCTCATGGTAAAACTTGGGGCGAAGGAATTACGAACCACGAGTCCTGATCCAGTTGACAGGAAATCTATAAAAAAATATCCTATCACGATCATTCTTGATAATGTTCTTGATACCTACAACGTCGGATCGATTTTTAGACTTGCCGATGCGGTTGCGGTAGAGAAAGTGATACTGTGCGGTGAGACGCTCACTCCGCCTAATTCCAGGATAAAAAAAGCATCGATCAATACCTGGCAGTGGGTGGACTGGGAGTTCGCAGAAACTGCTGTTTCTGCGATATCAAAAATTAAAAATCAAATATCAAATACTCAAATTATCGCGGTTGAACAAGATGCACGAAGTAAGCCGTTTTACACGGCGCGGTATGAATTGCCCGTGGCCATAGTCGTCGGCAATGAAACGACAGGGGTATCAAAAGAGGTGCTGGACATGGCAGATATGATTGTGGAGCTTCCGATGTGGGGGGTAAATAAGTCGCTCAATGTCATGGTGTCATGTGGCATTATTCTCTATGAAATTATGAAATTTAATTCTGGTATAGCGAAAATATAAATATGTTTCGACGTATTCCTCGGTTTCAGATTTTGTGTTTTATCGCATCGATTTTTTTACTCATGTTTTTTTATGGGTACAGTCGGGGGGTGAAAGGTGGACTTGGGAAAGGTCTCGATCTGACGATGACGGTTAAGCTTCAGGAGCGGATAGATAAATCCAGTAGATTGAGACTTGCTGAATCGGTCGGAAATATCATGGAGGGTTCGACGTTTTTTGCAAGCCCCGAAGTATCAACTGTCGTCGTTATTATTCTCGGCCTTAGCGCCCTTGTTGATTTAAAAAAGAAAAAGATACGATGGGGCGCACTTTTGATATATTTAGCATTTTTTCTTCTCGTATTAGGTGAAATATATGGTAAAAGTGTTGTCCATCACCCATCTCCTCCGTTTTATATGATAAAAAATCCTACGACCGTATTTCCCAAAAATTACATAAACGAGCAGTTTTCCTATCCTTCCGGCCACACTGCGAGAGCAATATTTATGAGTCTCGTGTTTTTGGCAGTATTCAGTATTCCCTTCGGCTTCGCTCGGGGCGAGCAGTATTCAGTATTTAAAAACAAGACTCGATGGTTTATTCTTGCTTTATTGTGTGTCGCATATATGATGCTTGTAGCAGTGAGTCGTATCTATCTCGGGCACCATTGGTTTTCCGACGTATTGGGAGGATTACTTCTTGGGAGTGGTTTTGGACTTCTGGCACTTGCATTTATACTGCCCGATCCATATAATACTAAATACATGAACTCGTAGAAAAGGTCTATTGCACTTGGAATTCATCTCCCCGCAATGGCGGGGCTTTTTTATCGAGTACCCATGAAATTGATCGCTCCTTGACAATCGAGTGGTGATAGGAATTTTTTTGATAGCAGCAGCATGATGCATGTTGTCTCCTATCAATTTTTTTGAGAGTTTGATCCTGGCTCAGGATGAACGCTGGCGGCGTGCCTTAAGCATGCAAGTCGAACGGTTGAGTTGTTCCCGCAAGGGAGTAATAATATAGTGGCGGACGGGTGAGTAGAAGCAAGGAACGTACCCTTTACTGTGGTATAGCTCGTCGAAAGACGGGGTAATACCGCATGAGGCCTTACGGTCAAAGGGGTTAACCCCCCGGTAAAGGAGCGGCCTTGCACCTATCAGCTAGTTGGTGGGGTAAAAGCCTACCAAGGCTACGACGGGTAGGGGGTGTGAGAGCACGACCCCCCACAATGGCACTGAGACACGGGCCATACGTCTACGGACGGCAGCAACTGGGAATCGTTGGCAATGGGCGAAAGCCTGACCACGCGACGCCGCGTGAGGGATGAAGTATTTCGGTATGTAAACCTCTTTTGCCAAATCGTCGAGATTTGGAGAATAAGCACCTACAAACTACGTGCCAGCAGTCGCGGTAATACGTAGGGTGCAAGCGTTATCCGGATTCATTGGGCGTAAAGTGTCGTGTAGGTGGTGTGTCGCATCACACTTGAAATCCCGAGGCTTAACCTTGGAATTGGGTGTGAGATGAACAGACTAGAGCGTACTAGAGGGAAGGGGAACTCATGGTGAAGCAGTGAAATGCGTTGATATCATGAGGAACACCGAAGGCGAAGGCACCTTCCTGGAGTACCGCTGACACTGAGACACGAAAGCTAGGGGAGCGAAGCAGATTAGAGACCTGCGTAGTCCTAGCCGTAAACAATCCCCGCTGGCTATTCCCCGCACCTTTGCTAAGGTAGGCTTTCGAAATTTGTTAGGCGGTAGGCGAAGCCGACTTCGTCTCTGGCCTTTGATATTTT
>JACREM010000063.1 GCA_016218215.1 Candidatus Gottesmanbacteria bacterium | reverse complement strand
TTACAGCGACATAGATACGTATACTATGGCGGCCAGTAGTATAGATACGGCAATTCGAAATCTCGTAACGGCTGGAGCAGATCCAAACAAAATCGCTCTTGTCGATAATTTTTGCTGGTGCAGCAGCAAAGACCCGTTTCGTCTGGGACAACTCAAAAGAGCAGTGACGGCATGCTACGACTATGCCACTTTGTTTCAAACGCCGTTTATATCCGGTAAGGACAGTATGTTTAATGATTTTTCAGGATTTGACGCGCGAGGAGAACCGGTAAAGATATCGATTCCTCCGACTCTTTTAATTTCCTCAATAGGTCACATCGACGATGTGATGAAAACTGTATCCCTCGACGCAAAGTGTCCGGAAGATTTGGTGTATGTGTTAGGAAAAACGCATAGTGAGATGGGAGCAAGCGAGTATTTTGTTTATTTATCGGAACGAGAAGGAAATAATGCCATCGGAAATAATGTACCGCTTGTAGACGCAAAAAGTAATCGCGCACTGTATCTTGCGCTCTTTCGTGCAATACAACTGGGGCTTGTCGCATCGGCTCAAAGTGTCTCCCGCGGCGGACTTGGGATTGCCCTTGCAACAACCGCACTTGGGGGCATGCTTGGCATGAATATTTTCTTAGAAAAAATACCCGGATCGGTAGAGAAAAATGATGAAGTGCTTTTTAGTGAATCGCAAGGTCGGGTAGTGGTAACGATACATCCGAAATTTCAAAAAAAATTTGAGTCAATTTTTTCGCATGCCCCATATCGAAATATCGGTTTTGTTTGCGATTCATTGAATTTTACTGTTTGCGGCCTTGACGGAAAAAAGAGCATCGATACACCACTGAATGATCTGGTAAAAGCGTATAGAGCCAGAAGTGAAAAGGAACAAGTATGAAAAAACCACACGTTTTAGTATTTGCAGGATTTGGTTTGAATTGTGAGGACGAGACAAAATTTGCCTTTGATCTCGTCGGAGCAAAAGCAGACATAATCCATGTCAATGATCTTGTCGCAAAACCCAAAAAAATTCGGGAGTATGAAGTACTCGCATTTCCCGGAGGATTTTCGTACGGGGATGATATGGGATCTGGAAATGCGTATGCCAATAAAGTTAGAAATCACCTCTGGCCGGAGATTCTGGAATGTGCAAAAAAAGATACTCTCGTTATCGGAATTTGCAACGGGTGTCAGATACTCGTATCCCTGGGTCTTGTTCCTGCGCTGAACGGAAAGTACGGGAAACGTGAAGTTGCCCTTCTTCATAATAGTAGTACACGGTATGTAGCCAGATGGACTGATATGAAAAGTGAAAGTGAAACACCGTGGCTTTGGGGGATTTCGCATATAAGTTTGCCGATTGCACACGGTGAAGGACGGTTGCATGCTTCAGATGAAATTTTACATGTTCTTGAGAAAAAGCACCTTGTTGCTCTTAGGTATGAACGTGGTTTACTCTTTGAGTATCAACACCTTCCCGAAAACCCGACAGGTACAGCGAGAAATATTGCGGCTCTTACAAATGAGAACGGACGGATACTGGGAATCATGCCCCATCCGGAGAGAGCATTGTTTTTTACCCAGCTTCCCAACTGGACGGTATTAAAAGAGCAGTATGAACGAGAAGGAAAAAAGTTGCCTGTATACGGACCGGGGTTTGAAATTTTTAAAAATGCAGTAAAGTATTTTCATTAAAAAGGAGGAAGGTATGATTCACGTCGTAACCGGAGCACAGTGGGGGGATGAAGGAAAAGGAAAAATTGTTGACCTATTTTCCCAGAAATCAGATATTACTGTTCGGTTTCATGGCGGCAATAACGCAGGTCATACGGTGATAAATTCTTATGGAACATTTCCTCTTCACCTCGTGCCTTCTGGAGTATTTACGAAGAAAGGAATTACCTGCATCACCTCAGGAGTAGTTCTGGATCTGGAAGTATTAACTGCTGAGATAGCAATGCTGGAAAAAGTATTGTCGAACTTAAGAAAAAGACTTTTGATTTCTCCCCGTTGCCACATCATCCTGCCGTATCACAAACTTCTTGACCGGTTGTATGAAGAGGCAAAAGGAAAAAGTAAAACAGGCACGACAGGACGGGGCATCGGTCCTGTGTATGCGGATAAAGTTTCGTATCAGGGTATACGCTTAAATGATTTTCAAGATGTGAACAGGCTCAGGGAAAAATTAGAAATCGCACTGTCGATAAAAAATAAAATTATTCGTGCGTTTGGCGAGTCCCCTCTGGATGTAGAAGAGATCCTACAAGAACAGATGGTGCACTACAATAAAATTAGGGATATGGTGAGAGAACCGATGTCGCTTCTTTTTGACGCGTACAAAAAGAAAAAGACTATTTTGTATGAAGGAGCTCAGGGGATGTTTTTGGATAACGATTGGGGGACGTATCCATTTGTCACCGCTTCGTCTACTGTTGCCGGAAGTATCACTGCATCTTCCGGAGTACCCGCTCAGTATATAAATCGTGTGACAGGGGTGACCAAAGCGTATACCACGCGCGTGGGTTCGGGACCGTTTCCGACGGAATTATCTGATACGGTTGGTGAGAAATTGAGGGCTGTAGGAAAGGAGTACGGAGCGACCACGGGACGGCCAAGACGGTGCGGATGGTTTGATGCGGAGCTTGTACGGTTTGCGTCAAAAGTAAATGGCTTTACGGATCTTGCTATCACAAAAATAGATGTACTGGATAGTTTTGAAACGATAAAAATATGTACCGGATATACACTCAAAGGAAAACGGGTATCGTACGAAAATCTGGATGCGTATTCATTGGCCGAGGTACGGGGAATATATAAAGTGATGAAGGGGTGGAAGACTCCTCTTGGCGATATAAAGAAGTATGCACTTCTTCCAAAAGAAGCCAAGGTGTACCTATTGGAGCTGGAGAAACAAACAGGGACAAAAGTTTTGACTATTTCGGTTGGTCCAAATAGAAATCAGACATTGTACAGATAAAAATGAACACTCTATCATCATTGCCGTTTGATACGTACATTTCACCGTTTACCTGGAGATATAGCTCAAATGAGATGCGGCGCATTTTTAGCGAGAAGCATAAGTATGAACTCTGGAGAAAGCTCTGGGTGAGCCTTGCAAAAGCCCAATATGCCAAGGGGTTGGTTTCAAAAAAAGAGCTCGATGATCTCGCTTCTCATGAATCTCTGATAGATATCGATTGGATTTTAGAACTTGAAAAAGAGACGAAACATGATGTGGTAGCGGCCATTCGTGAGTTTAGCGAGAAGGCAAAAATAGGCGGCGGAAAAATTCACCTCGGAGCTACAAGCATGGATATAGTCGACAATACCGATGCTATACGGCAAAAAGAAGCCTTGAGTATCATATCTTTTAAAACCATCAAGATTCTTGGGCTTCTGGGTACAAAGATTGAAAAATATTCCGACGTAGTCTGCATGGGATACACTCATCTTCAACCGGCAGAACCGACGACTGTCGGGTATAGACTTTCAGTCTATGCGTATGATCTTTTATTAAACTGCACAATGCTTACGGCAGTCGAGAAAAATTTATTAAAAGCAAAGGGATTCAAAGGTGCTGTAGGGACTGCTGCAAGTTATCACGAGATTTTATTCGGAAAAAATATGACAGTAGGAGAACTCGAAGATGCCGTTATTGATCCGCTTGACATGAAGTCGCACTCTATTTCAACTCAGGTGTACCCAAGGATCGTAGATTATTATTTATTAAGTGTCCTTGCTGGTATCGGCGGGTCTCTTTCTAAATTTGCAACTGATCTTCGTGTGCTTCAGTCGCCTGCGATTGGTGAGTGGGCTGAGCCGTTTGGCAAGTCGCAGGTCGGCTCCTCAGCGATGCCGTTTAAGAAAAATCCGATCAATAGTGAAAAAATCTGTTCACTTGGAAGATATCTTGCAAATTTGCCTACGGTTGCCCTAGGCAATGCATCGCTTTCTATACTGGAAAGAACGCTCGATGACTCGGCAAATAAGCGGATCGTCATGTCCGAGGCATTCTTGGCTCTCGATGAGATGCTTATGACCGCAGAAAAAATTATTGAAGGACTGGTCATCGATGAAAAACGAATTGCATACAATCTCGCGCAATTTGGCCCATTCGCCGGGACGGAGCGAATTATTATTGCAGTCGTAAAAAAAGGAGCGAATCGCCAAGAGATGCATGAGTTCATACGCGAAATCTCGATGAGAGCATGGGCGAGTGTGCAGGAAGGAAAAGAGAATACGTTGGTGTCCCTACTTCTCTCGGACAAAATTCTCCTTGGGTATCTATCGAAAGATGAGATTTCATCCCTCATAGACGTACAAAAGCACGTCGGCGATGCACCACAAAGGGCAAGAAATATTGTGAAACATATAATGAATCTACGGAAAGGAAAAATATGAATAAAGGAACAAATATACTCGTTGCTATCGTCATGGGTTCTGATTCAGATTTACCGGTTGTAAAAGATGCAGCAGTAATCCTCGAAGAGTTTTGTGTATCTTATGAGATAATTGTTTCTTCTGCTCATAGATCTCCGGATGATACACTAAAGTATGTTCAATCAGCACGGAGGAGGGGAATTTCTGTGATTATCGCTGCTGCTGGCGGAGCGGCACATCTTGCAGGTGTTATTGCTTCTCACTTTCCGCTTCCTGTTATTGGCATCCCCATGGCGACACCACAACTAGGTGGAGTGGACTCTCTATATTCTACAGTCCAGATGCCTCCAGGCGTGCCAGTTGCGTCAGTTGGAATAAATGCAGCAAAAAATGCCGGAATTTTAGCTATAGAAATACTAGCTGTGTCTGATAAATTGCTTGAAAAAAAAATCGTGGCATATAAAGAAAATCTGGCAAAATCTACGCGTGAAAAATCAAAAAAATTGCAGTTACTTGGATATAAAGAATATACAAAATGAAAGGAGAGTGATATATGGTTACTACAAAAACGATTCTTCAGATTGGGAAAAATATGCTTCAAGCAATTGATGTGCCAAATTTAGGGAAAAAACAACAGGGGAAGGTGAGGGATTTTTATACTGTCGACGGAAAGAGGATTTTGGTGACGACTGACAGACAATCTGCGTTTGATGTCATCCTTGGTCACATACCTTTTAAGGGTGCGGTACTTAATCTTCTCTCACAATTCTGGTTTGTCAAAACGCGTCATATCGTGAAAAATCATATGATCGCTGTTCCACATCCAAACGTCATGGTGACGCATGAGTGTACACCGATCCCGGTAGAGATGATCGTGCGGGGGTATATAAGCGGTGTGACAAAAACATCTATCTGGTATTCATATGAAAAAGGAGAACGGTTTATCTATGGACTTAAATTTCCCGAAGGGTTAGTAAAAAATCAGAAACTTCCAAAACCGGTCATAACCCCAACGACGCATCCATTGGCAGGGAGTACAGCTCATGACGAGAGACTCACAAGAGAGGAAATACTTTCCAAAAAAATTGTTCCAAAAAAACTGTATGAGCAGATGGAAAAAGCAGCGCTCTCCCTGTTTTCTTATGGGAGTAAACTTTGTAAAAAACACGGACTTATTTTGGTCGATACAAAGTATGAGTTTGGACTCTATAAAGGAAAGCTCATGCTCATAGACGAGATTCATACGCCAGACTCTTCCAGATTTTGGATAGCAAAAACATACGAGAACCGGCTAAAGAAAGGACTTGAGCCGGAAAATTTTGATAAGGAATTTTTGCGTCTCTGGTATGCCGAGCACGGGTACAGAGGAGATGGCGCTCCACCAGCGATGCCAAAGGGCCTCATGATAGCTGTAGCAAAACGGTATATAGGTGTATATGAAAAATTGACGGGGAAGAAATTTAAACCATACGCGTATCCGATTGAAGACTCAATCGTAAAAGCAGTCGGGTCGTTTGTAAAGAACAAATGAAACAAGTTTCGATTACCTACGCTTCTGTCGGGGATAATTACAAAGAGAAAGACCCGCTGAAAGTTTTTACACAAAAAAAAGCAAAGTCTACACGCTCTGCCATCCGTGACACGGGGGTAATAGAAGTTACCGCTTCGCGCGGTGAATCTGCGTATGTCATTGACCTAGGCCAGTATTATCTCGCAAGTACTCAGGAAGGCCTTGGAACAAAAAATCTCATCGCAGATGCAATGATGGCCCTCGGAGGAAAGAAACCGTACTACGAAGCGATGGGGATAGACACGGTTGCGACAATCGTTAACGATCTCATCACGGTTGGGGCGCGGCCGTTGGTCGTGAATGCACACTGGTCTCTTGGAAGTAATGATTGGTTTTCCGATAAAAAAAAATTTAAAGACTTGGTAAAGGGCTGGACCAAAGGCTGTCTTATGGCAGGAGCGGTGTATGGCGGAGGCGAAACACCGACGCTTCAGGGAATTGTGAATCCTACGGCTATCGAGCTTTCTGGATCTGCCGTAGGGATCATTCGACCAAAAAAACGATTGATAGTTGAAGAGAACTTGAAAGTGGGGGATGCGATAGTCCTGATAGAAAGCAGTGGGATACATACAAATGGATTAAGCATGGCAAGAAGTCTAGCTTCAAAACTTCCAAAGGGGTATAAGATGAAACTTCCAAGCGGAAAATTTTTTGGCGATGCGCTTCTTACGCCTTCTCATATATATGTCAAACTCGTTGAGCAGTTATTTTTAAAGAGAGTAGATATTCATTATCTGTCGCACATAACCGGACATGGGTGGAGGAAAATTATGAGAGCAAAAAAAGTTTTTACATACAGAATTTATACTGTACCACCTGTACAGGAAGAATTTACGTTTATCCAAAAGCACGGATCGTTATCAACCAAAGACATGTATGGGATATTTAATATGGGTACAGCTTTTGCGTGCTTTGTTTCACCAAAAGATGCAGAAACCGTCGTGAAGGCTGCAGCGTCGTGTTCACTTAAAAGTTTCGTTGCGGGTGTCGTAGAGCATGGTTCTCGAAAGGTGGTTATCGAGCCGCTTGGCATAACTTTTGAGGGTTCTTCATTTGCCGTAAAATAAAATTTGTGATGTATTGTGAGTTGACTATTATATTCATGCAGGTATAGTATTGACCAGTAGAGATGTTTGACATATTACAAAAGAGATTACTATGGCAGATACAGTACCAGATGCAGTACCAGAGACGGTACCAGTAAAAAAATCTTCATCGGCCGCAAAGCCGCTTTTGTTTATTGGGATCGGGTGTTTTGTACTTCTTGCTCTTTTGGGTATTGGCATCTCATTTCTTATTAAACAATTTGCCGCAAAAGCCGGGACATCACTACTTTCGGGAGTGTTAGAAAAACAGACAGGAGTGAAAACCGATCTGTCCGGAATTGAAAAAGGAAATCTGACATTTATAGATAGTAAGACCGGCCAGCAGGTGAATGTCGGGAGTACAAAACTTCCTGATACGTTTCCAAAAGATTTTCCGGTCTACAAAGGCGCTCAGGTCACTGGCTCGTTGTCCGGTGGACAGGCAGGAAAAGGCAACGGGTTCTGGGTGACGTTTCAGACAAAAGACTCTTTGGACAAAGTTCTCACTTTTTACAAAGATGCATTAAAATCTTCCGGATGGGTATCTACCGGCGAGTTTAATGTTGCGGGTGCATCGACGGTATCCGTAACGAAGGCGAATCAGGAAGGGACAGTCGTCATCTCCTCTGATAAAGGAGAAACAAGTATCGTAGTTGCACTCGGAGATAAAGGCCAAACGACATCGACCGGGTCAGTACCTGTCGAAACACAGACACCCGTTGACACAGCAGGAGAATAATTTTTTTGAAATAAGAAGTTATCCCACAAGGTCGAAGGCCTGGAGTTTTTTCTTACTTTCTTCTGACGGAAGTTTGGTGAGATTTTGCTGGAGAGAGACGAGTTGGGCGTAGAGACCATTCCTATTTTTTATAAGTTCTGCATGAGTTCCAAGTTCGGAAACTTTTCCGTGTTCTAGGACAAGAATTCGGTCTGCATGGGAGATGGTCGAGAGCCTATGGGCGATGATGATGGCGGTTCTCCCTTTGAGTAGCGCTTCAAGTCCTTTTTGTACTTCGATTTCAGCTTTACTGTCAAGAGAGCTGGTCGCTTCATCAAGGATAATGATTGGAGCATTTTTTATGATAGCGCGAGCTATTGCAATTCTCTGTTTCTGACCGCCACTTAACTTCACGCCGCGCTCTCCGATCATGCTTTGGTATCCATCGGAAAGTTCACTGATAAAATCATGAGCATTTGCCGCTTCGGCTGCATTTAGGACATCTTTATCAGTTGCATCCGGTCTTCCATAGCGGATATTTTCTTGAATGGTTCCAGAAAAAAGGAGCGATTCCTGAAAAACGACTGCAATTTGGGCATGGAGGGAAGTTTGGGTAACAAGAGCAACGTTTTGTTTTGAAAGCGTGATTGATCCAGACTGTGGTTCATAGTAACGAAGCAGAAGATTGACGAGCGTAGATTTCCCCTGGCCGCTTTCGCCGACGAGTGCGAATTTTTCTCCCCGTGCGATAGAAAACGAGATATCTTTGAGAACTTTTTTCTCCTGTTCGTAAGAAAATGAAACATCTGTAAAGGTAATAAATTGTTTGTCTTTTGTGGATTTTGGGATACTGAGAAATTTTGCATTTATCTTGTCTTTTATCATGGATGTTGTCTCCAGAACATTGAAGTAATCTGCGGAGCCAGAGCTTGCCTGCTGAATCTGACCCAGGATAAAGGACATAGCAAAAAGCGGAAATCGGGCCTGCTGGACGAGTTGAAGAAGAAACGTCATTTCTCCTATGGTAAAACGCTTATGAAATGTCCAGTAGACAATGTAGCCAAATATGCCAAAAAGGATAATATTTAGTACAAAACGTCGTATAAAATCAAAAAAATGCCACTGTTTCGTCTGATCGCGGGCGAGTATCTCAACTTTTTTCCTCGTGGACAGAAAAGAAGCGAGTTCGGTAATTTCTGCTGCAAAAGACTTGACGACGCGTATGCCAACGAGGCTTTCAAACACCCGTCCCTGACTCTGATCGACGAGAGCATTTTTTTGACTCTCATATTTCATCCACGCTTGGCTTGATCCGTGAGAGATGATGATGTAGGCCGGGAAGAGGATGAAAAGGAGGATTGCGATAAATGGAGAGTAAAATCCCAGGAGAATGATGGTCGTAAGAGCGGTAAGGAAAAACGGAAGAAAGTTATTGAGCATGCTCTGAATAAAATCGGTAATAGATGTGATGCCTCGGTACATGCGGTTGACGATTTTCCCGGTGATTTCGTTATCAAAGTATCCGATGTGTAATGACAAGACATGTTCATAAAATTTTTTAGAGAGAAACGTTTGGAGTCGTATGGCAAGAATGTCTCCGATCCATTGCCCGTAAGCGGTGCAGGACGTGATGACGATATCCGTGCCAAATATTCCTGCCAGTAGGTATAAAAGTTTCATCGTGTCTACCGGGGTTCCTTGAATGTTTGCCACGATAAGATCCACGATCTGTTTTGTTAAGAAAGGTGTGACAAGCGACAAGAGCGAGATGATGATAATAAACGCACCCATGAATATATACCAGGGAGCAAGGTGTTTGGTAAATGAAATTATGCGGAAAATCGGTCGCATGATTTGTCTATTATCTCACAAAGAGAAATTCGTGGCGCGATGTGGTATATACATAGTATGGAAGGATGTATTTTCTGTTCGATTGTAAAGGGAGAGATTTCCGGTCACAAAGTGTGGGAAGATGGGAAGCATTTGGCATTTCTGTCTATATTTCCGAATACTGAAGGGTTTACCGTCGTGACGACGAAGGCGCATTATCCAAGCTACGCATTTGCACAAACTGATGAAGTGTTGTCCGGTTTGATTATTGCCGCAAAATCCGTTGCCGTTCTACTTGACCGAGCATTTGACGACGTAGGAAGGACAGGGCTTTTTTTTGAAGGATTTGGCGTAGACCATCTTCACGCAAAATTATTTCCCATGCACGGGACAAAGACAGATGAGTGGAAAAAACGAACCTCAAGTGTAGACAAATATTTTACCCAGTATGAAGGATACATATCTTCGCACGATTACAAGCGTGAAGATGATGAAAAACTTGCTACGTTGGCCAAAAAAATTAGAGATTATGGCAAATAATATGAAGATATTGCTTGTTTGTGGAAGTATAGCAAAAAAATCCCATACCCGTGCGCTTCTTATGTATCTTGAGGTGTTATTGAAGGCAAAAAGAGTAGAGACTATATTTTGGGATTTACTGAAAAAACCACTGCCGATCGCTCTTCCTGAGTACCACAAAAATCCATTAGACGCTCCTGATTTTAATGTGAAAGAATTTGTTAATTATGTAACCGAATCAAATGCATTAGTTCTTGGTTCACCATTGTATCACGGTTCCTTTTCCGGGGTGCTAAAAAATGCATTGGATAATTTATACTATGACGCATTTTGCAATAAGCCAGTTGCGTTAGTCAGTAATTCAAGCTCGATACGTAACTGTGCGCATCCCTGTGAACATCTACGTTTGGTTGTGCGTACTCTCTATGGTTATGCTCTGCAGTCCCAAATCGGTACTTCAAGTGAAGATTATGAAGAAAAAGAAACAGAATTTGTATTATCAAATAAGGATATTCAAGAGCGATGTAAACGTATGATAGACGAGCTTATAGAGCTAACTACAGCGATTCAATCTCATGACATCAGTAAAGAAGATTAATGCAATTATTTCTCGATTTGAGAACCAGTATTTTTACAATGAATTAGTAGGATCATATTGTATAGATACTCAAAAAAAACTGATCCTCGTGGATCTTCCAACCTATTCGAAGCATTTAGAATCTTTCTTTGTGTCATTCAAAAAACCAATTGTTGCAATTTTAAGCCATGGGGCATGCGGTATCTCCGATGGAATAATTTGGCAGCAGAAAGTTGGTTTGAAAATTTACCTCCATAAAGCAGACAAAGATAACCAATGGATTCGTATAAAACCGGATGTTTTATTTGATATTCCACCAATATTTGCCCCCAATCTCGAGGTGATTTTTACTCCCGGACACACTCCAGGAAGCATTTGTGTATATGAGACAGATACGAGAACTATGTTTACAGGAGATACAATTGGTGGATTACCCAATGGCGAAATAAACGATTTTTTCAGTGAAGACGGAATTTTTTATGGAGATCTACATGAGCGATTTTTAAGTTGCACAAAGCTACTTTCATATGATTTTAATACTATATTGCCGTTTCATTATAATATGATTCTGCAAGGAGTTAAAGAAAGTTTAAAACAATTTATTATGAATCATAAAACGGTATGATGAAGATTGCACATGCAACACCACAAGATGTAATTGAAATTCAAAGATTGCTTCGAGAGACTTGGAATGATACATATGGTGGCTATTTTTTTCAGGCGACACTAGACGAGGTATACAAAAATTGGCAGAGTATTGAGTTTTTGACTCGTCAGATTGAAGATTTTGAGATTTACTTTCCAATTGTTAAAGAAACAGAAAGTATGATTGGAGTCGCAACTGCGCGTTTATCTGAGGATGTGATAGTACTTTTTCGGTTATATGTGTATCCTCAACATCAGCGAAAAGGTATCGGCGAACTATTAATAAATAATGTGATCAGACATTTTCCAAAAGCAAAGAAGATTCAACTTCATGTTGATTTGAAAAATGAAAAAGGTCAGGCATTTTACAAGAAACAAGGATTTAAGGAAATGAAACGGGAAAGCGAGAAAGTCGCGAACGAAGTGATAGATCAAATACTTATGGTAAAAGAGCTTTAAAGTATCTTATTTTTTAGTAATTTTCCGTAGTCTTTGTATAGTGTTTGGATCTTTTGGTCGATCACATATTGGCAGTATGGCTGATATGAATTTTTCTCGTAGTATTTTTGGTGATACTCTTCGCCTGGATAGAATATTGATGCTGACTGAACCTCTGTGACTATAGGTGAAGAGTATGTATGGGAACTGTTGAGCTCATGTATATACTTTTCCGCGATCTGTTTTTGAGTTTCATTCTGATAAAAAATTATGGACCTGTATTGCGTACCCTGGTCATTTCCTTGCTTGTCTTTAGAAGTTGGGTCATGGTGATGGAAAAAAACATCAAGCAGTGTTTCATATGTTATGACGACTGGATCAAACATAATTTGAACTGCTTCTACGTGGCCAGTGATTCCTGAACAAACTTCATCGTATGTCGGATTTATTGTAGTTCCCCCGATATATCCGGAAACAATTTTTAAGACTCCTTTGACACGTTCAAATACCGCTTCCATACACCAAAAACACCCTCCCGCAAGGATTGCGACTTCCGTTAGTTCATTTTCTTTGCTTTTGGTCATACTACTAGTGATGGTATCATGGGCAAAGAAAGTGGGGGAGAACGAAAATATGAATGATCAAAAATTACATGCTTTTTTCTCTCAAAAAATATCTACGCCTGAGGCAGTAGGACATCGGGTGAATCGTGAAAGCGTGTGGAAGGACGTGCTTCTTTGTGTTGTCGTCTGTGTAATTTGCATTGCGGGTTTACTTTTTATTCGAAAGATATTTTTTCTCCCTGTTGTAAGTCCGATTGCTGATGACGGATCTGGATCTCAAGAGCCGACTGATCCACTCGGACCTCGTTCTTTTCTTCTTTTAGGATACGGCGGAGGAGCGCATGAGGGGGCTTTGCTTACCGATACTATGATTATTGCCCGAATGTATCCACGACTAAAGAAAGTTATTCTTATTTCACTTCCTCGAGATATTCTGGTTCACATTCCTGTGAAGAAAGATACTTTCAAAGATGAAAAGATAAATGCAGCATATGCCATAGGGACTGATGATAGAAATTTTCCGGATAAACCAAAGGCCTATACCGGAGAAGGAGGTGGAGGACGGATGGCAAAAGATATTGTTGGCGCTGTTGTCGGATTTACCATTGATCAGTATGTAGCTCTCAGTTTTGAAGGATTTATTCGAGCCATAGATGGGTTTGGTGGACTTGATATTGATGTTCCGTCTTCGTTTGTAGATGAATTTTACCCGATAGAAGGAAAAGAGAAAGATACATGCGAAAGGACAGAGGAAGACATCCGACTTCTTTCGGCAACGATTTCAGGGTATCTTCTGGAACAAGCATTTACCTGCAGGTTTGAGAGACTCGAATTTACGAAAGGAAAAACGCACATGGATGGAAAGATAGCTCTGACATTTGTACGCTCTCGGCATTCAGATCAAAATGGCGGAGATTTTGGGAGGTCTCTTCGTCAGCAGGCTTTACTCAAATCACTTAGGCAAAAAATTATATCTCTTGGGATTGGATCGAAGCTCTACCAAACTGCGAGTGCACTCAAAGGTGCCATGGAGACAGATATTACACTTTTACAGTCAGCTCAATTTTTGACTCTGTTTGGAGATGTTACAACATATGACATTTCGACTCTCGTCCTGGGTGAGCAAAACGTATTTACGCCTTCGACAACACGCGATGGTCAATATGTTTTTGTCCCAAAAGAAAAAAATGACTCGTTTGATAGTGTTCATGCATTTATAGCAAGTGAGTCTGCACGGCTCATCGCAACATCGGCTGCGGGAATACGTTTTGGTAATTAGAGGTATAATAGGTACAGAATGAAAACTTCATATGTGCGAATTATTGCTTTTTTTGGATTCCTCTTTTCACTTCAGCTATTGGTAAGCTTTCATGGTGTTTTGGCGCCATTTCTACTGGCTGGTATTGTTTCTTATATTTTCCATCCGCTTGTGGTGTACGTGACAAAAAAAACGAATATTTCGCGGTTTGTCGTCGTAGGCGTTCTCTATGCGGTAGTAATTTCTTTTCTTTTCATCGCCTCTTCTTTTGTCGGATCTATCGCGAATCGTGAGGCACGTGAACTTGGTTTTGAAATGAAATATGTCACCGCTGTTTTAGAACGGGAACGAGATACTGCACCCGAGTGGCTCAAGCCTTCTATGGATGAACTCGTGTTAAACATACGAAATGGTACGTTTCTTCCCAAAAATAGACTTTGGCCATACTTTACCGGTGCGCTTTCCGGAATTGGTTCAGTACTCGTTTTTCTTATCGCCACATTTTATTTTTTAAAGGATGGAGAGCTCATTTCATCACAGTTTACGAGGTTTCTTCCATCTTTTTTTCACAATGAAGAAGAACGCAAGCACATCCGTGAGATTCTTGGAAATTATCTGCGGGGACAGCTCTTTTTAGTGTTTCTCATGGGCAGCGTTTCGTGGATCGCGCTTTCCATATTGGGTGTGAAATATGCATTTTTTCTGGGTGTGTTTACCGGTATAGCGGAAACGGTACCTCTCATTGGTCCGATTGTCGCAGGAGCGCTTGCATCGTTGGTTGCAATTTTTGACGGGGCGAGTAAGTTTTCTGTGCTACCTTTGTATGAAGGATTCGTTGTCGCGATAGTGTATTTGGTATTGCGTCAACTTGAGGATATTTTTATTATTCCGTATGTCCTCGGTCGTACGATGAAATTACATCCGATTCTTGTGCTTTTTTCAGTGCTTTTGGGTGGGCACGTTTGGGGAATTTTAGGTATGGTTCTTGCAATTCCTGCAGCCGCGCTCGCCCGGATCGTTTGGGAACATGAGTGGTAACAGAACACTCGTTTGTTGTTTGCGATTACCCCTCAGTTCCTGTATACTCATGACGTCAAGGCTCTTTGAAGTGACTGCTTGATACGAAGGTTTCGCGTGTATGATGATTGGTAGACAGAGTGTTTTATTCTTCTTTCTTTCTCCATTCTCTTCTCGTGTAGGCAGCAATATTGCTTTATAAAGTACAAATCTTTTTTGAAAGGAGGTGAAAAAATTATGGCAAAACGATTATTTGTTGGGAAGCTTCCGTATGAAGCGACAAGTGCGCAACTTGAAGAAGTATTTGCACAGGCCGGAAAAGTAGTATCCGCTACGGTTATTACGGATAAATTTACCGGTCAGGGCAAAGGCTTTGGTTTCGTTGAAATGTCTACAGATGAAGAATCTGAGAATGCGATACGAACGCTCAATGGCTATTCTATGAACGGAAGGCCGATTGTGGTAAACGAAGCCCGTCCTCAGGAAGATCGAGGCAACCGCGGAGGTGGAGGCGGTGGTCGAGACGGATTTGGCGGAGGTCGAGGTGGATACGGTGGCGGAGACCGCAGTGGCGGACACGGCGGTGGATTTGATCGACAGAAGCGTTGGTAAACATTTCTTTTTTCGTACGAAAATGAGAAACCGAGGGGCAAAACCCTCGGTTTTTTGTGACTTATACTATTTACTACAAAATGAGCATGGCATCTCCGAAAGAATAAAATCTATATTGTTTTTCTATCGCTTCTTTGTACGCGCGTTTCAAAAGTTTATCTCCGCCGAATGTTCTTATAAGGATGAGGAGTGTAGATTTTGGAAGGTGAAAGTTTGTGAAAAGCGCGTCCACGATTTGAAACTGAAATCCCGGGGTTATGAATAAATTTATGTCTCCTGAATACTCACAAAGTAATCCGTCGTGAGTCGTAGCGACTCCTTCAAGTACTCGTGCTGTTGTCGTGCCTATGGCGATGATTCGTTTCTTTTCTCTTTTGGCATCCATTATTATCTTTGAAGAATTTCTAGAAACGGAAACCCATTCACTATGCATAGTGTGTTCTTCGAGAAATTTTGTTTTGACGGGCAGAAATGTTCCAAGACCTACATGCAGTGTTATCTCTATGATCAATGCCCCTGTCTTTGTAATTTGATATCTTATATTTTTGGTAAGGTGAAATCCTGCAGTAGGTGCGGCGACGGAACCCACAACCGAAGCGTATGATGTCTGATATTCATATTCTTTTGGTATTTTTGAAATGTACGGCGGCACAGGCACTTCACCAAAACGATCCGTAAAGTCGAGAATACTTTGAATAGAGTCAGGAAATGAAATGAGCATTGAGCCATCTGGATATTTATGTGTAATTGTCCCGACTATAGTATTCGAAAAATTGACACGGGTTTTTGTGATTAATTTTTTCCCTGGTTTTCCTATGGCGATCCATGAATATTCATCATGTGGGCGAATGAGAAAAATTTCGACCGGCTTTTGTATTCCGTCTATGGTGCCATGAAGTCGAGCCTTAAACACTTTGCTGTTATTGAGGACTATAACGTCATTTTTTGAAATGTACATTGGCAAGTCTCTCACATGTTTGTGTTCGATGCGGTCATTCTTTCTGTCAACAATCATAAGTCTGGCAGACTCCCGTGGAGATATTGGTGATTGGGCTATGAGAGAACGAGGGAGCACATAGTCATAATCTGATATTTGTGTAAATTTCATGGGGATTTTAACCGGTAAAGGCCAAGGAATTCATGGGGATCGTTTTCTGAGAATGTCTGAATGGGCGCAAGATATGGTGCAAGAGCTTGGTCGATGCGGCTGCTTCGGGCGACTATGAAAACTGCAGAGCCGTTTGCTTTTTGAAATAATGATGTTAGGGAGGTAAGAGATATGTCTACCGGAGAGAGTATCATCGTTTCATCGAAGTAATATTTCATCAGAAGATAATCGCTAGGATTTCCGGGTGAATCCTCGGTAAAAAGAACAACTCTTTTTTGCGTTGACCGCGGCGTTTTTTCTATAAATTCAATCAAACTTTTTATTCCGTATCCTGCTGTCCATCCGTATGCATATTCGCGTTCACGGGTTATAGCCGATTTTTCCGGGAAGAGCGTGAAGAAAAGTCGAGGGTTTAGAATGAGAATTAAAGATATAAAAAACGATGATCCGATACAAAGGGCGTATTTTAGACGATTGAATAATAATATCGAATTGGGTTGAGAAAGAAGTAGTGCAGCAAACGGAATGATGCCTGCCACTGCGTAAAGCGCATAGCGGATGCGAAATATTTTTCCGAGAAGCATGGAAATAAGTATCGTTAATCCCAAAAAATAGAGAGGTGCGAGTGATTTTTCTTTTCTGTATCTATGAATCCCGATGAGTCCAAAGAAGAATACTATTGGGGAGAAATAGATCATCATTCCATAGAGTGCATATGTTATATTTTTGATCCAAGAGCCAATCGGGAAAGCCATGAGTTCTTTTGGGGTGAAGGAGAAAGATCCGGGTTCAGATAGTATTTTAGAAAAATTTGGAAGTAATACGATCGGCAAAGTTACCAAAAATATTGGTAACAAAAGTGAAGCTAATCTAAAAAATAGCTTCGCAAGTTGAGTGGAACGAAATCTCTTCAGAGAGCAAGGCTCCCCTACGGGGATCTTTTGACTTGCGAAGCTAGATATTTGCATCATGGAAAGAAGAGTCGGAAGGATGATAAAAAGCGCAGTGGTTTTGATCCAAAGAAGTGTTCCAAGAATAGTGCCGATGGCAAGCAATAACAGATTTTTTTCTCGAATGCGATATTCGTTTAAAACATAGATGATGCAAAACGTGGTACTAAAAAGTATTCCGTCCATGAGTGCAAGGCTTTGAAATAAAATTGCGAGCGGAGAGATAGAAAGAAGGAGAATGCTTATAAGTGCCGTGTGCTCATCAAATGATTTTTTCATAAAATGAAAGAGGGTAAAAAATGAAGTGATACTGATAAGAAGCGAGATAAGCCGTCCACCTACAAGAGGATTGCCTACAGCAACAGAGCCGAGTCCAAAAAGCCAGAATGCAAGCGGTTGGCGGCTGTGATAAAGGATGGAAGCGAAGCGGAAATCCGGATTCCAGACCATGAGTTGTCCCCATCGGATATAGAGCGATTCGTCTGTGAATGGCGGGAACGTAACGATAAGTACAAGACGGAGGATTAAAAATAGGACAAAAATGCTCCAGATATTCCAGATGTTTTTCATACAATGTTTTCTGATGAATACATAGTACACCATGTATTGAGTATATTTGAAATATGGATGATATCCCGTGTTTTTATATGAAACCCAAGCGGTAGAAATATAACTCCTTTATTTTTTGACCATGGGCAATCTTTGTATTTTTCCCAAACAAAAATTTTGTTTACATGAAGATAAGAAATAAGCTTTGTGGATGGTTTTATGTTGATCCCCATCGGATACGCGTGAAGTTTTCCGTAATCCTGGAGATATAATTTGATTGGAAAAAAATATCGGGATGGAAAGAGAGATTGAATGGCCGATTTATATCTTACGATTTGTTGTGTCTTGAGCGATTCAATGTTAGAAAAATTAAACCATGGATACAGACGAGGCGTAAGGCCTTTGCCAATATGTCCGGTTGGGCTGTCGCCAATAATATCGTCGTGAAGTGCGAGGATTTTTTCATGTGCAATGGTCGTCATCTTTGCGGATTGGAGGTGTTCTGAAAGCAGAAGAGTCACACGAAAAAGAAAATATACAATTGATGTTTTTAACATATACGAGGAAAACGAAATTCGAGTTGAAGATGTATGGTCTTCTGAAGAAATTTTTTCGTACACCATGCTTCCCCCGAGAGGAGATACTTTTCGCAGGCTATTCAAAATAATATGGTTTTTATCATGTATAACGATCGTTTCGGGATTTATCAATCGGTGAACTGAGTCTTCAATGACGATTGATTTATGAGAAAGATATCGTTTCCAGTGATATTTTTTTGTGAGTTGACTTGTGATGCCAATAGCATGAAAGAGAATGACGACCTGTGGTCTGTAACGCTTCAGTAATGTTATAAAGAAAAATTCTTTGATCTGAAAATTATTGTCTAGCGGGTAGAAATAGGGAGTATATCCGTGCTCTTTTATATTTTTTACTACATCCATGCAATAAAACGAAGGGATAAAAATAGTTGCGTGTTTCGGAATATTTCTATGCGACAGAATATCCCAGAGCCCATCTTCAAATGAGTGGTAGTATGTCTGTCGGATAGACGGCGGGATTATATGTTTTTTCTTTCCAAGAAACGGTAGGAGAAATGGTTGATAGTGCTGGATCATAGACCAGAGTATAGAGGATTTTTCTTGACACCGACACAGGGATTGGTTACTCTATCGTTATTATGAAAAATACACTCGTTGTTTTGGCAGGCATCGTTCTTGTTCTCGCTCTTTGGGTGGGTGGTCAATATAATTCGTTTGTGACTCAGGGTAATGGCGTGGATGGTCAGTGGAAACAGGTAGAGGTGCAGTATCAGAGGCGGTTTGATCTGATCCCAAATCTTTTAGAATCAGCAAAGGGAGTGCAAAAACAGGAACAAGCGGTGTTTGGTGCAATAGCAGAAGCAAGAACCAGGTATGCCGGTGCGGCATCTTCGGATCAGAAAGCCGCGGCTGCAGGTCAACTGGAATCTGCGCTTGGAAGACTTCTTGTCGTCATGGAAAATTATCCGGAACTCAAAAGTGATCAGACTGTGTCAAAGCTTATGGATGAATTGGCCGGAACAGAAAACAGAATTTCTGTAGAAAGACGGAGATACAATGAATTGGTTCAAACCTACAATATAAAAGCAACGACGATTCCAGGAAACATCGTGGCTTCATTGTTTGGGTTTAAAACGCGATCATATTTTGAAGCAACAGCCGATAGCGAAAACGCGCCGAAGATCCAGTTTTAAAACAAAATTAGCCCCACTTCGTCAAAGACTACGCGGGGCGCAGTACCTGATAAAAGAACGTGATGAGCCCTACTTCGCATCTCGCAAAGCTCGAGCTCCGCGGGGCGCAGCACATGATGAAAGAGCATGATTTGCACATGAGAGAATTCTTTTCTAGGGTTATATTTGTCATATGCTCATTTTTGATTTTATCTCCACAGATAGTCAAAGTTTTTTCTGCGACACCCCCTGAGCCTACCGGATATGTGAATGATTTTGCACATGTATTAACCGCTGAACAAAAGACTTCGCTTGAGACAAATCTTTCCGAATACGAGAAAAAGACAACGAACGAGATAAGTGTTGTATTTATAAAGTCACTAGATGGAGATGTGGTAGAAAATGTGGCTGTAAAGCTGTTTGAACAGTGGAAGATAGGGAAAAAAGGGAAAGATAACGGGGTATTGTTTTTAGCGGCAATCGACGATCGGAAGATGCGGATAGAAGTAGGATATGGGCTTGAACCAAAGCTTACCGACGGAAAGGCCGGAGAAATAATCCGTAACGTCATAACTCCGGCGTTTAAGAATGGAAGATATTTTGAAGGCGCTAAGAATGGAGCGATGGCGATTGAAGCTGTGCTTGATGGTGGAGAAATTCCTGAGGCAACTGCATCTGCTTCGACAAGCGGAAAGGGCGAAAATATCCTTTTAATATTTCTTGCAATTTCTATTGGATTTTGGATATTTGGCGGATTATTTTTTAAACTTACCTACGCTCTCGGGAAGACGAAAGGATTTTGGCTCGGCGGAGTAGGTGGGGGAATATTAGGCGGACTCATCGGTATTTTTACCGGAACGATTGTAGGTGCTTTGGTTTTAGCAGGTATTGTAGGTATAGCCGGTCTTTTTCTTGATATTATTTCATCCTTTTTATATCAGCGGCTTGATACATCCGGCAAGCATACGTTGATGCATAAGACTCTTCAATACTGGAATAGCAGCAGCACGCATTGGGGGAGCGGAAGCAGTTCGTCAAGCAGCGGTTTTGGGGGGTTTGGCGGTGGGAGTTCCGGCGGCGGCGGATCAAGCGGAAGCTGGTAAAAATACTTGGGGGATTAGAATTTAATATTTAGAATTTAGGGAATATAGATCTAAGAAAATGAGTAAAAAATATTTTTGAAATTGAGGATGCGGTTGTTTTTTACTTCAACGCCTTCTTTCTTCAGTAGGTCGATTTTTTTCTGAAGCGTTTGTTTGTCTGTTTTCCCCATATATCCACCAAGTGTTCCGTTCGTTGCGACGACTCTGTGGCAGGGAGTTTCTGGGGCATTGGGATTGTATTTCATAATCTGCCCGATTGCCCGATATGCTTTTGTTCCGGCTCCGTGGGCAAGCGCTTTATACGTAGTCACTTTCCCGCGTGGGACTGTGTCAAGAAGTGAGTAAACTTTTTTTGCTAGTGGAGTCATACTATTTTGGCTCGAAATATGAGCTTAGTCATTGACACCATAATACTATGATAGTGAAAAAAATTAAATATGAGATAATACGTCATACTCAATAGACTATGGATAAATTGAAAAAGCTTCATATATCGATGATTTCGTATCACGCATGCCCTTTAGCGTCTGAAGAAGGGAAGGAAACGGGCGGAATGAACGTGTACGTGCTGGAGCTTTCAAAGGAACTTGCTAAGGCCGGACATACAGTCGATATGTTTACCCGCTGTCAGGATGCGACCAACAAAACCATTATTGAAATTTCTCCTGGTCTTCGACTCATCCATCTTCCCGGTGGACCCTTTGGAGCTATGCCAAAAAAAGATCTCCTGTTATACACAAGAGAATTTGCAGACTCTCTGAAAGAGTTTATCCAAAAAAATGGATTATCGTATGACCTCCTTCATTGTCATTATTACCAGTCCGGAGTGATTGGTCAGATGGTAAAGGAATCTCTTGGAGGTATTCCTATCGTCATGAGTTTTCATACGTTGGCACTTTTGAAAAACTTAGTGGCACGTGGAGAACTAGAGCAGGAGAACGATGAGAGGATACGAGCGGAAATGGGTTTGGTGCAAGAGTGCAAAAAAATTATTACTCCAAGTGAGCATGAATCTTCGTATTTGGAATATCTGTACGGCGCGGTAAAGGAAAATATTTCCGTCATTCCACCAGGTGTTAATACAGAGCTTTTTCGTCCTATTGACCAGAAAGTTGCAAGAGACCATGTAAACGCAAAGGATGCAGAGTGTAGTATATTATTTGTCGGAAGAATTGAACCCCTGAAGGGGATCGATGCGCTTTTGTATGCACTAAAAATTCTGACGGTCAGACACGCGAAATGCAAAGTAAATCTTCGGATCGTCGGAGGGGATATCTCTCAGTCTCTGGACGCGTGGTCTAAGCCGCTTCGGGCTTTAGAAAAATTACGAAGAGTCCTTCATATAGAATCGCTCGTAGAGTTTGTCGGTCAGAAAAATCAGTCAGAGCTACCATATTATTATAACGCCTCAGATGTCGTTGTTATGCCGTCTCATTACGAATCGTTTGGTATGGTGGCTTTAGAAGCGATGGCATGCGGAGTGCCGGTGATCATGACCAATGTATCCGGGATTACCGGAATTTTAGACGAAAAACATACATCACTCGTGACTTCAGCTCAAAATCCGCTTTTATTAGCGTCACAGATAGAACTGCTTCTATTGGATACAAAGAAACGGGAATTGCTTCGTAGTGAACTTCGGGCAAATGTTTTGGATCTTTCGTGGAGTAAAATTGTCGATCGGATGCTTGAGACGTATATCTCTGTCATTGCCTGAAGGAGTTTGTGCTTTTCTTTTCAAGCGTTTCGATTTTATTGAGGAGTATAAGGATCAGGGTTTGTTGTTTTTCCATGTGTTCGAGCAGGATTTCTATCCCTTTTTCTGATTTGATACTCGCTTTATACTCATGTTCCGCTCGAAGCTCTGCATGCCTTCCCTGGATATTTTGGCCGATCATAATAAGCGGCATGAGGTGAATCTGGATAAGGTTTGAGATAAAGAGCCATAAGACAAATGCAGGATACGGATCAAACCGTAAATTTTGCGGCATGACGACATTCCATCCAAACCAGAGCATAGTCCAGAAGAAAATAATAGCAAAAAATCCCATGGTGCCGATTTTTTCTGTGACAACAAGTGCGAGCTTGTCTGTATTTGAAAGTCTACTCCTGTGGATAGCGTTAGTATTTGCTAAGGGTCCAATCTTTAGTACAAGGTTTTTATATGTGTTTGTCAAATCTTGATCCATACCATAAGTCTAGCATATTTTTTTGTGTAGAAGAAAACACATATAACAGCGGGAATGAAGAAGGCGGCTTTGTGAAAAATGAAGAAAATTAGTTTACAATTTTTAGCAGTCCGGATAACCCTTCTGAACCACAAAGCATAGAGTATATTCCCTGACCGTTAAACTTTACAGGGGCTTGAATTTTTTCTTTTGGCTTGAGCTCCAGGGTCGTTCCTGTTTCTCCTATGGTCAGAGTTTCTTTGGTATTTGTATTATTAAATATTTCGACTGATTTTCCGAATTGAACCTTTGGGATAATAGGATCGATGACGCATCCGTCTTTTATTGTAATCGTAGATGTTTCTACGGAAAGTTTGTCAACCTGTTCCCCGAATTGCTTCTCTTCCTCAGGAGTTTTTGGAGTTGTGAGCGTGACATTGCCGATAGTAAGAGAGGCTTGCGTTTTGCTCTTTTGGTCTGTTTTTGTTGTCGTTTTGGTAAAATTAGACTGCAGTTGCTTTTTTTGAAAAATTTGAGACAGCATGCCCGTTTTTGATTGCAATTTTTGAAGCATTCCGGATGAGATAGCGTAATCGCCTGCTTTATATCCAAGCATAAATGACACGACAATTACAAGAAGAACTACGAGGTAGAATAGTGCCTTCTTTTTTATTGATTTTTTGTCATCTGTATTGATATCAACCGGAAAAGGCATTGGAAGAGGATTGGTATTTCTGAGTTTGGTGCGTCCTGATTTTTTTCGTATCATGGTATTATAATAGAGATAGTCTCTCTTGTTTGTCAATCTGAGACTCTATCAGATATTGTAATATAGATTACAAATTTTGTGTAGATGGTATTTTTATTTGCCATGAAACGAATATCATTTTTCCGCAAACTTTTTTCCCATAAGCGTGTTGTCATACATTTATGTATATTAGGTGTAATTGTATCTATTTTTTGGTTTATCTCACGTTATCCGGCTCTTATTCATGAAGGCGAACGAGCCTATGAAGGCACGTTGACAGAGCGAAATCTTGGTCGTATAACCAAGGATGAACTCATGAGCACGCATGCCGGGAGACAAACTCTCGAAGATTCCGCGTTTGTGATTATCGCCAAGACGTCTGTAAATTGGTTTTATACCAACAGAGTAGGAATGAGTTTTGGCATACTCTTTGGCGGTGGATTTCTGGCGCTTTTCTCATCCCTCTCACTAAAAAAAGGATTATTCTGTCTTCGTGGTTGGAAGGGCGCGTTTATTGGCCTTGTATCCGGGATCCCCCTCGGGGTATGTGCAAATTGTGTGGCACCGATAGGGCTGTCATTTCGTAAAAAAGGCGTGAGCATTGAAACGACACTTGCATCAATGCTTTCTTCTCCGATGCTGAACATTGTAGCTTTGTATATAGCATTTAGCGTGTTTTCCTTTGATCTGGCGTTTATAAAGGTGGTCGCCACATTTATTCTTATTCTTATAGTCGTTCCACTTATAAGCGTATTGGTGCCTCAGAAAGCGGGGGTAGATTCACAGGTTTCAGTGGGAGAAATGATTGAATTGCAAGAGACCTGGGGGCATGCGCTGTTTTTTTCCTTACGCTCATTTTTATTTGAGACAGTAAAGTTAATCGCGTTGACTCTCCCTCTTATGATTCTCGCCGGAATTTTAGGCGGGGTTATGGCGGTGTATATTCCGCTTGAACTTTTTATCCGACCAGAGACAAATCAATTTGTCCTTGTTGTGCTTGCGTCTGTTTTGGGTACTCTTCTTCCTATCCCAATGCTTGTCGATGTTATTTTGGTGCTT
The DNA here is from genome assembly GCA_016218215.1 of Candidatus Gottesmanbacteria bacterium. Lineage (GTDB taxonomy): Bacteria > Patescibacteriota > Microgenomatia > UBA10105 > UBA927 > JACREM01. The sequence goes on along the minus strand of JACREM010000063.1, from coordinate 9,447 downwards.
TCGCTTATTGAAAGCGGTCTCTCCCGTGGTCTTGCGATGGCACTTCTCATAACGCTTCCTGCATATAGCATTTTTTCGGCTTCGATACTCTGGCAGTATGTCTCTAAAAGACTCGCAGTCGCGGTTTTTGTCGCAGTGACGTGTATCGGAATTCTTGGGGGACTTACTGTTATGGGCTTGGACTATGTTGCCTTGAGAATGTATCCGCGTATATATGTAGATATATTGAAAGATACTCCCATGGTAAGCAATGGACCTGGGTCTGGAGTATCTTGGGCGGATTATGACGGTGACGGTAAATTGGACTTATTAGTTGTCGGAGGAAAGAAGGATAAAAATATAAAACTTTATAAGAATATGGGGAATGATACATTTGTCGATGTTACTAAAGATGCAGGAATACATTCTCCGAGTATCGTTAGCGCAGGAATATTTGGAGATTATGATAATGACGGGTGTCCTGATCTGTATCTTAGCATGGCCTCAAATAGTACAGATCGAATAGGCAATAGGGATATGCTTTTTCATAACACATGCAAGGGTACCTTTGTCGATGTTTCGAGTTCCGCCGGAATGCTTAATACGTACCACGCAACCGGAGCCGCCTGGGGAGATTATGATAATGATGGATATCTTGATGTATATGTTACCAATATTGGTGCTGACATAGGGAATAAAACGCACGTGATTGAGCCGAATATTCTTTATCACAATAATGGTAACGGAACGTTTACGAACCGTATTGATGCGGCGGGCGCGTCGGGTAATGCACAGTGCCCAAAAAAAATATACGATACCGGCAAAAAGCAGGAATTTACGCTTGTCGGAGAGACGAGAGAAAAATTATCGTATCAGCCTGTGTGGTTTGATTATAATAATGACGGAAAACTTGATTTATTTATCGCTACAGATACAGGAGTTAGCCCTTTATACAAAAACAACGGTGACGGAACGTTTGTCGATGTGACAAATGACGCAGGGCTTTGCAGGTTTGCCACAGGCATGGGAGTTGCGGTCGGAGACTATAACCGTGATGGTTATCTTGATCTTTTCGTGACCAATACCGGAGAGTATTTTTTATGGAAAAATAATGGGAACGGTACCTTTGCAAATGTTGCACGAAAACTTGGGATATCTCGAAATCTCCTAGGATGGGGAACAGGATTCTTGGATTTGGATAATGACGGAAATATCGATATTTATGCAGTAAATGGCATAGTCGGTGACGCGTATTCCCGAAGATCGATAACATATTTTGATGATTTTCTTTTCCGAAATAATGGCGATGGAACGTTTGCCGATGTGACGTTTCGGTCGGGTCTATACGGGAATGAACCAAAAACCGGCGCTGCGTTTGGCGATTATAATAACGACGGATTTGTTGATGTATTTATCGTATCTGATGCAATGAGAGAGAAAAAAAGCTCTCAGATAAATAGATTTTATAAAAATCGCGGCAACGGAAATTATTGGATAACCCTAAAGCTCGTCGGAATCAAAAGCAACAGAGACGGAGTGGGGGCGACGGTTAAGCTAACAACTCAGGGTAATGCACAGACCCAACAGGTTATAAGCGGATCCTCATTTTATTCTCAGAATAGTTCCTGGCTTACGTTTGGATTAAAAGACGCTGATCGCGTTGATACTATAAACGTTTTTTGGCCAAGCGGTATCCGTCAGTCTCTATCTAATATTTCTTCCAATCAAAAAATCACAATAGTTGAAAGGGAGTAATGATATATGGGTGAACAACTCGTACAAAGCGGTCAATCGGGTATAGCAAATTCTTCTATAGGTCCGTCTGTTTCAAACCAAACAAAAGAAGGATATGCGCAGACATATTTGATGCATCATGCATCTATCGATGGATCACGAGGAAAGAAACGAATTTTCGTATCCGTTGTATTTTTTGCAATTTTTTTATTAGCAGCACGTTATGTGGATGTTTCGAGAAATAGCATAACAGTTCATGATCAGCCGCTTGAAGACTACGCTATAGTTGACGAGGTTTCTATATCTAATCCTTCTGGTGGGCGAATAGCGCTAACAATCAATGGGTCTCTTGAGGGAGGACAGAGAGTCGGAACATCTGCATGGCTGCCATCTGGTACATATTCATATGTAGGGATACCCCTTGGTGTAGAATCTACGGATGCGAGCGGCTCATCAAAAATATTAATGCCTACGAAAGGGGACAGAATATATGCGTCGTTGTTTGCATCATCCAAGATAGAGCAGCAGATTACGACTGCCTCGACATTGCTTCATGCAATTTTCGGGAAAGAAGTGATAGAAAAGTTTACTGTATTTTAAAGGATATGAATATTCCGTCAACAAATATTCCACACGTTTATGATGCACATAGTTCGTTTTTGCCGAGGCTGTTTGTATTGATATTGATGATTTCTGTCATAATTGTTTTTTTTATATCTGGATTTTTGTCGATATTAAAGCATAAAAATGATCTTGAAGTCTTCGATCAGATACTCGGGTCTGGAAAGAGCGTAGATATTGAAAGCGTCACCATAGGAAATGCCAAAGGGGCACGGATCGTACTTTCCCTTCATGGTATGACGGATGGGCGTGATTGGGTAGGCATGTCGCCATGGCTTGCTCCGGGTAAGCATACGCATATAGGAGTAAGATTAAACGTCATAGAAGGGAAAACTGATAGTAGAACCACGACCATTGCGCCTAAAAAAGGAGACATATTATATGCAATGCTTTATAAAGCAGAAGAAAATATGCTGGTTGTAGAAGAGGATATACAAAATATTCTTTTTGATCTTTTCGGACGAAGCTTGGTAAAAAAGTTTGTTCTTCTTTAAGTAATAATGACACTGTTTTAATGCGATGAAAGTTGGTATATACGTATCCAACTATCGTTAAGCGTTGCACTATATATTGGTACCATAGACGCTGATAAGCGAGTGTCAAAATATTCAAAAAATTTAGCATGAGGGAAATTTTTGAAATATTTTTTTCCGAGAGCCCGCGATGTATAACTATCGAGTGCAACCAATACTTCCTCTGCAGATTGTATTGCATTGTCCTTCGTGAGGCATGATAGGCTTATGCAGTTTATTGGTGCAGAAACGACAGAAACCTTGGTGTTTTGATTAAAATATTGTGCAATCCATGGCTCCGGAATCAATATCACTGTTTGTTTGGTAAAGTTATTTGAGCGTAAATACTCAATGAGTAAGAGCGCTTCTTCTCTGTATTTTTTTTCTTTTGCAAAACCTTGAGGTAAATCCCTCACGTTTACATACAGTAAAAAAAAGGTAAGTAGCACAATAAGGATTGACTTTTGATGTGAGGTGATGTGATGCATGGTATGCAAGTAAAGGATCGGAACGAAGAGAAGAACATAATTTATCAACAACAGCACATACGAGTATCTGCCAGAGGCAACAGGGAAGAATACATGTATAGCCGCATACAATAGTGAAAACAAAAGAAGAGTAGCAATTTCTCGAAATTTCCCCCGTATAAGAAGAATCGTACAAATACTAACCAATACAATCATAAATGAAAGCACTATTATTTTTGGGAGTGCGAGAGTATAGAAAAGATAATTAACCTCGGAATCAACTAAAAACGACCAATTGGGAATTTCATTTATTCTTCGTGCAATTTCAAGAAAATAGTCGTTCGCTTTGGCATTATGATAATAGGCAAATGCCTCCCAAATAACGAAGGGGGTGAGGGATATAAAAAAATAATCGGTGAAAAGTATGATTTTTTCTTTCGTCTTTTGTATTTTGTTATGGCCTAAAAAAACAAGTACAAGATTTTTTACAAAGAGAGTACACAGGAGGACAATAGACTCAGGGCGCACAAGGTAGCCAATCCCTGCGATGATCATCGGCAAGCGTTTTTTTTTGTATATATCAAGCGTCAGTGCAACCATGAACAGAAACACGAAAGCAGCGGTATTTATTGGTTGGAGCGCTACGATAAAGCTCAGAAAGTTACTCATGAGTAAGCATGTAATCGGTAAACTGATCTGTGTATCTATCTTCTTAAGATATACGTAGATCAATAAAAAAGAAGAAGTAATGAGGACAATATTCATCATAACTGCGGTTTTTAGCTGTATATAATCAGAATGAATAAAGAGACCAGGGATAGTAATAAGTATCGAATAGACAGGTGGAAGCTTTACGAGCTCTGGTATTTTGCCAGATAGATATTCGTTTCCTTCCTTTGCATATGCAAAAAAATTTGTGTTTGGAATCGGAAAGTAGTTTCTTAAAGATATACAGACGCCGGCAAAAAGAGAAATTCCCATGAGCAATACCAGGAGTCTAACCTTTTTTATGGAGTGGTTTATTATTACCTGGATATTCATGTGTATACCAAGATCATACATTCTTCTCATGAAGATTCTCAAGGCGAAAAAATATTAAATTGTTGACAGTGATAGAATTGGTGTGTAACGCTTAAAGTATGGATCAGCCATCTATTTCAGCAGCACAACAAGTGCTTTCAAATACCTCAACTCTTCCCATTCCTAATATAGTTGAGCTGAAGCAACCGCCTGTAGGGCAATCGCCGTTACCTACGAAAGAACATATACTTTTCCGCTTTGTGGGATTTGGTATTTTTTCTATTTTTTTACTGATCGTTTTTGGGTATGTGTATGTTTCGAGAAACAGCATGACTGTCCATGATCAGGCGCTTGGTGAATTTGTTATTATTGACCAGGTGTTTGTGGCAAGTCCTCGCGGGGCAAGAATAAAGCTTTCGATAAATGGCGTGTCGAAAGGCGGGACGATGGTTGGATTCTCTCCATGGCTCCCTCGAGGTACTCACTCATATATTGGCATTCCCCTTGGTGTTTCTAACATAGAAAATAGACAAGGAAATGAAATTATTCGTCCAAAAGCAGGAGAGACGGTATATGTCTCACTTCACGATGTGGACATTCTCGAACAGGGGATCACGTCGGAGAATAGTGTTCTTCGTGATGTAATTGGACGGCCTGTCGTTCGGAAGTTGATCGTACAATAATAATAAAAGTGAAGTGAAACTCTACTAACGCTACTTTTCCGTGATGTGGATTAATTGATCTGCAGTAATGTTTTCTTTGATTGTCGTTTTACCGGATGGCCATCGGATCGTAAGAGACGAAACGTTTGTTTCTTTCCCGATACCGAACATCTGTACGAGACTGTTTTGTGATGCGTATGATGATCCGCTTGAAACTTCTCTGATCTGAGTTTTCCCGTTGGCAACTAATGTAAGTCGCGCTCCGATAGCGTCCCTATTGGATACAGTCCCTTCAAGTTTTACTTCAAGCCAGTGGTTATGATTTCCGAGGTTATGGAAAAGCGCGTCAGGTTTTTCCTCGTTTGATATGATTAAGTCGGGAAAACCGTCGTGATCAAAATCCGAGACTGCAAGGCCGCGGCTCACGAAATTATTTTCAAGTCCTGCTCTTTTTGTAACACGTCCAAACGTCCCGTCACCGTTATTTTGAAAATACGAATCTATGCTTGTTGTGAAAGTACGCTCCGGGCTTAGGAGTGTCTCTGCTACTGCGCCGTTTGCTACGGCTATATCTAGATTTCCGTCGTTATCACCGTCCAGAAACGCAGTGCCCCAGCCGATAGCCGATGCATCTGCCGTATGTGTTTGAGCGCCAACTTCTGTAAACGTACCATTGCCGTTATTCTTCCAAAGATAATTATCCGCGTAGTTTGTCGTATAGATGTCAAGATAGCCGTTGTTGTCATAGTCACCGATGGCAACACCCATGTTTGTTCCGCCGAAGTTTAGTCCTGCCTGTTCGGTGACATCGGTTGCGATTGTAGAGTCTGTAAACGTCCCGTTGCCATTATTTTTGTACAGCGGGCTCACGCCTCGGTCTGTCGCGACAAACAAGTCCTGGAATCCGTCATTGTTGTAGTCAAACCATACGCCCTGATGAGAAAGTCCGGTTCTGAGACGGTTATCTTTGCCGTCGACGAAGTGTGCGTCGATGGATGTAACCTTTGCTCCTTCGGTTACTCCCGCAGACATCGCAACTTCCGTAAATGTTCCGTTTTTATTGTTGTGGTAGAGAAGACCTGGTTCCGCATTCCAGTTATTGCCGATTTTTTGTCCGAAATTAGCGACATAAAGGTCAAGATATCCGTCATTGTCGTAATCTACCCATGAGGCCCCGGAGCCGTGATATGAGTCTTTTATGCCGGCTTGTTGGGTGACATCGGTAAATGTTCCATTGCAGTTATTGTGGTAGAGTATATCCTGGTTTTCATTCTGATATGTATAGTTACCGACGGCGATATATAAATCTTCGCATCCATCATTGTCATAGTCTCCGAATACTCCGACTTTTCCAAAGATATCTGACCTGATGCCTGCTTCGCGCGCGACGTTGGTAAAGGTACCGTCTTTATTGTTGCGGTACAGCCTGTTGCCTTGTTTGTTCGTGTTGATAATAAGAAGATCATCATACCCGTCGCCGTTATAATCGCCCCAGGATACGCCGTTGTCGCCGACTTTACGATCAATTCCCGCAGATGTTGTTATATTCTTATATTTCGTCCGTGGGGCTGGAACTGAATATTCTGTAATTATGCCGATGAGAATTTCTTTTATTTTTAAATACAAAACGCCGAGGCGTAACAGTATATATTCAGGTACCATTTGGAAAGGCAAAAGAGACGGGAAAGGTTTATTCGCGAGCTTTGTGTCGGAGATTTTGGATATTACTTTGTTTCCGACTAGCGTTCCTATGTACTCCCCGACGTCATTGTCAATACCGAAGTGGATACCGGCCAGTAGGCGGGAATTTTTTGCGTCATGAGCGAGCGCCGTCCAAAGCATCCGTTTAGAAGGATACAAGTACGAAAGGACAGTAGACGCAGTATGGGAAATCGTTGAATGCCCGGATATGTAAGATGGAAATGGCGGATCTGCTACGGCAAGGTCATGAAGGGGGATTCTCATAGACGGACGTTGTGTCCAATAGGTATATTTGACTTTCCAAGTAGTGATAAAGGAATCTGCTATACTCTGGGCTAGGATTTTTTGCATACGGGCAAACTCGCGGTTGTCCACGGTTTTTCCAAGTTCCTCGTACAGGATGTTAAGCCATGCACCTGTTGGTGTGACATTGTCTCCGGCTTGACCCTTGATAAACCCTGTCGCGCCGTGCCAGAAATAGATGCTGTCAATGTCGGATTTGGTGCGTTTTTTCGTTGCAAATTCAACTTTTGCCAGTTCATATCTGTCCGTAAATGAACCACGATTAGGTGGTTTTGGGGTAATTTCAAGCGAATCGTCTGCATTGATAACCCAGGGTTTCCAATCTCCTGCTTTGGCACCTTTGTCGATCATGGATTGTCTCACATACCATCCTGTATCACGATTTACCGGAGGGACTATCTCTGTAGCAAGAGAAAAATTATCTTCTGTCAGTCGTTTATTATAAGAGTCAAGGATAACTTGTGCTTTGTCTGTTATTTGGGGAGGATGAGGGACGAGGGCATTGAGACGCTCGGAAATATACGCTTGATGTTTTGGCGCGATCATGTTTAGAAATTCGGAGGTTGACAGGGCGGCCTGGGTTTCGTCATTTGTCGAGGAAAGAACGTCTGCATAGACGCTGACTACATATGCATAAAATCTTGATGCGATTGTAGGGGAGAAATTTTCTTTCTTTACAATTTCCATTGCGGTGATTGCGTTGTATCGGGAAGGTACGTCTGAATGCCGGGTTTCCGATTTTTTATACCGGTCTATTTTTTGGGTAAGAATGAGGTCGCGATGATAGAGTATAAAGCCGGTAATGCCTAAGTAGACAACGAAAAACAGAACGATGAGAGAGAGTATCGGAATAATTTTTTGGAACATATTTGCAGGCGTGCGCAGAGGACTATGTGTATGTTTTCTTACCATATTGTACTCGTGTTTATTGTAATGATACTATGCTAATAGACTATGATATTCAAGGGGGAAGAATGAAAAACACACAGCAAATACTCATGGTATTCGTAGGAATTTTTTCAATTCTCATAGCAGAAGTAGTACTGGCTGGAGTTTATGTATTTTTGATTAAAACGAACTCTATTACCGTCAGCGATCAAAAAATATTTAATGCTGTTAGGCTGAAGAAAGTGACGATAAAAGACGCAAGCGGAGCGTATATACTTCTGCAGGCAACAAATCAAGGTTACCCCGGGCAGACTATTGGCAGGACGATCAATCTTCTCCCCGGAACGTATACGGATATAGAAGTTCCATTTTTGCCAAACGATGCAACAAGTACGTATGCAGGTAAAACAGTAACGATCGAGTCCGGGTCACAGATTTCGGTGACACTTCGAAGAATGAATGAATTATGTTTTACCAGGGGAAATGACCCGACTCTGAGAGACCTGTTCGGAAAGCCGGTCATAAAGATGTTTACGGCACTCTGACAGTAGTCCTGTCGGTGGGCATGAGAATACTTAAGAAACTATCATTTGTCATTACCCTTTGCCTCGTAGGTATTGTTGTTAGTGCATTGCTCATGTATAGAAATTCAGTAACACGCGGGGGGTCAAAAAGGGTTGTAACGAATTCCGTCACGATTTCAATGCGTGAAGACGAATATATACCGAATTCCTTGACGGTCAAAAAAGGGACGAAAGTGGTTTTTTTCAATGCAACATCTGTTGCGCGTTGGCCTGCAAGTAATCTCCACCCATCGCATTTGATGTATCCTGAGTTTGATCCGAAGGAGCCGGTCCTACCGGGAAAATCATGGGATTTTGTGTTTGGTAAGATTGGAACATGGGAAATGCACGATCATCTTGCACCATACATTACCGGAGTAATCACTGTCATTGAGTAGGTATCGTTGATAATCGATTACCAGTGGTAATTGCCCTCGTAGTAGCCTTCTCCGTAATAATACCCTTGACCGTAGTAGTAGCCTTGACCATAATAATATCCCTGACCATAGGAATAGCAGGAGTTGTCAAGTGAGTATGCTGCATCACTACAATCAGTCGTTGTTGTTGATTTCATAAGATTGAGTCTCCGTCTGCCGGAGGCGGTTGCTGTATATATAGTAAATGCCGATGCCCAGCCGTCTCCATCGGCATCAGCTACATAAACGGGAGTACCGAGTGTAATCTGTGTTTTTGTACTTCCCAAAGCAATTGATCCTCCTCCGGATAAAACGAGAGAACCTGCTGCGAGTGTCGTCATAGAAGATCCGGCTGCAAGCGTGACAGAGCCTGTGACTGTGATCACTGCAGTGTTTGTGGTGTCCGTATCAAGTGTAGCAGAATCGTTTCCTTCAGTCGTGTCTGCTGCGACTGTGCAGGTAGTAGAAATCGTATAATTACCCTTTGCAGCAGTAAAGCACGCGGCCTGAGTTTTCTGAATGCTTGGCAGAAGAATAAGAAAAACAAGTGCAAAGATAAGGATAATACCGTATGTTTTCAT
>JACREM010000061.1 GCA_016218215.1 Candidatus Gottesmanbacteria bacterium | reverse complement strand
GCGTCACTGTTTTTCTGTTTTGATATTTAACACTCTTATAAGGCCAGGCCTTCTCTGCGAGGCCAAGCTCCTTCGACTGCGCTCAGGATAAACTGTTTAAAGGCCTGGCCTTTAACGCAAAGGTATTGGCATTTAAGAAAAAATGTCGGGAGAGAAAAGCAGTGGGATAGATATACTAAAAATGAAAGATCAAAGATCAAAGATCAAAAATGAAAGATTAAAGATGACAGATGTAAGAGAGGAACGTTAGCACCTTGAAAAGGTATCGTATAACAAGTTGAGGATATGTTTTTGTGTTGCATTTTTTTTGACAAATAGCGATCGGGACGTATAATGGTAAAGGAGTAATCAATGAAATCAGATTTAAACTTTACTATTATCGTCACGCAGGATGAAGACGGCGTCTTTGTTTCGTCATGCCCGGCAATACCGGGATGTCACTCTCAGGGGAAAACGTATGAAGAGGCGGAGAAACACATAAAAGAGGCGATTCATCTGTGTTTGGCTGTAGCTAAAACAGATGAAGCATACCGTGACACGTTTCAAGCTTCGTATCTGACTCCGGGTGAGTTTCAGCGATATTTATAGCCACTATTTTCCTCATTTTTTTATACGATACCTTCAAGGGTAGAGCACCTTAACCCCGCTACCATGCTTACTTCGAGCTGGAGGCTTACAGCCTCGCACTCTCGAAGAGCGCAGGTACAAGGGTCTGCAGTGCAAAGCACTTTGACAATTTAATATCGTAGGGAGTTACCTCTTGGTGAAAACTTTGGTTTTAATTTTCGATTATCAGATATGTTTATTTGTGTATTGGTGATTGGGATTTGGAGATTTTCCCCAGGGGATCGTCTCCCTACGAATTGTTAGTATCGTTAGTTCGTTACGTCGCTACTTCGTTAGATCGCGTGAAACTCATGAGATAGTTATTTGCGGAAAAGAAGCGGAGAAAGACCAGACTGGCGGATAATGCTTGAAAGAGTGCCTTTTGGAATATCTTTTGCGTGAAACGGGACAGTCGTATGTGCTCCTGTTTTTGGATGATGATATTGTCTGTGACTGCTCTTGCTGACATTGACGATAAAACCATTTGTGAGAAGAATTTTTTCCACAATTCGGGGAGGAAGGGGGACGAGTCTCGGCATAGATGTTACAACGCAAATCGGATACCAAATGGAACAGTGAGTTCTGCGGTTTTTAGAACAACATCATCTGCGTCAGGAGCAGGAATTTCTGTATGGGTTTTTGCAAGACCTTCGACATGACAGGCGATAGCGTTCTTGACGTTATACAGCGCCTTTTCTTTCGTATCTCCAAAATCGGAGATACCAAGCGTCGGAACAGAAGCAATATACTGTTTGCCTTCTTTTTTTATAAGAACTGAGTACCGAAGGGCTGTCGTTTTCATATATGCAGTATAGCATATCTGGTTGGCGGCACAGGGGGTACTTTTAGACAAAAGTATTTCCCGTGTCGCCAATCAGAATCGGATTCTGAAATTTCAGGACGACAAAAATTTATTATATGCGGAAAACCGCAGAGGAGATAATCTCATGTTGCTTCAAATATATTCACAAACAGAAGGAAAATTGCTTCGACCATATTGGTATGGCGGTCAGATTGTGTCTGCGCTTCAAGACCGTGAAGAGTATGCGATCTTGGTGACTCATGGTCAGTGCGTGAGGGCGCAGGTATTGCTCACCGTAGATGGGCTCAACGTCCTCACGGCGAACCGCGCAAACATGACACTCACGGAGCCGGCGTTCATGACCGAGTCATACTCTCGTGGACTTCGTATCGTGGCTTGGGCAGAATCATCTGTTGGCGGCGGCGCATTTGTCTACACGACGAGAAACAGCATGTCAGTGTCTGCGCATAGAAACGGTGATCCGTCTCGCCTTGGCCTGATCGAAGCGATGATTTGGACTGAAGGAAGCCACCAGGGCAATCTGCGAATGCCATCTGGCAGACAACCTGAAGTCTTTACCAAGGATCGCTCTGAAAGCGGCGGTACTGGTGTTGGTGATTGGACGACACAGCACCTCACTGAAGCTTCGCCATTGGTATATCCGCAGTTCTACGCCCATGCAGCGATGCGTCTGGTGACAGTCGCGGATCTTGGTTGCGCGCTGAAAAAAAGTACTGCGCGTCCACTGCAATATCCTCCAGAAACGAATTTTGCTGAACTTTCCGGTGTGCCGAGGATCCGAGGTGCACGATCGGCAAATGTTGATTTTGTCCGCTTCGATAATTAATTGGATCGTACGGAAGATGGACCCGACGAAGTAGATTTTTGTAAGTTGATTCACTGGCCGGCAGAGATTGCGGGTCAGAAATTTAGTAGGTATCAAAAAGGAGACTTACCATGGCACTACAATTTTCGACAAAGCACGTGGAAGAGTTAAAGGATATGCTCGGCGCAGAAGCTGCAAATGCACTATTATTGCAATTTCCAACACCGGCTATTTTGTATGCGGCTGACGCAGCTGACGTTTTTGCGGCGCTTGGGGTGTTCATCTCCGACAATGCATTGCTGCGCAAGAAGTGGGCTGAGTTAAAAGCTTGGCGAGAAGGTCCAGCGAACGCTCAGACTCCGATTGAAGGCGCCCTTCTTGATCAGCTGAATTTTATCGCGACCGAAGAAGGTGCGATAGTGATTCTTGATATGGTAAAAACTATCGAGTTGTTGGCGGCATATATCAATGACGATATTGACAGACTGATTAACCCGCTTCAAACCGTGATGGAAAAGAGGTACGCAAACTGCGCTGCGTCGGCGGTATTGCTTTGGTCATATTCAGTGGCAAATCCGCAGATGTTTAGTACTCGACGTGGACAGAGCGGCGGCGTGAATCAGATTGGCGGCACAATGAATGCCCAGAATGTTGTCGGCGGAGATTTTGTAATTAATTAACCTATTGGGAGACGATGGGAGAGTTAGGGGCAGGTACCTCTTTTTTAGTAATTTAAAAAGAAGAAGTATCTGCCCGTCGTTTTTTGTACTCAAGAGAACTTGAGCATTGAAAACGATGTATGGCCTTATAAGGCCAGGCCTTCTCTCGCGAGGTCAAGCTCCTTCGACTGCGCTCAGGATAAACTGTTTAAAGGCCTGGCCTTTAAAGTAGAATGTGGAAGATTGCCGCGCCCCCCTAAGCGGGGCTCGCAATGACCCTTCGACAGGCTCAGGGCAAGCTGGAACTTGCAATGACACGAAATGAAAACTTGCTACTTCTCGTTTAGGAGTTTCTCTGTATGTTGGAGCAATGTGTCGACAAGCGGAGGGAGAAGTTTTGTTTTGGCATACACATCATCAGCGATATCTTCCCTGTATACGTGACTGGTTTGATTTCTGGCATCGAGAAGTTCAAACCATGACTCTATTGAGTCTATAAGGTCGAGGCGGGCTCCTGTGCGGATGCTTTCTCGCGGACCATATCCTTCAACGCCTTTATACTGAGCAATAGCCTGCATAAGCTTCCATGACAGTTCAAACGTAAATTCAAACCGTTTAATCGTTGCGTCTCTATTGATCTGATTTTCCGGTAGATCAAGCGCTTCCTGTAATCGTTTGATCGCGCTTGACAGTTCGTCCCGTACCGCGATGATGCGATTGTTTTCTATCATAGTGATTGGATAGATTTCATGGCACTTTGTTTAAATTTTTCCGAGACGGTATGAAAATCAACCACATCAACCGTGAAGGGGATTGAAGAATCCGAAAGTTCTTCACGAATATGTTCGAGGATTGCCCCTGGGGTTTTTCTTTCTGCGTAGATGCCAAGGTCTATATCGCTTGAGCGTTTT
>JACREM010000060.1 GCA_016218215.1 Candidatus Gottesmanbacteria bacterium | reverse complement strand
TCATATATACATATCCTAGCACAAATATTGTTCCTTAAAAGAGCATGTGTATGACTTTTTCGTCCATAAGCGAGTCTACTACGAGATCAGGCCGCTCTGCCACTAATTCTTCACGGGTTCCATGATGTCCCGTTGTAACTGCTATAGAACGGGCACCAATTGATTTTGCGCACCGGACGTCATAGATAGTATCTCCTAAAATGTAGATCTCGCCCGGACGAAACAATTGCTTAAAGTTGACAAAAGCTTCGTGGGAAACCGTTTTTGCAAGTTCAATACGGTCATTGGCCGTGTCTCCGAACACGCCCCAGGAAAATATATCCTTGAGACCTGCATGACTGAGCTTCCAATATGCAATTTTTTCCACGTTTCCAGTTAAAAGGCCGAGAGCTATATCCGTTTTCTTTTTTAGAAGTTTTGCTAATTTTCCAGCATCATCGATTTCTTGATACAGGGTCTTATTTTTTGCTTTCGAAATCAGGTATTCATACATGGCTTTACTAAAATCATCAAATTTGTCAACAAATGCGTCATATGTCATGCCGGATGGAGATAAAATGCTCCATGCGGTATCCCTGTCCACAGAACCGTGAAAATGTGCAACATCGAAATCAGAAACCTGCACATTGTACGCACGTTTTGCGGCGTATTGCACACGGGACGCAAAATCAGATTCGCCGACGTGACGAATAAGCGTTCCGTCTATATCAAAGAGAATGAGTTTTTTGTAGTCCATTATTTTGTTTTATTATAGAGGCTTAGAGCAATGCGAAGGAGATCAATGGATCGTTTCAAGTCTTTGGTATTGAGAACGTAGGCTATACGTACTTCATTTTTCCCTTTACCCACTGTCGCGTAAAATCCTCCCGCAGGGGCGATCATAATTGTTTCATTTTGATCTCGAAAATCGGTAAGAAGCCATTGGCAGAACGCCTCACTGTCGCCTACGGGAAGTCCAACTATGACATAAAATGCGCCTTCGGGTTTACGTACGGTAACGCCTGGTATGCTCTGAAGACCACGAAAGAGCGCGTCTCGGCGTAATTCATACTCTTTCTGCACGTTTACTATGTATTGGTTTTCCACATGCACAAGCTCTGATGCCATGGCCTGATCGATAAAGCCTGATGACAATCTTCCCTGTGCTATGCGAAGCACACCTGCCAAAAGGTTTGGATTAAGAGATACAAGCGCTCCAAGACGAGCCCCGCAGAGGCTATATCTCTTCGACATGCTATCAAGAACGATGGCCTGATCGGGTACTTTCGGCATATATGAAAGAAGCGACACCTGCGTTTTTCCATCGTAGGTATATTCTCGGTATACTTCATCGGACAGAAGAAAAAGTCCGTGTTCGGTAGCTATATCTACAAGCATTTCGATTTCCTCTTTGGTATACACAGTTCCTGTTGGGTTATTTGGATTACAAAAAAGAATCGCTTTTGTTTTGTCATTTATAGCCTTTTCTATCGTTTTTTTGGACGGAAGATGAAATCCTGATTCTATTGTTGTGGTTATGGCATGGATCTTTACGCCGTTTAGCGCGGCATACGAATTGTAATTCGCATAAAATGGTTCAAAAACGATCACTTCATCGCCCGGCTCACATGTTGCAAAAAGAGCCATAGAGATGGCTTCAGAGCCTCCATTGGTTACCTGAATATTTTTTGTTTCTATAAACGTAAACCCAAGCGAATGGTAATACCACGTTAAAGCTTCAAGAAATTTTGTACTCCCTTGTGATAATTCGTAGGAAATGGGGTTTTTATCCCAACTCTTTAGAACCCCTATCATCTCTTCCGGCGTTTTTATGTCAGGATCTCCAATATTTAAGTGGTAGACCTTTGTACCGCTTTTTTTTGCGGCTTGAGCGTATGGTACGAGTTTTCGAATCGGAGATGCAGGAACTGATTCCAGTCGCTTTGCAAGAGATGGCATATACTTTAGGCTTCACGAACGGCAAATTCTTCTTCTATGTTCGGTTTGCCAAATTCCTTCCAGGCGCTTAAGCCCCGGAGAAAGATTTCCATAAATTTGTCGCCGCCGCCGGATGAGCCTGGGGCAAACGCAAGTTCGCCTTCATGCACGGAAAAAGAGCCGTCGGTAAAAAGAGCGGTTCTGCTCATGCCGTTTATGGTTACTATGACTGTTTGACCGGAATGAAATTTGACCGCAGATTTTCTCATAGATGTTTTTAGGTTTCCGTATCCGTCTATCCACGCGATTCTGCTTTCAGGCGCATCCGGAATTTTTGATATATCAAGAGCTGGACCGATGAACGGTTTGTCGTCATGCGCAATGCCGACGACAGCCTCAGGATAAAAGTCCCGAGAGCGAAATTGCGATCCTTTGTTTGCAACGTTGACAAGATGAAGCGATGAAATAAATGGTTTTATAAATGAAAAACAATACCCTGCATTCACCCCTATTACCCTTACGTCATTTTTAAGTTTGGCATACACGAGTTTTTCTCCGTCTCCGGCATCTCTTTTTTCTTTGTCGTCTTTTCGTGGAGCGGTATTTGTATAGATCATCATGGTTGAAAGAGGGTTTACCATGGCATACTGATGCGTCCAGAATCCAGTTGCAAGAGTGCTGAATTTCTGTACACTTGTTGGGTGAACGCGGAGCAATGGGTCAAGCAAAATAAGTTTTTGGATCACTTCACCAAAAGAAGGATCGCCAACTCCATAATCTGCAATAAACTGGATAAAACTCGCTTGAGACATGGCAATATTGTATCAGAGTGGGAAAATCAGACACAAGTGCCAACAGTCATCAGTCATTACGTGTAGAATTCTATAAGATCGATTCTTGAAACGACTCCGAGTGGTTTTTGGTGCGAGTTTAAGATGATGATAATCGAATCTTTTGAAAGTAGCTGAGATGCCCGTTCAACAGATTCGTTTTCTAAAATCGTGGATATACCCTGCTCCATGACTGTCGCAATATGATTTGATGATCCAATCATCTTGTCATAGAGGCCTGTTAGCAGATTGCGCTCAGTCACAACGCCTTGTATTATCGATGTATCGACTACGGGAAGCGCTGACACATCAAACTTTTTCATAATTTCAATCGCATGTTTTACCGTATCTTTGGGTGAAACGCTAAGCATGGTGGGACTCTTTTTCTTTGAAAGAACTTGTCCTATAGTGACACCCTCAGATGCGTGTGGTAAAAATCCGTTTTCCCGCATCCATACATCGTTATACATTTTTGTGAGGTATGATTTTCCGCTGTCAGGCAGGAGTACCACAATGGTACCTG
>JACREM010000059.1 GCA_016218215.1 Candidatus Gottesmanbacteria bacterium | reverse complement strand
ATGTTTGTTCAGTACCGTATCATCTGCAATGAGCACGCCCTTTTTCCCAACAACACATTCCTTTGCTTTTTCCCATATGTCTTTTGGTTGACACTTTGCATCCGTAAGCCATCGGGATACTGCATCATGAGACAAATCAACTGGCGCAATATCAGAAAGCGTGCTTGCCGAATATCTTTCGGCAGTAACGGTTAAAAAAGAGCAATACAGCTCTCGTGAGCAGAGATGAGTTTTCATATGATACCAGCGTATCAAATTTCATCTCTTATCGCGAAAGTCGTGATATTCTGTCGCCAGGTTTACCAATTCCTTGATCTTTTCTGCTTTCTTGGCCGACCCAATATGTTTCTGCAATCTAAATCTTTTTCCCCGATATTCTCCGACTTGGATGGCCGTGGCACCGGAACAGGTTTTTACCCGGCGGATGCGGGTGTAGTGTGGTCTCACACCTGATTTTTACCCAATTTCAGCCTCAACTGCAACTCTAAATTATATAAGTGGGAAACTCAGGATAAGAGAAATATTTATTTTTTGGGTCTGTCATTAAAAATCATCGGATAAATTTGTTTGTAGTTATATTCTTTTGCGAGTTTAAGCGCGTTTTTTTGGAAATTATTGTAATTGTATTTAATTTGTTTAATTGCATCAAAGAGTTGAATTTTGCTGTCGTGTTTTATTAAGATTCCGGCATAGTTCTTCTTGATTTTTTGTGCAAATTCGTATACGTCTGTTGTGATAATCGGTATTGCCAGACTAAGATAATCCTTAATTTTAGATGGGTCTCCGTAGTATGAAACATTGCTTTCGTCTGGTACATATAGTGCTATTCCAATATCAATTTGACTGAGAACATTTAAATTTTTCGGATCGCGAATGGAAAGGAGTCCATGAAATGATACTGGTAATTCTGATGTCGCTGCGAGCTTACGATAGTAGAACTCATCAGGACCAGCTCCGATAATTATGAGGTGAATTCTAGGAAACTGCGCCTTCAGTTCTTTTGCGCAATCAAACACGAGGTCGAGCCCCTGACTCTTCTTTAGGACCCCTATGAATCCTAAAGTGTAAGGAGTGTTTTGATGCTCTTTGGTTTCTAGCAAGCGGTTTGTTCCTATGGATACGATCGGAAAGTTATTTGTTTTGGGGATAATTCCAATTTTTTTTCTGAGTATTTCAAGTCTTTTATTTAGAAAAACAACTCGATCAGAATGTGATGCGATTTTATCAAACTGCCAGTATGCCCATCTCATGAGCATTACAACCTTGCTCGGATGGATCGGAGGGTAGTAATCCCAAACCCAGAAAATTGTTTGATTTACGAGCCCCAATTTTTTTGCGATAATTCCGATCCATGAAGTAAAAGCATTGACAGTAAAATATGTATTTATTTGTCCGTAGATTTTAGTTAATCTCCAGGTATGCCACAGAAGTTGAATTAAGATACTAATAGATCGAATTGGAAGGAGGAAAAAAACTAGTGTAGTTGGTACTGGAATACTTAACAGCCTTAAGTCTTTAATGCATTTGCCATTGTGGAAAATTTTTCCATAACTCCCGTGTTGCCTTTTACCCAAATGATGAAAATTGAAGGAAAATAAAAATACGTTAGCGTATCGTTCGAGAAGAAAATCGAGTATATTTCCCGTATTTTCGTATGGGGAAAAGTTTACATAGAGAATTGATGAGGCCTTTCTATTCATATGCGCCGATTTTTTGGTTTTTATGTACAAGGTGGAAGCAGTGCTCCCAGAGTATGATAGTTGCTATGAGAAATGTGGCTATGGGGTGCCAAAGTAAGACAACGTCCTTGTATCTCACAATGAGTCTTAAGGTGTCAAAGACAGGACCTATAAAAGTAAACGCATACGGTAGGAAAAGGTACATTCTGTTTTTTCTTTCAGAATTGTAATATTGAAGTCGATTCACAAGTCCCATCCCGGATATATCTTGACGAAGATTATTACGCACTCGCCAGCGATATTTATTTATGAAATTATTCAGGGAAGATACATGGTAGTGACAGATGCCCGCGGCAGGTACGTACGCAATAGTACCCTTTTCTTCTAAGAGTTTTATCATTGCTAAAATATCATCAGCATGGCCCATGGTTCCACGTTTAAAACTACGTCGTGTACCGAAACCTTGCGTGAGACCTATAAGTGGATGATTTTTCGGAGTGAAATTGTAGAGTTCGTAGTGATTGGTTAATTTTATTGGTGTATACATTTTTTTGTAATCACGTGGACTTGCAGCGTCTTGATATATAAACCAGGTGAATGGGTCAGTGGAGAGATAGCCTAGATATCTATCAAGACTTATTGAATCTTGCGCGGGTATAGTTTGCGGGAGGAACCCTACGACTTCTGGTTCTTCGATGTAAACACGTACCATGTTTATGAGCCACGTATTGTTCTCTAGAATATTATCAGCGTCTGTAAAGAAAAATATTTCACCCTTAGCAATTTTAGATGCTCTGTCTTTGCCTGGTTCATGAAGAATTTCTGGGTTTACGATTATACGAGCTCGAAAAGACTTCGCTATTTCAATAGTATTGTCTACCGATCCACCGTCAGCAATTATAATTTCAACTAATTGTGTTGGATATTTCTGTGACCGTATTGCAGATAGGCATCGTGGTAAAATATGACCTGCATTAAGTGTAGGTATAATAAATGAAACCTTTGGATAGACAAGCTTAGTCATTGCGTGTGATAATATACAATTCCTATTATATGGAATTATACAGCAAATATGCATAAGTATCGTCTTTTAACCGATGCGACCCGTTTTTTATTTAGAAACAAAAAAAAGCCTGTCGTCATATTTATTCGTATTATTCAATACGTCAAAAGAGATGTTTTTTTGCGACCTTTTATCTCGCTTTGGGTAAAATTGAGTCAATCCCTGTTTCACTTAGCTAAATTTCAGCCTATTAGCTTTGAACCTGAAGGAGTATTCATTCACGCTAATAATAATCTTTTTTATTGCTATGATACTGAGCTGGAAGGGGGACTTGCAGGTATGGAATATGGAGGTTTGTGGGAATCTCAAGAGCTTGCCCTCATTTTGGAAAATACTCCCATAAATGGTACGGTACTTGATATTGGTGCATGTTTTGGGAGTTTTACTTTTCCGCTTGCAAACGAAAAACATGCCTATGTTCATGCATTCGAACCAGGCAAAAAGGCATTTAGTTTGTTAACTAAAAATTATCAAAAGAATAATCTACCTGGTATTACTTTAATTAATTCAGCTGTCGGAGATAAGATGGGCACTGTTCGACTCAGTATGATTGACTATATGGGAAATTATATAGTATCCAAAAATAAATTAGAAAATACTGATAGTGCGCCCATGATGACAGTTGATTTGTATGTTCGACAAAAAAAACTTAAGAGTGTTGATAGTATAAAATGCGACGTAGAAGGTTCTGAATATTCTGTGCTTCAAGGTGCTAAGAAGACCATTGAAACTTTCTCTCCAGTAGTATTAGTTGAAATTCACGATGAACTACTAGATCGTCAGAATGCATCAGCAGATAAGATTTTTGACTTTTTTGAAATTCGTGGGTATACCTATAGGAGGATCACAGAGGATAACGAAGTGAAGACTCCGCTTGCCGACCATGCAGCAGAATTAAGCCAGGGTCATAATTTCTTTTTTTATAAATCTAAAAAATAGCGACATGTTTATTTTAGGAATATCAAATGGTCATGTAGCGACGGCAACTCTCTTGAAGGATGGAAGAGTTATAGCTTCAGTGAGTGAAGAACGATTTAATGGTGTAAAGAATTATAACGGGTTTCCGAAGCAGGCTATTGATTGGTGTTTGAAACAGGCAGGTATCTCGGGAAGAGATTTAGATTTGGTAACGACGCCTTATTTATATCGACCGCCTGTCCATGCTCCTGGTGAGCAGATGCAAAAGTATTCTTCATTGAAATTTTTAGCTCAACTTTCTCGAATGGTCAATGTGCTTCGAGAATTTTTAAGAAAGCTTAGATATAAGATGCCTATTTTTCGTTTTCCCTCCATGATTGTTTATAGGATTGCAGCACAATTTATGGGCGGTTATTTCACATATAAACAGAAACAGTATATAGCTGGTTATCTAGGTATAGAGCCTAGAAAAGTCATTGCGTATGATCATCATCTTTCTCACGCTGCTGCTGGGTACTATGCATCTTCGTTCAACACAGAGCGAACATTGGTTTTGACCATGGATGGTGAAGGGGACAATGTGAGTGCATCAGTAAGTATTTTTCACGGTAAAAAAATTCAAGTATTAGCACGAACACCTCGGGAATATTCTCTTGGATACCTGTATGCATGGATCACATATTTTCTCGGTATGAAGCCTCATGAACATGAGTATAAAGTTATGGGTCTTGCGCCGTATGCCAAGAGAGAAGATGTTGATCGTATATATAAAAAGATTGAACATCTTATTTTTCTAGATCCTTCAAATCCGCTTCGATTCATGACAGCGATAAATGCACAGGATTTTTATTTTTATCTGACAGAGCATTTAATGAGAGTGCGCTTTGATATTTTAGCTGGGGCTTTCCAGCGACTTGTGGAAGAAATTACTGTGACGTGGGTACGTAGTGCCATCAAGAAAACCGGAATTCACACAGTTGTCTTAAGCGGTGGAGTTTTTATGAATGTAAAAGCAAACCAACGAATTGCGGCATTACCAGAAGTAAAGAAATTTTTCATACTCCCATCGTGTGCAGATGAGACTGCGCCTCTAGGGAGTTGCTACTTGGGCTTGAGACATCTCACGCAAGATAATTTAAATGTGAGTCCAATAGAAAATATATATTGGGGTTCGGAGATTGATAAAAATGAACTTGAGGAAGTGTTGAATCAGGCAAAAAAGCTTCGTTTTCATGTTGAACGCATGAAGTCTCCAGAGGAAAAAATAGCTCAATTAGTCGCAGATGGAAATGTTGTTGCGAATATCTCTGGTGGTATGGAATTTGGAGCAAGAGCACTTGGGAATAGGTCTCTTCTTGCGGATCCCTCAAGTCCGAGAATAGTTCGTGAGATAAATATGAAAATGAAAAGTCGTGATTTTTGGATGCCGTTTGCAGTTACAATTCTGTGGGATCGAATGAGTGAATATATATTGAACCCTAAAAATTTTGTTTCGCCATATATGATGATGACATTTGATACGACTCCTAAGGCGCAAAAAGAACTTATCGCTGGTTTACACCCATATGATTTTACTACAAGGCCACAGCTTCTTACCAAAGATTTGAATCCACGATATTATCGTATTATTCAATCGTTTTCTAAAATAACTGGTATTGGTGCAGTGTTAAATACCTCTTTTAATCTTCACGGATATCCGATAGTCAAAGGTCCAAGAGAAGCTCTTTATGCGTTTGTTCATTCCGGGCTGACACATCTTGCACTAGAAGAATATTTGATAACGAAAATCGATTGAAAGTTGAAATTTTTTTAGAGAAAATATGATTGGCTTGTTTCGATTGATCAAATCAGATGCAAATAGATATCTTTCATTGGCATTAGATCCAAATGAAAAAGTTAGAAATATTTTTCTATTCATTCCAGTGTTGCTTCATAATCCTAATTTTTTCTTTGCCTTGATGTATCGAATTGAAAGGTATTTATATTCGCATCCAATTCTATTGTTGCGTTTTATATCATATATTCTCTATCCATTATATTTTTTCAT
>JACREM010000006.1 GCA_016218215.1 Candidatus Gottesmanbacteria bacterium | reverse complement strand
GAAAGCAATGGATAGATGCCGATGGTTTGATTGCCGGAGAGATGCGATTGAACAATAGTATCAGTGAGTGGTTCAGATTGGTTATTCAAGCGGTATACGGGTGAATACCCGGATTTTGCAGGGGCCGGATTTGTCCAATATTGTGCATATACATTTTCCCTGCCGCGGAATAGGGATCGAAATAGGGCGATTTTTGTTGTATCAATGATATCAAATTGCATGGGCTTTATTATACAATCGCTTGTCAGAACAATCCAATTTTATGTATAAAACGGCGGCGTGCGAGCACATTCGTAAGACTCAGTATAAACCCCGCGAAGCGGGGCGATAGGATAGCGGAGCTGGCCGAGCGGAGCGAGGCCGACAGATTTTGTAACACTTGGCATAGTACGCGATTCCTTTTCCCCTAGGGTTTTACCCCGTACTCGTTACGGGGCCTTTTTCTCGCAACAGCAGTTATGAGTTTTTCATGAAATAGGTTCGGACGTAGTACAATAGGGCTACATAATTCGGACTTGTTGGAATAATGTACCGCCAGGGGGAGTCGAACCCCCGATCTGCGCCTTGAGAAGGCGCCGTCCTAGGCCACTAGACGATGGCGGCTAGATGTGTTAATGCTTTGAAAGTTTAACAGTTTCCTCTTGACATCGCAAGGTAAGTTCTGTAGACTTTTTTTGCCCTTGGAAACTGAGAATTATATAATTCCATGAACAATACAATGCTCCCAGAAATGACTGGGAGATTTTTTTAAGAATATGGACACAAATGTAAATGTAGTCTTAACAAAAGAAGGCTTGGGACAGCTCAAGATCGAGCTAGAAGAGCTTACAAATGTAAAGAGGCCGGAGGCTGTTGCGAGGCTGTCTGCCGCTCGCGAGCTTGGGGATCTGTCAGAGAATAGCGAATACGCGGCGGCAAAGCAGGATCTTTCCTTTATAGACGGTCGTGTGCTTGAGCTTGAAGAGATTATTCATCAGGCAAAGGTGGTGACAAGTCACGGAAAATCCCATGTAGACGTCGGCAGTAAGGTCACGCTTCATATAGACGGACGCAAGGAAGCATTTACCGTCGTGGGCGAGTGGGAAGCAGATCCTACGCAAAAAAAGATCTCGCACTCGTCTCCCCTTGGCAAGGCACTCTTAGGGAAAAAGGTTGGTGAGAAGATAGAGGTAGAAGCCCCGGCGGGAAAACTTCTCTATAAAATCGTCGGTATAGAATAAGATGCCTGTGAGTTTTGTAAGAAACAAAAGCGCAAATCCCTCAGGAGAGGGATTTTTTATTAGTTACCTATGTTTTGGGCAGATAAGATAGCAGAAAAAATACGAGAGTCGGGAGCGCATACGCCATATTGGGTAGACGATATGTTCACACCGTCAGGTTTTGCTCACATAGGATCTCTTCGGGGTCCGCTTGTTCATGACATAGTCTATCGTGCACTGAAAGACACAGGGAGCAAGACCAAATTTACGTATGTTTTTAACGACTTTGATTCCATAGATGGGCTTCCTCCTGAGCTTTACGAGAAAAGTAAAAAGTATCTCGGGTTTCCCCTTCGAACCGCTCCATCTCCTATGGATGGATATGCAAGTTTCGCCGAGTATTTTACAAAAGATTTTCAGAAAGTGCTTTTGGATCTTGGCTTTGGCGGTACATTCCTCTCGTCCTATGATATGTACCACGAAGGAAAGTTTGATGGCGTTATAAAAGAAGCCCTGGAAAATTCGGAGAAGATTTTAGACATCTATCAGAAAGTAAGCGGGAGCAAAAAACGGGAAAGCGGGTGGCTTCCTTTGCAGGTTATCTGTGAGAAGTGTGGTAAACTCGGCACGACTAGGGTACATGATTTTGATGGAAAGACGGTCGGGTATACCTGCGAGCCAGCCATGGTGACATGGGCGTCAGGATGCGGGCATACCGGTCGGATTCTGCCTTTCGGCGGGAATGGCAAGCTCCCATGGAAAGTTGACTGGCCGGCACACTGGAAAGTGCTTGGGGTCACGATAGAGGGAGCAGGCAAAGATCATTCGTCTGCCGGTGGGTCGAGAGATATCGCAAAAGAGCTTTGTAAAGACGTATTTCATATTCCCGACCCATTTAATTTGCCGTATGAATTTTTTCTCATCGGTGGTAAGAAAATGTCTTCGTCTAAGGGTCTCGGACTAAAAGGCCGCGACCTAACGGCGCTTCTTCCTCCATCTGTTGGCAGGTTTTTATTTACCAGGACGGATTACAAACAAGCCATAGAATTTGATCCTATGAGCACCATGGCAATTCCGGATTTATTCGATGAATTTGATCGCTGTTTTACTGCGTATGTTGCAGATGGTGACGAATCTCTTGCCCGTGCATTTGAATTATCCGTTGTTGGGAAGCTTCCGGAAAAGGTCAGTGTCTTTTTACCTCGATTTCGCGATGCTGCACGGATCATGGAAGAAGCAACAAAGGATGTAACCCTAGAGTTTGCCGCCATAAAAAGAGCCCCTCTTACCCCGTTTGAGCAATCAATCTTAAAAGAGCGCGTAAAGTACGCTACGGTATGGCTTCAGACGTATGCGCCGGATCATGTAAAGTTTGTTATGACAAAAGATCTTCCGGCTTGTGTGGCAGATTTTTCAGAGAAACAAAGAGAGTATATCAAAAAGATTATACCCGCTCTGTCAGAGACTGATCCTGAAAAACTTCAGCTCGAGTTATACGAGATGTCAAAAACCCTAGGGATTCCGGCAAAAGAAGCGTTTGCAGCGTTGTATGGTGCTATAAGTGGGAAAAGTTTTGGACCCAAAGCCGCCTGGTTTCTTTTACAATACCCGAGAGATGAAGTCGTCAGACGCTTAAAGGAAGCATCTATGGTTGCGGTTGGTTCTCATGAAGGTTCGAAAAATCAGACGTCTACGATACAAAAACCTGATTTTTTTACGATCGACCCGAAAGTAAAAGAGGCGTTTCCTAGTATTTCTATCGGGATTGCACTTATCCGTGGGGTATTGATCAAAAAGTCTGATGACGCCCTTGAAAAGGAGAAAGCATCGCTTCTGAATGACTTATCAAAGATGACGACAGACGATATTTCAGCATCGAGCGAAATCGTAAGTTATCGGAAATTATATAAGCAGATGGGCATAGATTGGCACTCGCGTCGCCCTTCGCCTGAGGCGCTTCTTCGCCGTGTAGTGCTTGGTAAGAGTCTTTATACCGTCAACACCTGTGTTGATGCATACAATCTTGCGGTCATGCGGCACAAAGTGTCTGTCGGCGCATTTGATTTTGCCTCTGTACAATTTCCGACGGTGCTTCGGTTTGCAGGGGCAGGAGACGGAATTTTATTACTTGGAGATGATAAAGTAACTCTGTATACCGAAAAAGAGCTTGCCTACTACGACAAAAATGGCGGATATAACATTGACTTTAATTATCGGGATGCAAAGCGGACCATGGTGACAGAAAAGACCTCCGACGCATGGATTAATGTCGACGGAATTTTTGATATCAGCACGCGTCAGGTGGAAGAGACGCTTGAAGAATCCGTCGCGCTTATCCAGAAATACTGCGGTGGATCACTTGAATTTTCAGGAATCGTGACATGAAACATATCCTCATTGCCACCACGAATCCGGGGAAACTAAAAGAAATTCAAAAGTCACTGTCCAATATACCGTGTGAATTTTTGACGCTTTCGGATCTTCGGATTACCCAAAAATCCGAAGAGTCAGGTGCCACATTTGAAGAGAATGCCCGCATAAAGGCGCAGTTTTATTTTCAGAAAAGCGGACTACCGACAATTGCCGATGACGGTGGCCTGGAGATAGAGGCACTCAATATGGAGCCCGGGGTGAAATCCCATCGGTGGATTCATGGTGACCGTGAGGATGGGGATGAAGAGTTAATTGCCTATACATTAACGCGTCTCAAAGGAGTACTTTTAGAAAAACGTCAGGCACAGATGCATGTCGTCGTTTTGTTTCAGACTGTTTCGGGAGTGACAGTTGCAGAGGAGTATGTGAAGGGAATAATTCCACTTGAAGCGTCGCCGCTTCGTACGTCTGGCTTTCCGTTCCGTTCACTTTTATTTATACTCGAGATTGGGAAATATTATGATGATACGATTATGACAAAGGAAGAAAATGAGAAGTACGGACACAGAGTGAAGGCTTTAAGAAAGTTAGGTCCGGTCATACTAAAAGCCGCTTCACAATAGGTGAGTATTTGATTTATACTAAGAACACAATGCTAGATATAAAATATATTCGCGAAAATCTTGAACTTTGTAAATCGTCAGCTATAAATAAAAATAGGGTTGTAGACTGGGATGCCTTACTTTCTCTTGATGAAAAGAGACGCGAACTTATCAGTAAGTCTGAGGCGGTACGAAACGCGCGAAACAAAGCAAATACTTCTGCTAGAGGTGATGAAAAGGCATGGGAAGAGGGAAAAAAGCTGAAGGACACGCTCAAGCTTCTGGAAGATGAACTGCGGGATGTGGAGCAGAAATTTCAACAGGCCATGTATACGGTGCCAAATGTGCCGGACGCGAGTGTTCCGATAGGCAAAGACGAAAAGGGAAATGTTGAGATCAAAAAATGGGGGACCGTACCGGAATTTTTATTTCCTGTATTGGATCATGTAAAGCTTGCGACAGCATTAGATATTATAGATTTTGAACGGGGAGCAAAAGTCGGCGGATCTCGGGCATATTTTTTGAAAAATGAAGGAGCAATGCTTGAGTTTGCGATTCTTTTTTATGCGTATCAAAAATTGGCCAAAAAAGGATATACCCCGCTTGTTGCTCCAAGTCTTGTAAAGGAATTTACACTTTTTGGTAACGGTCAACTTCCGTGGGGTCGAGAAGAGGTCTATCACCTGGAAAAGGATGATGTGTATCTTGCGGGAACTGCGGAGGTTCCGGTGACTGCATATTTTGCAGACGAAATATTAAACGAAAAAGATCTTCCAAAAAAATTTGTTGCCTATTCTTCTTGTTATAGGCGCGAAGCGGGAAGTTATGGCAAAGACACAAAAGGGGTTTACAGAGTCCATCAATTCAATAAAGTTGAACAAGTTATTATCTCAAAAAATGACCTGAGTACATCTTTTACTCTTCATGAGGAACTTCTCAAAAATTCGGAAGAGATTCTTCAGGATCTGGAGCTTCCGTATAGAGTGCTTCTCATGTGTACCGGAGACATGGGCGAGCCGCAGGTAAAAAAATATGATGTCGAAACGTGGATGCCCGGAAGAGGCGCATATGGTGAAACTATGTCTAACTCATTTATGGGAGAATTTCAGGCACGTAGGCTTAAAATTCGATATAAAACAAAAACCGGGGAATCGCTTTATTGCCATACGCTCAATAACACAGCGATTGCGTCTCCGAGAATTCTTGTTGCGATACTAGAGAATTACCAGAATAAAGACGGGTCTGTCCGCGTTCCAAAAGTATTACAGCCGTATCTTGGTAAAGAAATAATATCTCGTACACCCTAAGCCACAAGGCCATTTTCCCATTTCATGTGGTATTATAAAGATCATGTTTGGATTCCTTTCTAAATTATTAGACAGCAACGAAAAAGAGGTAAAGAAGTATCGACAAATTGTCGAAATCATTAGCGCATTGGACGTGTCAGCCCGCAAATTAAAAGACAAAGAATTCGTGAGTCATACTGCAGAACTTAAAGTGCTCTTGTCGCAAGGTACAACGCTTGATGACATATTGCCGCGCGCATATGCACTCGTTCGGGAAGCTGCGAATAGATCCATCGGACAGCGGCATTTTGACGTACAGCTTGTTGCATCAATTGCTTTACATAATGGTAAAGTTGCAGAACAAAAAACAGGAGAAGGAAAAACGCTCTCTGCTATTCCAGCGCTATATCTGAATGCTTTAACTGGTCGCGGTGTTCATCTCGTCACGGTAAACGATTATCTTGCCCGTCGCGACGCAGGATGGATGGGCCCTGTGTTTTCTTTGCTTGGTCTTTCGGTTTCTGCAATCATAAGCGATCAGTCATTTATCTATGATCCGTCATTTGAAAATCAGGAAGCATTGGACTGGAGGCTTAAGCATCTTCGGCCGGTATCAAGAAAAGAAGCATATGCCGCTCACGTGACGTACGGCGTAAATAGTGAATTCGGATTTGATTATTTGCGCGATAACATGGTGTCAGATCTATCACAACGTACGCAAAGAGGGTATCATTTTGCGGTTGTAGACGAAGTAGATTCGGTACTCATAGATGAAGCCAGGACCCCGCATATCATCTCGGCTCCGGACACGGAAGCTACTCATAAATACTATGACCATGCAAAGCTTGTAGAAAAATTATCGGGCGAGACCGACTTTGTCATCGATGAGAAGCTTCGTACGGTACACCTGTCTGATCATGGCATTTTGAAAGTTGAGAAGATGCTGGGACTTGGAAATATATACGAAAATGATTTTCAGATTGTGCATCATATAGAAGCGGCGCTAAAAGCAAAAGCCCTCTTTCATAAAGAAAAGGAATATATCGTAAAAGACGGTCAGGTCATCATTGTAGATGAATTTACCGGAAGATTGTTAACTGGGAGACGGTTTAGCGAGGGCATCCATCAGGCCATAGAGGCAAAAGAGGGCGTCTCCATACAGCAGGAGAGTAAGACGCTTGCTACGGTATCACTTCAAAATTATTTTAGAATGTACGAAAAACTTGCCGGTATGACCGGTACTGCAGTGACAGAGGCTGAGGAGTTTAAAAAAATATATGATCTTGACGTTCTTATCATCCCGACTCATCGGACGATGGTTCGTAAGGATCTGCCGGATAGCGTGTACAAGACCACGCGCGCAAAATATGCAGCGATTGCAGAGGATATAGGAGAGAGTTATAAAAAGGGTCAGCCGGTTCTCGTCGGTACAACGTCGATAGACAAGAATGAAATCATAAGCGAACTTCTTCGGAGAAAAGGTATCCCACATAATGTTTTAAATGCAAAAAATCATTTACAAGAGGCTCTGATTATTTCAGAAGCCGGAAAAAAAGGTGCCGTGACGGTCGCGACGAACATGGCAGGAAGAGGAGTAGATATTATCCTCGGAGGGTCGCGGAAAGAAACGTGGGAGGAGCCTGA
The DNA here is from genome assembly GCA_016218215.1 of Candidatus Gottesmanbacteria bacterium. Classification (GTDB taxonomy): domain Bacteria; phylum Patescibacteriota; class Microgenomatia; order UBA10105; family UBA927; genus JACREM01. The sequence continues at coordinate 9,233 of JACREM010000006.1, read as the reverse complement.
TAAAAAGAAGTGGAAAAAAGGAGAAGAAGAGTGGCAAAAGCAGCATGATGAAGTGCTTGCAGTCGGAGGGCTTCATGTTATTGGTACCGAAAGACATGAAAGTCGAAGAATAGATAATCAGCTTCGCGGAAGATCGGGCAGACAAGGGGATCCAGGGCTTACACGTTTTTATGTGTCTCTTGATGACGATATCATGAGGCTTTTTGGCGGAGAACAAGTGGCAAAGCTTATGACTATTTTTAAGCTTCCCGAAGATGTTCCGCTCGAGCACTCTATGGTTTCCCGTGCCATAGAACAGGCGCAAGTAAAAGTTGAAGGATTTCATTTTGATTCCAGAAAACACCTTGTGGAGTATGATGATGTGCTCAATAAGCAGCGCGAGATTGTGTACAAACGTAGAACCGATACCCTTGAAGGTGAGGATCAGAAGGAAACGATAATTTTAAATATTCAGTCAGAAGTAGAAAATGTTGTGCATATGTATTCTGATGAAAGAGAGCGGATGATTGATCGCGAAAAAATCCTCACAGAATTTTTATCTATTATTCCGTTTGATAGCGCATCAGCGGATCAATTGCTGAAACAATTAGAACAGCTTCAAACGTCAGATGAGATGAGTTCCTTTCTAAAATCGTTGGTTCGCGATATGTATCTGTCGCGTGAAACCCAAGTCACTCCTGAGGTTATGCGTCAGGTTGAGCGATGGGTGAGTCTGAGTGTTATTGATTCATTATGGATGGAGCACCTTGACGCGATTGATGATCTGCGGGAAGGGATTGGTCTTCGTGGATATGGTCAACGAGATCCTCTCGTTGAGTACAAAAATGAGGCATTTATTATGTTTGAGCGCCTTATGACAACACTAGATAGTGAGATATCTCATAGAATTTTTAAGGTTCAGGTAAATATGAATCCGGAAAATGCTCAAAGTAAAGGCGTATCGCTCTCGGAAAAAGAAACTGCTGTCACAAAGGCGTTAAAGCATATGAAGAAAAATGATGGTGCGGAAAAAATTCAGCCGGTACAAAGCAATAAACAGCCGGGAAGAAACGATCCGTGTCCTTGTGGCGCGATAAACCCGGAGACAAAACAGCCATATAAGTACAAAAAGTGTGGTCTTATAAACGCCCCATATCATAAAAAATAGGAGACGAAAATATTTTTCTTTCTTGCATGATTTGGTAATGCACCGTACAATACAAACATCTAAGGAGACGAGTATGGATAAAGATAAAAAACATGAAATGAAAACTGCAGTTACCCCATCCCCGATGCAAAGCACCTATATGATAGTTACGCTCGTCGCACTTCTTGTGGCCGGATCTTTTATGTTAGGGTCACTCTGGACGAAAGTTCAATTTATGGAAAAGTATGGAACTTCTGGTCAAAAGGTTGCCGGAGCTGATGCTGGTCCGCAAGCTCTTGGTGCCCAGGCTCCTCAGGCACCGCCGGCCCGGCCTGCAGCAGGTGAAGTGCCAAAAGTTACCAAAGATGATTGGGTTTTTGGTAATAGGAACGCAGAGATAGCTCTGGTCGAGTATTCAGACCTCGAGTGTCCATTTTGTAAACGATTTCATCCTACGGCCCAACAGGCAATAGATACCTACAAAGGGAGAGTGATGTGGGTATATAGACACTATCCGCTTTCATTTCATGCTAATGCCCAGAAAGAAGCCGAAGCATCCGAGTGCGCAGCTGAGCTTGGTGGAAATGATATATTTTGGAAATTTATTAATACCATCACCGAGCGAACGACATCCAACGGAACAGGATTTGCATTGGATAATCTCGTTCCATTGGCAAAAGAGCTTGGGATAAATGATGCCAAGTTTAAAGAGTGTTTGGATAGTGGCCGGATGGCGGCAAAGATAAAGAGCCAACAGGATGGTGGAACAAAGGCAGGAGTGAATGGTACTCCCGGAAATATAATTCTCAGCATGAAAACAGGAGAGACTCGTGTGCTTGCCGGTGCTGTGCCGTTTGAAGATGTGAAAGCCGCAATAGACAGTCTACTTAAGTAAAACTAGAGAAGAGATTCTTGTTCAATCTGCTTTGGCATCGGACCCAACTTTAACAGTTTTGCCAAACTTTTGAAGCTACATGGTCATTTTGTTGTCACCATGTCAGACAGCATCAAGAAGTGTTGTTTGTGTTGACATATCGGTCTTCGGGCGGCCTCCAGAGTGTTTTGCTTGGAGCGTGGTTTTCCCTCTCCCATCGATGATGATTTTTTCCGGTATCTTCATACCCAGTTGTTTCATAGCCTGCATGACCGGTTGCGTCAATTCCGTGCGTACATAAAGCGGGAAGGCGTGGTCCACTTCGATAGCTTTGAGCTCTTGCATTGCTTCTAAGAATCGTCTTCCGTCTTCCAATGACTGCGGATTGATTTTTCGGCAGATATACCATTTGACGATGAGGGCTAAAAAACACACAAAGATATGGGCTTTGATTCTTTTTTCCGTGTAGTGGAATACGGGTTGGATGGTAATGAGGCTTTTTAAGTCCCGAAATCCCCGTTCAATCCGCTGGAGGGTTTGGTAGTATCTGCCTGCCTTCGTAGGAGCGATATCTTGTTGGTTGGTCACGAGCACCCATTTTCCGTCAAAGAGCTCCTCGGATTCCAGGCGTTCCTCGTCCATGGTGGGATGGAGGCCATCGGGAAATTGAAGATACTTTTTGAACCCGTTCTTGAGGATCCACTCTTTGGTCGGCGTGGCGGCAATTTTTCGTTTCACGATTTCCCTGAAGAATGCCCGTTTGCCTTTGGTTGCCCGCTCCACGAGCGGATTGAGGAACACGAAGAACCGGCGGTTTCTCACATGAGCCTCGATGGTTTTGATATCCATCGTGGGCAACGGGTTTTTCCGTTTTCCTTTGAGGATGCGATCCAGAAACCACGTTTTGATCTGTTCGGGAGAGAAATTGGCAGTATGGTATTGCTTCGTAAACAGATGGTCGTTGACCTGTTCCATCTCTTTGGGATCAAGACCCGCCATGAGCGTGGTTTGCATATCTCCCGGCAGTGTGCGCATCCGTACGCCCACGATATACCCCAACCCCATTTCCTCCAGGATCAGGAGATTCTCCTCTGATACCATGCCGCGGTCGGCAACAAGAACCACTTTTTCTAATTTGTATTTCTCCCTCACCGCCTTGATGATCCGCGCAAAACTCGAAACATCCGCGGTATTACCGGGGTAGACTTCATGGGCAATGGGAACACCGGAACTGGTCATGAGGACGCCGACGATGAGCTGTTTCAAATTCCCCTTGCCGTCTTTGGAGAAACCGTATTGGAGGAGGTCTTTTTCATCGGAAGCCGTGTCCTGTTTCCCCCAGTAATATACCGAGGTCGCATCAAACAGAACAAGATCCAGGGATTGGGAGAACAAATCCCGGTTTCCTTCAAAATATGCCTGTTCGATGGCATCTTTGTGGTCGATGAGAACATCCAAAGACTGGTAGAAGTCCATAGGAGTTAAGGGAACCTTTCCTGGAACAAACAGATGGTCGGTATACCAGGCGTGAGTGGAGCGCTCGGAGGCATCTGATCGGTTAGTTAACCGATGGGCAATCATGGCGGTCGTTGCCGCGGAAAGAGACGGGAGGGAGACGTTAGCGGTATACCGTCCGTGCAATTGTTCCAGCATGCCCAATATTCCCAACCGTGTGAGCCCATGGACGGCAGCTTCCCGGATGCCCCAGTCAAGCCCTGTCGGGCAAAAAGTTTCGCTTGATGGATCCAACGTGATGGTGCTGCCTTCGAGGGTAGACATACCGTTGTGTTGGCAGAATGCCGTAAGGGAAGAGGCAATACGGAATGCGCGGTCTCTGGCAGCAGGATCATCATGTTTCCCAAGAGAAGCGATTTTTACCTGGTAGTGTCTGCGCCTCACCGCATGCCACCGGTTTTCTACCAGGGAGATGTAGGTATTCCCTTTGACCGTTTGTTTTCGCACGAACATACTCCTAGTTTACATTACCCAATCCGTGGGAAATCAAGCACCAGATTTACACCATAGGAGTTTTTTTGACGGGAAAAATCCGAGGCTGAAATTCTGCGCAAAAGAACCAATTGAGGCTAAAAAGAAAAGGAAGACTGGTAAAGTTGGGGAAAGCCGCAATAGACAGTCTACTTAAGTAATACTAGAGAAGTGATTCTTGTTCAATCTGCTTTGGCATCGGACGCTTAAAATGCTGGTATGCCCGTTGTGTCAGTATTCTTCCGCGCGACGTTCGTTTCAAAAATCCGCATTGCATGAGGTAAGGTTCAAGCACATCTTCGACTGTACCTATATCTTCTGAGAGCGCAGTAGCAATCGTATCTATCCCGACCGGGCCACCTGCGAAATGATCCATTATAGTCAGGAGGAATCGTCTGTCGGATGCATCGAGTCCTTCTTCGTCTACATCAAGTAGAGACAGAGATCGGGTGAGAATCTCGGGAGTGACAGTTCCGTCTCCTTCAACCTGTGCCACATCACGAACCCGTTTTAGAAGTCGTAGAGCTATGCGGGGAGTTCCGCGACTGCGTTTTGCAAGTTCATGCTTTGCTTCATCATGCATCAGGATCCCGAGTTTTTTCGCTGCCCGTTCTAATATAGTGCTTAAATCTTTTGGTGAGTAAAAAGAAAGTCTTGCGATAACGCCAAACCGGTCTCTCATAGGGGAAGAAAGCATACCGATTCTCGTTGTAGCCCCAATGATGGTGAAATGCGGAAGATCCAATCGGAGTGTTCTTGCAGATGGTCCTTTGCCGATGACGATATCAAGTACGTAATCTTCCATAGCAGGGTAGAGAGTCTCTTCAACGATTTTATTCAGTCTATGTATCTCGTCTATAAACAGAATATCGTGCGGTTCAAGGTTTGTAAGAATCGACGCGAGATCACCTGCCCGTTCTATTGCAGGACCGGATGTGACTTTTACATTCACTCCCAATTCCCGCCCTATGATATGAGCGAGTGTCGTTTTTCCAAGTCCGGGAGGTCCGTAGAAAAGTATGTGTTCGATTGCCTCTTTTCTTTTTTTTGCGGCCGAAATAGCAATTTGAAGATTTTTTTTCACACCTTCCTGCCCCGAGAATTCTTTCCAGGTCGAAGCACGAAGGGTATTAAAAATTTTTTCTTCTTCGGGAGTGACAGTTGCTGTTTTTTCATTGACCGCTTTTTGTTGCTGTTTTTTCATATGTTATTTTCCTAGAAGTTTGAGGCTATGACGTATTTTGTCTTCCAGAGTTAGCGTAGTGTCAATTTTTGTAAGCACTTGCTGTATCTCTTTTTTATCAAATCCCATTGACATAAGGGCGCTTAATATACTTGTAGTTTCTTCTGATTCTTCTTCAAACATAAAATCCACCGAATCTTTCAGTTTTGATTTAAGCTCAATAATAATTTTTTGCGCGTTTTTCTTCCCGAGACGCGGAATAGAAGTGAAAAATCCAACGTCAGATTTTTTGACAGCAGATGTTATAGACCGTAACCCTTTGTCGCTTATGGCAAGTGCGGTTTTTGGACCAATGCCTGAAATAGAAAGGAGTATCTCAAATAATTGTTTTTGCTCCAGTGTTTCAAAGCCAAACAGGTCCAGCGCGTCTTCTTTCACATGGGTGTAGACATGAAATATTCGCTCTTCGTTTAATACAGAGCGCGAAGCGAGAGTTTCGCCTAGCGTTACGGCATATCCTACGCCTCCGACCATAAGGATGATCGAATTTTTGTATTTTGAATATATTTGCCCTTTTAGTAGTCCAATCATTTCGTAGCCGCCTGCTTCATTTTATACGAGTATGCGTGAGTTAATGCAATAGCGAGTGCATCAGCTGTGTCATCCGGTTTTGGCACTGAAGGGAGTTTAAGGATTTTTGTAATCATCTGTTGCACCTGGGGTTTTAGCGCTTTCCCGTAGCCGCAGATGGTCTGTTTTACTGTAAGAGGCGAATACGATGCAGTTGGTATGTTGTTTTTTCCTGCTGCGAGCAATGCCACGCCACGAGCTTGACCAACTGGGATAATCGTCTTTGCATTTGTGGCAAAAAAGAGATCTTCAATTGCCATGGATTGGGGCTTGTATTTTTTCAAAAGCAGTTGGAGCTTGTCATAGATTTGGACCAACCTTTTTTCAGGAGATATGTGTTCTTCTGTTGTGATGCATCCAAAAGCAAACGGTGTAATTTTCCCTGATACACTGTCAATTACTCCCCATCCGAGACGCGCTGTCCCGGGATCTATTCCTAGTATTCTCATTTTGATAGTTATACCATGTGTTTGACACGGTTGCATCTTTTAACTTAGCGTAATTAGTGTATTCTAGAGATACGTTATGAAAAGCATTATCTTTTTGTGTCTTGTGTTCATCGTTGCGGTTTATGTTTTTTTACAGTGGAACGGAAACAACAAAATCGGATCTAATACGGCAAGTTCTTCCGGCATTGCCATGTCATCGAATAGCTTTGGATCAGTGCTGGGAATGAATACAGCAGACCTTCAGGGACGAGTAGCTTCTCAGGCATCTGCGGTAGTCGGGTCGGTTTCCCGCGTTGTACAATCACGTATCGAAGAGATGGTTCGGGGTCAGGTTATTGATGAAGTATTAAGACTCTATGATCAATTGAGTATTGAAGAAAAAGCACGTGTAAAAGAGTATGTATGTAAATAGTTATTATGGTAGTCCGCTGGAAACAATTATTACGTCGTTATCTCCCTGGCATTATCTCCGGAGGTGCTGACAATGATCCTTCAGGTATAGTGACATACTCTCTTTCCGGAGCACTGTTTGGGTATCATCAGCTATGGCTTTTGCTATTGTCGACTCCTATGCTTATAGCCGTGCAGGCCATGTGCGCGAGGCTTGGGTATGTGACAAAAAAAGGTCTTATGACCCTCATAAAAGAGCGGTATGCCCCAATCTTTGCGTGGATATCATTGTGTATCTTGGTTGTCGTCAATATTGCGACTATTGCTGCAGATCTCGCCGCAATTTCAGAGTCCATAGGATTAATTATAAATGTTTCTTATATATATCTTGTTGTCCCCATTGCCCTGGCACTATGGCTTCTTGTTGTTTTTAAAAATTACAAAACGATCGAAAAATTTTTATTTTTTCTGACATTCGTTTTTTTGTCATATGTTGTTTCCGGTTTTCTCGCCCGACCGGATTGGAGCGAGGTAGCGAGAGCTTTGGTATTTCCGAAAATTCAACTTGATCCATCGTACCTTATGGCTGGTCTTGGTCTTTTGGGTACTACTATAACACCATTTTTATTTTTTTGGCAGGCAAAACAGGAGATAGAAGAAAGAAGAAGTGTGTTAGTGGAGTCACAATCGGTGAGAGAAGATACGCGCGTCGCCCCCGGGTTTATCTATAGTAATATTATTTCTTTCTTTATCATTGTCGCTACTGCTGCCGTGTTTCATACACATGGGATAAAAGGTATAGAAACAGCTTCAGACGCGGCTCGCGCACTTGAACCTTTTGCCGGAGTGTATGCAAAATACCTTTTTGCAATTGGCATTATCGGGGCAGGACTTCTTGCAGTCCCGGTTCTTGCGGCTTCAACCGGGTATGTGGTAGCTGAACTTTTTGGGTGGCGGGATAGTTTATCCGATTCTCCTAAAAAGGCACGTGGATTTTATATGATCCTTACTATTTCGTTTTTATTTGGGATCGGAATAGTATTTAGCGGTATTCATCCGGTAGACGCACTGTTGTATTCGCAGGTATTAGGCGGGATACTGGCTCCGATACTTATTCTTCTTATTTTGTTTTTATGTAACGACAAAAAAGTTATGGGTACGTACGTCAATGGATGGTTTGATAATATTTTTGGCTTTTTATCAGTCGTTCTTATGTCTCTTGGTGCTGTTGCACTATTGTGGCAGGTTGTTACTACTTCTCTGTTCTAAATTTTCTATCATGATACAATCATTTCATGAATGATGCGCTTATCCATCGTGCACATGAAGTGCTTCAGAAATTAGATATAGAAGAAAAACGCAAATCCCTTCGTGAATTGGAAGCTTTGAGTATGCGTGAAGGATTTTGGAAAGATTCTGTTTCCGCAACCCGAATAATGAAGACAATTTCGAAGGTTCAAAAAGAAATAGAAGAAGCTGAAATGTTTGCGCTTCTTATAGAAGAAAATGATGAAAAAGAATTGCAAAAACAGGTAGACAAACTGGAATTCGCACTGTACCTGTCCGGTCCGTATGATAAAAGCGATGCAGTATTTTCTATTCACTCCGGGCAGGGCGGTACTGAGGCTATGGACTGGGTCAGCATGCTCTATCGGATGTACAGTCGATATTTTGAGAGGAAAGGATGGGAAAGCGAAGAGATAGATATCACTCTTGGCGAAGAGGCGGGGATAAAAAGTGTGGTATGTCATGTTACTGGAACGTATGCCTACGGTTTTTTAAAAGCTGAAGCTGGTGTCCATAGACTTGTCCGTCAATCGCCGTTTAATGCCGACAAGCTTCGTCAGACCTCGTTTGCTATGGTAGAAGTGCTCCCCTCGATAGAAGAAGCAGTAGAGACATCACTTCCGGAGGAAGACCTGGTATGGGATTTTTATAGAAGCGGAGGCAAAGGCGGACAGAATGTAAATAAAGTTTCAACCGCGGTAAGACTTACTCATAAGCCAACTGGTATTATCGTGACGAGTCAGGCGCAACGATATCAAGGCCAGAACAGAGAGTATGCACTAAAGGTTCTGCGTGCAAAGCTTTGGGAGAAAGAAGAACAGAAGAGACTTGTGGAAGAAAAATCGATTCGGGGAGCATATAAAACCCCGGGATGGGGAAATCAGATCAGGTCGTATGTACTTCACCCGTACCATATGGTCAAGGATGTTCGTACAGAGCTTGAAACAAACAACACGGACAGGGTTTTGGATGGAGATATTGAGGATTTCATACTCGCGTACTTGAAAAAAATATCATGAAAATCAATAATAGAAACATATGGTGGTAACAAAACATGCGGTTCCGGTCGAGGATATGAGTGCCGAAGATAGCAGTGTGGCATCTGGTACAAGTCCGCTTCACGAATGGGACAGCGGTGAAAAAATACCTATTACAAAGGAGAAAAAGGATATGATGCTATGGTAAAACTTGCATAACTCTCACGTTTAGCAGAAAGCGGTAGAATCGAAGGATTACTAACCAACCTCTGCTCAGAACAAAGGAGAACTATGCAATACATAGGGATAGATATACACAAGAAGTATGGCG
>JACREM010000007.1 GCA_016218215.1 Candidatus Gottesmanbacteria bacterium | reverse complement strand
TCATATCAAACAGAGAGCCGTGATGCGATAAAGAACCTTTATGTACAACAGGGCGGGTCTCAGGAAGGAATAACGCTGTAAGCATCACTGCTATGAAAGCAATAAATCCGGATATAAAAAATGGAATATGGATGCCATACACAACGGTCAGAGCAGAGATAGCCGGTCCAAACACAAATCCAAAACCAAATGATGCGCCGATTATGGCAAATCCGCGTGCCCGATCTTTTGGGATAGTTGTGTCAGAAATTACAGCAGAGGCAACAGGAAGATTTCCTGCAGTGATTCCATCTATGGCACGGGCTAGAAATAAAAAGATGGCGCTTGGTGCAAGTGCCATCATGAAAAACGAAAAAGCAGTCCCTGCGAGAGAAAGGAGAAGTAGTGGCTTTCGCCCATAAACATCGGACAACCGTCCGATGATGGGCGTAGCGATAAACTGACATATTGAAAAGAGAGAGAACAATAATCCATTCTGAAAATCAGTCAGTCCATACCGATGAGAGTACGAATAGAGTATCGGAATGATAATGCCGTACCCCAAAGCATTGACGATGGCAATAATCGCAACGATGAAAAGAACCAGCTTATTATTTTTTGGCATACTGTGTATGATACTTTATCTCGGAATAATTGCAAAAAAATTATCCCGAAGGTTTCCCTCCGGGATAATATATTGTTTATATAAACAAACCCTCTTTATTTCATTGACGTAGTCATGAGTTTTTTAACACCAGACCACCAATTTTCTCGTCCGTCAACATTCAAAGCTGAAACGTTATACTCATACTGAATTCCAGGAACAAGATGACGAATGGTATACCCCATCGAAGACGACGGAAGTTTTCTTACTGCGTGCGTCCATTTCTTGGCTCCCATCTCTCGGTAATAGACATTATATTGATGTGCCCAACTAACTTTTGGCCAGGAAACTGGTGCCATATTGTAGTTCATCATTGCAGCTTGTGCTGCGACTGGAACTGCTAAAGCAGAAAGTGTTAATGCTATTGACGTTATTACAGTTTTATTCATATTTTATTCACCTCCTCCCTCAAAAATGATTTTTCAGAAGTCTTAAACAGAATATCAAATAGCTATATATTGCACAATATACCACTAATGACAACAAGATATGCACGCAGTATAGTAGGTATACCATTAGACCAATATGACATATCAAATGACACGAACGTTTCTTTTATTTCTCCTCATCGTTTATGCAATTTTAGGTTTTTTGAGCCGGTTTTCCCGAGGTCATGAACTCTACCCTTTTTTCTCCTGGAAACTTTTTGACACTGTACCAAATGTCAGAAATGAATTTCTGATTAAAATTACATCTCTTGGGGAAAAAATTATTTCTCCTCCTGTGTATTATCTCGACAGAAAAGAATTCATCTCGCCATTCTCATCTTCCGCAAGTCTTGTTCAAAGAAAAATCAACGCCCTCGTCCGGGCGTATAGAAACAAAAATGCCCAGGATTTTGAACAGGGAAAACGGGCAATAGAAAATTCTTTCACCTTGCCAATCTCGTATGACGTCGTTGAAACGCGCTTTATCCCGCTTGAATTTCTGAAAAACCGGTCAATCATACGCGAGACAACGCTTTTTTCCGTGACACAATAACCATCATGAAAATAATTCAACATATAGTAAACAGGTGGCTTATCAGAGAATCAAGTCTTCCCAAGGTCGAATCACTTGCAGAAAATAATGAGGTTATCACAACTGTTGTCTCAAACATTGGACTAATCTCGTTTTCCATCATTCTTATCGTCTTAGAAATTGCATCCATGTGGGATCGATTTATATCCCGCACTGATTTTTATCCTGTGCCGTTTTTATTCTGGTCTAAATATCTTGCCTATCCACAGTTTCTTGAACTGATAACAGCATGCATACTCCTCTTTGCACTTATAGGCGCCATGCTCTATCGGTCACGTCTGGGGCACCTTTGCTCTTTTCTTGCTCTGGCCCTTTATCAAAGCATGATTCTGTCTTTTGGTGGTTCCGTCCACCAGACGTATCCGTTTCTCTATGCCACATTCCTCTTTCTCTTTCTCCCTGATCTTTCACACACATCACTAAGCAATACAGAAAATAGAAAAAAAACAATCCTCTTGTTTATTGGGGCGCAGGCATTTCTTCTTCTTTTTTATACGATGTCCGGAGTCGAAAAAATTATCGAAGCGGTATTTCAAACAATGCGCGGTGAAATAAGCATTCTCCATCCAACCGGCATGAGTATGCTTCTTTCAGATTGGAGCATATTTACCCTCAAAGAGCCGATGTTTATTCATTACATTCTCAACTTTCCCCTCATCGGGTGGCTCGGCATGATCGCTGTCGTTTACCTTGAAACTTTCGCAATAACCATACTTTTTAAGCCGGAACTACAGAAAATCTGGGGCGCGTGTCTTCTCCTTTTTCATGTATCGACAATTTACTCTATGAATGTTGCGTTCTTTCCATTTCTTCTCCTTATAAACGCACTCCTTTTGTCTTCCCCGTTTACTCTGTCTTCAAAATCCAACAAGCTCCTTCTCACGCGTCTTCCCCTGATCGGAAAAATCTTCCGGCTGCTTCATATCCTCTAAAAAATTCTGAAAGCAAACCATGCCGTAAAAAAACAAATCAACGTATTTAATGCTATGGCGCAAAGACACAAAAAACAGTATTTTCGCAGTACAAAGATCTGTAAGGATAAAAGATAGAGGGAAAAAAGAAACGCGCCTAAAGCTATAAGCGCGATACAATCCACAAGAAATGATAGATGAGTTACAAAGTACATTGCTCCAAGAAATATAAGAAAAATGTAGTAGCAGATACCTACGATTTCGTTTTCCACACCAAAATGTCTGCCATAAGAAGACAAAATGACATCCTTGCAATGAGACCCGAGGACACACCAGACAGTTCCATTTTTATTTTTTCGAATAGACGTATGAAGATACCACGCTATCGCAATACCGACTGCACTCTGAATAAACAAAACGGGAACATAAAATAATTCAGAATATATAAACTGCATACCTTGACAGAATTATTCTACTTACTACAATAAAAATAAGCGTTCATTTTTAGTATCCTCCAAATACACATGAAAGTGAAGAAAGCAAAAAAAGTAAATCTCAAGGTATAAAATTTCTTGCTGTTGTTCTTGCAGTAGTCGTTCTTGGAGAACTTGTGTATTGGAAATTAAAACCGGCTGCACCACTTCCGCTGTCTCCAGCCAGAATCACGGTAAATGCCATGACTATCACCTCGACTCTTGACAGAACACTCCTTTCCCCTGTCGCGGAGTATCTCTCCTCTTCTCTTGTGCCTGCATATATTCCGACAGAATTTACACTCACCGAAACTCCAAACACAAAAATTCCGACTTTTGTCGGTTCTTGGGAGAAAAATACAAAAAAATTCTCTCTCATGGTGTGGCTAACCATGGACAAAACAAATATATCGTACATCCGTGTATGGACACTTGACCCACTGGAAACACTCAATCAAGAAAGTGCTGTAAAACTCGTCAAGCTCATAGCAAAAGAAAGTTATCTGAACAATATTCCAAAGCCAGAGTGCTCAATAGCTCCATCTAAAGATGATGCCAATACACTTCGAACCCAATGTGCTACTCTTAAAATCCGTGACAACTTAGATATGCTAGGGGTAACTGTCCGCTCTCCGGTCATATATAAACCATCAAACAACGATGCAAAAGCAGATGATGCAAAGATTGCAACGTCTCTCTGCCTTGTCCCCAAAGAAGGCATAACCATGTATCCGGGTAAATCCTGCCTCTAATTTTTTTCTATAATTTCTCGCATCGGGATTTAAACCTTTGAGGAAATCGAACGCAAAATGTTTCCGGCGCAGGATGAGTGACTGAAAAATTATGAGTTTTTACCGACAACATCTCTTCAAAACACGCGTCTCCTTCACCCTTATTCTCTGCAAGATCACATAAATCCAATGAAAGGCCAATAAAAACCGGATCAATTTGCACAAGCCTTCCCGCCCCGCGCGCAAAACATTCGGCTCCCCAAGGATCCGGCAGTTCAGTGCAATATCGCTCAAACTCACCAAGCGAAAGTTTATTGTCAATAATAAGCCGGACAGTCACAAAATTCATAACTGTGCCGACGCAGCGCTTCTGAGGCAAAAATCCCTCATTCATCTGGCAAAATGACAGGAGACCTTCAGGTTTCACTACGCTTTCTCCCCAAAGGGGCCACGACTCTCTCATGCATGCATCACGAATTTCATTCGTAAACGTATGACAAAATTTTACAGAATCTGTTTTTGACAGAGGGGCAATACCCTTTATGAGTGCTATGTCTTCAGGTTCAAGCGGCTGATACACCGACATAAAAACTCCCTCTGTACATGTTTGCGTGTACGTTCCGTCTTCGCCATGACTTCCAACCATCGCACAAAGCGTTACTGATTTTTCCATATCAGCTCGGGTAATATACATAAATAAATGTCCCAATGAGTGATAACACATAGACCGCTCGACAAATGCAGGATGAAAAGATCCACGTGGTTCACACACAGTAAGCAGATCGTTTTTTATCGCATCTATCTCTTTGTCAGTAAGATACTCGGATTGAAATCGCTTCATGAGAGCTCCGTGGGCACATCCGTTATTACACATTGTCGTAGGACATCGTGCTACAACTTCCTTCCAACTATCCGGATTTCGCTCAACTTCGTTCTCTGCGATTCTATGACCTAATACATGACAATACAGATAGGAAGGATCTTTTTTCTGTATATACGACGTCACTTCAAATACTTTTTCCATGGAAAAATAATACGGTCGCTTCATGAGTTTTGGTATCTCTTCGTCATAACATGCAGGTTTATATGATCGGGAAGCACATGTGGCAATAATCATATCCGCAAAAGCACTCGCGTTCACACTGGATTGATATGTCCTAACGACAGAAAATACAAAAACTCCCAATAAAAACGAACATATACAAAGGACGACAGTCAATCGAAACGTTTTTATAATACTATTCATTGTCCAATTATATTTATTTATTCTGTATACTCGATCAAATTCCATTTCGTCATGCAAATCACCTTATCTTCTTCACTCAGGCTTTCGCAAAGCGCCGATGCATCGTCTGTGCGGCCTAAAACGAATAATGCCCACCGCGAGCCGGCGTAACAATACGCGCCATCAGTATATTTCTTCGCCGTCTTGCAGAGCACTTGAATTTCACTCTGATTGATCTTGTATTGCGGATGAAAGGCATTGCCTATCCCAAGAAAGCAGGATTTTCTCTCGGTATTGTCATCTACTGCTCCGCAAAGATCGCCGATCTTGTCAAAATCATGAAACAATTCATTCCACCAGGACGGCAGACGATAGTAACACGCGCGTTTAAACATATCCTCTACAGTTGGACAAGGATCGTACGGATTATCTTTTTGAAATATTTTTAACTGCTGTCGTGTACCGATACCGGTTTGGCTCGTCGGAAAATGATACTCCATGATCGCTCCGTCCTGACATCCAGCATATAATCCTTTCCATGACAAGCTCTTGCAAATTTTCAATTGCTCGTTGATGCGATTCGGTCCAAAATATTCCCCGAGTCCATGACCTAAACCATGAAAACACCCAAGTCCATGCGGTCCATGCCGCTTTATGCACTCGGCATCCAGAGTATACGCCACATCTACGCCCTTCTCTGCGATCGCCTGACCCATGAAGCCATGATAGCAACCAAATCCAAAATCCTGATCACACACCGTAAAACTTGTTAAACCTTCTATGGTATACAGCAATTCACCGAACACATGAAGTTCGCCATGGCTGTCATTTGGGTTCTCTTTAAATTCTTCTTTCACCCGTTTGTATGCCTTCTCTCCGCCAAGAGTCCGGATCCATCCCTCAGCCCTCTTTCGAAACGTCTTAAAATACAATTCATCTTTTTTCACCTCAGCTTTCTTCTTTGTCCCAAACACAAAAAGAGAGACCGTTAATCCCAATAAAAAACAAACGAAAAATATTCTGACAAACACTCGCATTGAAAATATTGGCATCCTCTTCACGGTCGCCTCCCGCATTCAGCTTGAATGTTTCTTGGAAGACCGTCACAGATCTTTTTTTGTTCTGCCGATCCCCGCGGCACAGTAAATGATGCCGTTTTTGAAAGCTCAAGATAACATTCACCGTCCGGATCAAAAGACGATACGCGTTTACACCAGGCTAATGCCTTGTCTATATTTTTCCAATCAGTTTCAATGAACCTGGAGGCTGCCATAGCAAAGCATCGTGCCGCAAAGGGAGGCATGAGATGACTACAATACGGTTCTAATTTTTCTTCTGAAAATCCCATCTGTACAGTCATAACGTAGGAAAGGGCTCTAAAACAACGAT
The DNA here is from genome assembly GCA_016218215.1 of Candidatus Gottesmanbacteria bacterium. Classification (GTDB taxonomy): domain Bacteria; phylum Patescibacteriota; class Microgenomatia; order UBA10105; family UBA927; genus JACREM01. The sequence goes on along the minus strand of JACREM010000007.1, from coordinate 8,434 downwards.
CTTGTAAGTCCGGAGGGAGAAAACCGCAATGACTCATAAGACCTTCCGGAATCTGAAACTTTTCCCGAAACAAAGGCCACGATTCCGACCAGCATGATCCAAGCATCTTCCCGTTAAATCTTAAGCAGAATGGGGTCACACTCTCTACCGTTAACTCCTTTCCTTTTATGAGGGCAAAATCCTCAGGCTCCAAAGGCTGAAAAATCTGCATAAACGAGCCGTCATAGCACACACTTCGAAAATCGGTTGTGAGATCGTCGCAGAAAGCAAGTGCTTTTTCGATACGCGCGTTCGTAATGTACATGAGTAGATGTCCGAGCGCATGGTAGCAGCTCGCCTGTTCCATGCCGGTTGGCATCCAACTCCCCCGTTTTTCGCACACATTTAAAAGTTCTGATTTTATAGACTCGAGTTGATCATCCGGTACTGTATCTGTTCGAAATCTCTCCTGAAATGCACCATGTATACATCCGTTTGAACACATGCCGCTTGGACATCGGGTTATGACGTCTTTCCACTTCGCCGGATCCTTTTTTGTCTCCCGTGCAGCCAGCTCGTGCCCCAGGACATGACAATACTGATAGGTGGTATCAATTTCCTGCACTCGTCGAGTAACGCCAAACGACTGTTCCATGGAAAACGACTGTGTATCTTTTGGTATTTCTCTGTCATAGCACGCAGGTTTATATCCAGAGGTTTTACAATGCGCGACTACCGTCGCTGCTATCCTATCTTCTGAGATAACCCTCCCGATGTGACTTACTACTGTTACAACAAACCCAGAAAAAAACGAGAGGATGCAAATACTTACGATTGTTGTTATTTTTTTCATACGCTATTCGATGCTGCACTCGGTAATCCCAAGGTGTCTACATTTCGATGATGTGGCTTCAAATCCATACCAATATACCATATTCTCCCGCACCTTCCTTTCGCAAACCGACCGAAAAGAAGGCAACAATTGAACATTTTTACATAAAGAAAATGCTTCAATATACTGCAGATCAGGTGTTCCAAATTCAAAGACACCGTCTATAAATCCAGATAAACACTCGCCGGCAAGTGAGGTTGAAAGAGCGCTACACAGCAAAAGACCCTCAACAAGAGAATCATGTCCCAGATCTTCTTTTACATGATTGCTTGCGGCATTACGTACAAGCGTCATCACATATTCTTTTTCTCTCATCTTCTCTGCTAAAAAAAGTTGAGATGCAAAATCACGGGGACGTGCGGCGACGACAAGCGTCGCAGCATCTGCATAACAGATATCTTTATATTGACGTGGTTGTCGTTCACAGTACCCTACAGGGTTGTCTCTATCTATAAAATTACTTGATGAAATTGCTATAGATACGCCGTTATACACACCAGTCGCGCAAAAAGTAATTTTTTCTCTTGTATCAAGTTTTTCACACAAAAGTAGTCCCCGAGCTATATTATCATCTATCTGCTGACTTGACGTCAGATCGTGCGTTGTTACATACCCATGGCCAACTCCGTGATAACATGCCCGTTGCTGCCGGGTAAGTTCACCATCATTTCCGTCCTCAACACAAAATGTATTTATATCCACATTGCCTCCCTGCTTTGCGATAAGCGTTTCCATATATCCATGATAAAAACCATGACCACAAATCGAAAAGAGATCAGCATCCGGAGACATGAGTTTTCCGAAAGACAGATACGTATCTCTCCCGACTATATGAGCAAAGTCATGACAATTTTGAGCAAATACAGCATCACGGCTATAAAGATTTGATAAAAATTCCATAGACGCACCGGACCCGAAGACCGGATACATAAAGTGAATACCGTTTTTTATGCAAGAGAGATATTCTTGTTCTTTTTTTGTAGTATATGCACATTTTTTGAGGAGCATATTTGCACTGAAACGTAGAATCGGATGACGGATTCGGGCAACTATTTGAGGATACGCCCACGAAAAGAAAATGGATACAAACAACCCGACCAAAAAACTCATCCCGATAAGAACAATAAACTTCTTCATAATTTCTCAAGCGGACAAAGCGACATAAGCGAATTATCAATGTCCTCACACAGTTTCCGTGCAGTTTTCCAGTCATTTTTTACCGCCATATAACTGCCGGCTGCACCAATTTTACAATCGTCTATCCCAGTCTTTTCCTCTATATTGTCACAGCGCTTTCTTGCAGCCGCAACATCAAAATCTATGACAACGGAAAAATTCCCAATACCACGAAAACAAAATATTCTATCTATCCCTTCGAGCGATGCACAGACGTCTTCCGCTTTTCCCATATCATTCCCGGTTGCCTTTAGCACCCACTGCATCTGTTCAAAGTAGCAAGATGCTGACAGATCTTTGTCAAGGATATTACAAGGATAGGTAAAAGATCCACTCGTAGGCCGCGGAATCAACGCACTGTTCTCTCCTGGTGATCCGAAATTATATTCCATTATTGCACCGCCGACACACCCGTTCATTGTTTTTTGCTTCACTCCAAACTGAGCACAAAACGCGATAGCATCTTTTATCTTCCTTGTTCCCATATACTCAACGAGCCCATGACCTGCCCCGTGCATACACGCCTGTGTCCTCTCTCCTCTTGCACTGACACACGCACGAGAAAGCTCTGGCAGTATAGATACCCCACCTGTACCTAATGCACGACTCATAAATCCGTGAAAACACGCAAAAAGAAATGTGCTATCGCAAACGCCAATCCCGGCAAGACCCTGAAAATTATATAGCTCTTCACCGAATATATGGACAAAATTATGTTTCTCGCTTTCTTTATCTTTATATGCTTTTTTTACTATCGCATAGGTATCTTTCGCGCCAAATTTTGCCATTGACTCAATCATAAGTGAGCGAAACTCTTTCGAATTCACCCGGCTCAATTTATCCGTATATACTTCCTTTTCCTGAATCTTTCCACCAAATGAAGCGTATATTCCGATAAAAAATGCAAAAACCGTTCCGATGATACATATAAGTAGAGGAAATAGTACTAGTTTTTTGGAAGTTTCTTCATGCATATATCTGTATATTCAACCGGTATGTCTTTACAGAAAGTACGCTCCAATGTTTCAGACGTAGAATAATAAAACACAGCTCCTGTCAGATTTTCGAAGCAAACAGTCTTTGTGTCAGATTGAGATATGCCCTGACAAAATCTCAATCCTACATGATAATCATTTTCTCCTCCCCAATATAAAGAATTCACAGCAGATCTCACGCATTCATTTACACCAAATGTATTCAAAGCAAGTGTACAAAGAGAGTAAAGTATCCCAAGCTGTACGTCATTCATGTCATTGATTTTTCGTATATCTTTTCCAAGGGCAATAAGAATAAATTCTTTTCCAAACCCGCCGTAACATATGCCTTTATTTGGATCACCATCATGTAACAGTTCGCAATATTTCATCGCTTCGCTCCATGACTCGTCCCTTGGATCCGCAAGCGACCCGCCCGCACGAAGGAGTAGGTGCGGTGTAAGATACACATAACACATCCCCTGTATATCAGGCGTCATAAAACCAGCAGAACACGGATATAAAGGATCGGAAGTGGTAAGATATTTTTTCGACTGCTTCTGCCAAAGATCACGATCGTGAAATCCTCCAGTAATTATCTCCATGATCGCGCCTCCTACGCATTCACCTCCTTCGCGGTTATTTTTTTCCGGTGTCGACGTCTTTTTGCATAGTATAACCGCATTCTCAAGATCGTAACCGGTAGCTGACAATATGCCGTGTCCGAGTCCATGAAAACACATAGCGTACGCGCCGCTGCCGCCCGGAGCATTTCTGCAAATATCAGCAATCTGCCCGAGAGATTGTTCTCCATCCTTCATAAAAAGCCCAACGACAATCGAATGAGAGCAGGCATTTCTGAATTCCTGCGTACAATCCCATATGCCCCGAGCTCCCTTTTGAATAAAAAGCTCGTCTCCTATTGCATGACCCAGGAGATGGATGTCAATGCGGGGTGGGAGTTTCGCTTTTCGTAAAACGTCGTACGCGTACAACGCACCTTGAGACCTAGCCATACCGGAAAACATTTTCGCAAGATCAGTAAATGACCCGGTAAATCTCGATACCCGAAGGAGATCTGCCTCGTAGTCGCTTTGAATTTTTACAATACTTCGAAAGAAAAAACCGCTTAAAAATGCAGCCGTACAAATAAATAATAGAATGCTCCCTGTTTTTGACCTCATAAATTAAGAGTATAATCAAGCATAGTATACACCCAGACAGATATCCTTGTGATGACAAAAATAAAGATATTCAAATCCGTCTTCATACTTACCCTGCTTGCTTTTATCGCAGGTTTTTTGTATGTTTTGTATTTTACAAACCAAGTCGATCGTCAAACCCGTGCCATGCTTGAAAAACGGGGAGCCCAAGAACGCGACATTGCCCGATCATCCGGAATTTTTACCTCATTTCATTTCAAAAACGAAATCGAATCTTCTGGTATTACGTTTCGTCAGATACCGGTTGACGACGGGGCAAAACACTATAAATTCATCGACTACGACCATGGCAATGGTCTTGCAGCTGCAGATATAGACGGCGATGGACTGCTCGATTTTTATTTTGTGAGCCAGCTTGGCGGAAATAAACTCTATAAAAATCTCGGAAACGGAACATTTGAAGATATTACGAAAAAAGCAGGAGTTTCCATGGAACATACCATCAATGTATCCGCGTCATTTGCGGATTTTAATAACGACGGTTTTTCGGATCTCTATGTCACAAACGTGAGAGGTGGCAATACGCTTTTTAAAAACCTCGGAAACGGAACATTTGAAGATATTACGAAAAAAGCAGGAGTTTCCTATACCGGCCACTCCTCTGCAAGCCTGTTCTTTGACTATAATAACGACGGATATCTGGACCTGCTCGTCCTCAATGTTGCAGGTTTTACGACAGACGAGATTGGAAACGGCGGATATTATGTAGGATTGCCAAAATGGGATATGCCGCGAAAAAACGAGCGTGTAAAACTTTTTAAAAATCTTGGAAATGAAACTTTTGCAGACGTGAGCGAATCTGTTGGCTTATCCGCTGACCTTGGATGGACAAATGATGCAATATTTTTAGATAACGCCAAAACAGGATACCCCAATCTATTCATATTAGACATGATCGGAAAAAGCCATTTTTTTCAGAACATAGAAGGTAAACGTTTTATTGATAAGACAGACGAGATATTCCCAACCCTTCCACACGGAGCTATGGGAGTAAATATAGTAAGTCTCAACAACTCCGGGAGACAGGACCTGTATCTAACAAACATGCATGATGACATGATTATAAAGAGCGGATTAACCGATGAAGACATAAAGATAGAAAAACAAAAAACAGATGTCGCAGGTCCAAATCTAAAAATCGCTCAACGTATGCCGGGCACAGTACGCGGCAACGCATTTTTAAAACAAAAAGAAGACGGCTCGTACGAAGAAATTTCCGACACAATCAATGCAGAAACTTACTGGCCATGGGGCGTAAGCGTAGGTGACATAAACGCGGACGGGTATGACGATCTATTTGTCACAGCTGGAATGGGATATCCATTCCGATACGGTATCAATTCCCTCCTCTTAAACGATAAAGGGAAATCGTTTCTTGACAGCGAATTTTTAGTCGGTATTGAACCCAGAAAAAACATGGAATATGATATACCATGGTTTGTTGTCCACTGCTCGGTGGAAGATTCGCTCAATAAGGAGTGTAAAGATAAAAAAGACAATCACACTGTTCGGGGAGCACTATCGAGCAGAAGCTCAGTTATAGCGGATATCGACAATGATGGAGACTTGGATATCGTAACAAATGAATGGGGATCCCCGCCTCAAATTCTTTTAAGCTCACTTTCCAATAAAAAAGACATACACTTCCTCAAAATAAAACTCATCGGAACGCGGTCAAACAGAGACGGCCTCGGTGCAACGGTAAACGTCAAAGCCGGTGGGATGCTCCATTCCACATACTACATGGGAAAATCCGGATATCTATCTCAAAGTCAGATTCCTCTTTATATTGGCCTGGGAGATGCAACGTCCATCGACTCAATCGAAGTCTTCTGGCCATCCAAAACGATGCAACAAATAAAAGATACCGCTCAAGTCAACTCCACGCTTGTCATTGCCGAACAGTAAATCATTTTAAATCCAAACATTCCTTCTGATACTCTTGAGGGAATTCATAACAAATTTTGTTTCGTTTGTCTCTTACATAGTGATATGGTAATTGTCGTAACACGTGGCGATAACAATCTTTTCTCTCGAATAACCCGAGACTATCAGAAGAACAAATGACAAGAGCTCTTTTGTATTCCTCTCCAGGCACACCATGAGCCAATAATCCTCCTGCAATCGCGCTGACACATGTACTGCGAAGATGCTCTTCGAGATTCATGCATTCATGAGTTAGAGCAATGAAATTATCTTTTGATACTGTTGCTTCAACGATAGAAGGGACAGCAAACCCGAGCACATACTTCTGCCTCCTTGGATCATCAATATGATCAATAAAACGACTCACAAGCATTGGAAGGTCTGATCCGGTATATTTTATAAGATGCATGGAAAACTCTGCGGTACACGCCTCCTGATGTGATGGTTTCTGAAGACTTTGACAAAAATCAAACACTCCTTTTTCAGGATAAGATAAACCATACTGATCCTTTACCATCCAATAGACCAATACATTAAATACTCCTTGGAGACACTGATCGGATTCTTCTTTTGTCTTACTGACAGTCGGATCATCGCAGACTTCTAAAGCCCGGCGTATCATCTCATGCGGTTTATCATAAAACTCACGCGGAGGAGGTTCCGGCATAAATCCGTGTCCGATACCATGGACACAATTGACCCGTATCCCGGGAACACTATTGGAAAATCGCTTTTCTAGATATATGCAGGTATCCCGCGCATACGCTATGTCTGAAACATCACGAAATAGATGCTCAAAAATTCCGTGCATGACGCCAAATCCGCAATAACCCATAGAATCAGGAAAATTGACAGACCGAATATTCTTTCCTTTTATGTACCTACCATAAATCATCTCTCCTACCCGGTGACCGTGCTGATGACACCCTTGCTCCCGAAACAAACTATCAGTCTTATAAAGCGTTTCAAGAAGAGCAAGTCCCACAGATATTCCGCCTGTAGAAAATGCAGTATCAAACATATCGTCCCAGCAATTTTCCCGTATCTCAACGCTTGGACTTTTACATTGTGACGCCAAAGCTTTCTTACCTATTGTCCCTACAACGACGTACCCGGTGACATAGGGCGAAATGTGGTCATGAAATTTCCACGCACCTTCAGTGGTAAAAGAAAATTCCCATGACCCGCCGGCAGCAATAGGCTTTTTTGGATCAAATGCCGGATACGCAAGATGATTCGGATGTGTGTTGGATGCCGGCCACATCGCCCGATGTGACAAATTTACGAACCTGACAGATTGGCCTTTTTCAACATAAATATTCTGTGGGATAAACCCCTCATCAATTCGGTAGATCGTATTAGGAAAACGCAGGAACAATACCGCCCAATAGACTATTGATACCAATATGCCGGAAAAAAAGGCAAAAAATCCCAACAAAGCCATCTTTCCTACATATCTCATAATTCGCGTATCATATCGTTGAATCTTTGTACAAATATTATTAATGTACGATACATCACATAATGACCATTGACAATACGGTTCATTTTATCTATGCTTTTTTTAACGTGACTTATTTTCATGATAAAAGAAAATCGTAACCGATCGCAACTAAATGTCCCCCTTCTTGCTCTTGTCGTTGTACTTCTCGGAGTTAGCATTGCTATAGCATATTCTATAATGAAACCGTCTTCGCCTCAGACAGCGTCACCAGCGTCCGGCTCAATGACAAAAATCGCTACAGGCCCCACACCAACACCTACGCCAACATATCTAAAACCCGGAAAAGAAACGTATACCGTAAGCCAGTCGTCAGAAGTGAAAGGTCCTAAAATTTCGTCGGTAAGCTTTGACCCTCACGATCTGACTGTTGGTACAAATCAAACTATTACCCTATCGATAAGTTCAAAATCAAAGATCCAATCGGTCTCAATCGAATTTAAATCAGATCATAAGACTAGAACACTTGAGGCTACCCGTATCTCCGGTGGTGAAACTGACGGACTCTGGCAGGCGAGATGGACGACCGATGATACAGTACTTTATACATATATACTCTCCATTACATCACAGGATGAAACAGCAAAATCAAAACTTACCATCGCGCCTCGATCATAACCATATGAAAACATACGGTATTATCCTTATCTTTGCACTTGTTTTTCTTATTCTTCTGCCAAGCATTCAGAAAACTCAGGCCGCGTGCTTTACTGCTGCAAAGGGTAATTATACGATTTCTACTACCTGCACAGTCGCAGCAGAC
>JACREM010000058.1 GCA_016218215.1 Candidatus Gottesmanbacteria bacterium | reverse complement strand
TCGTTGGTCAAAAACAGTATCTCATAGTCTCCCGCACTGCGCATGGAGCCGGGTGGGTAGTGACCATCGTACTACGAAAATTGAGAAATCAAAAATCACGAAGATTCAGAGGTTATCTTACATTGGGGCTTTGTCGCGGCATGAGGGTCAATACCTCCGGGCCAGCAGAAGTGACAGCGATCGTATGCTCAAAAACCGCGGAGAGAGACCCATCTTTCGTGGAAAGCGTCCACCCGTCATCATTGTCATATACGACCACTCCTGAACCCATGGCATAAATTACCTCTACAGCCAACGTTTCGCCTCCAATAAGTTTTGGCGTATTTTTCAACTCTCCGCGTACATATCCGGGTATTTGCGGTTCTTCATGGAGTGTTCTACCAACTCCGTGACCTACAAGCGTCTTTGTCACCTGATAGCCGGACCGCTTCATCTCTTCGTCTATAACTCGAGACAGGTCGCCGACACGATTTCCGATTCGGGATACAGCAATACCGTCCCACATCGCCTTTTCCCCAGATTTTAAAAATAATTCAATTTCCCCTAAATTCTTGATTCTAGATTCTGAATTCTTAATTACCTTTGTCCATGCAGTATCAGTATGAAAACCGCCATAAATCATACCTATGTCTATCGTCAGCACATCACCATCTTTGAGTACGTATGACTTTGGGATTGCGTGGACGATGACTTCATTGACACAAAGACACGTCGCCCATTTGTAATCTGCTACGGTCGTAAAAGACGGAGTGCCGCCGGACGAGAAAATCTCTTTCATCGCGGTTTCTTCGAGAGTCAGAAGATTAGTTCCGGGCAAAGAAGCGTCAAGAAGCGTCTTAAGGATTTTCCCAAGCTTTCGGCCCCCTTCCCGCATTGCTCCAATCTCTTCCGGAGTTTTTCGATCGATCATAATAAACCTCTTTTTGAAAGCTCTGATTTAATAGCATCTACGACCTGTTCCTGATTCAGGTTCGTCGTATCAAGCTCCCAAGAGTCAGGAAGCTTTTTTAATGGATCAGCTGCTCTTCCCATATCCTGTTCGTCACGCTTCTTTGTGTCTGAAAGAACATCAGAAAGGGTTTTTTCAATTCCATTTTTTTGAAACTGCTCAAGTCTGCGTTTGGCTCGCTCCTCAATAGAAGCGGTCAGATATATCTTCAAATCTGCTTCCGGTAAAATCCTGAGAGCGATATCGCGCCCCTCCATTACGACAGATTTACCCTGTGCTATTTGTTTCTGCTGCTCTACCATTTCATGCCTTACATCCGCATGAGCCGCAACTCTAGAAGCAGCCATCGCCGCATCTTGTTTTATAATCCTATCAGTGACATCTTCCCCATCTAAAAATACCTGATACGGTTTTTCATGTAATGGTGAATACTGAAGACCTATCTTAATTGACTGAAGAACCTCAAGCACTTTCTTCTGATCATCCATCGGGACAGATTGACTCATACATGCAAGCCCAAGCGCTCTATACATTGCTCCTGTGTATATATACACAAGTCCAAGCTCTTTTGCCAACCGCAGGGCGATATCTCCTTTTCCGGCTGCAACAGGACCATCTATTGCAATTTGAATATGCTTATTCATGAGTCTTTTTTATATGCAATGAGACATCATGTCTTTATGCACATCTTCTACCGGCTTATTCGCGTCTATATTTATAAGCACCCCAAGATTTCTATAATATTCAAGCACATCTTTTTCACCCGTTTTATAAATTTCAAGCCTGCTTTTGATTCTCTCCGGAGAATCATGCAGATCCTTACTCCCCGGGTGAAGAGGACGGGCGCGAGCAAGTAATCGTTTCATGGACTCTTCTTCCGGAAGATCGAGATAAAACACTTTTTCGACTCTGTAGCCGTATTTATCTATCTTGTCTGCGAGAAATTTAGCCTGCTCGACGTTTCGCGGGAACCCATCCATGATCCAACCGCCTCTGGCGTCTTCTTCCTTTAGTCTCCACTTCCAAAGTACAAACATCTCGCTATCTGCCACATATTTTCCTTCTGCCAGTGTTTGTCTGCATACTTCACCGATAATCCCTTTATCATTCGCCGCTGCATCCCGTACAAGATCTCCGGAAGTGAGTACCGGAAGCTTAAGCGCCTCACTTAATAATTTTGCTTGAGTTCCTTTTCCTGAACCTTCCGGACCAAAAAGTACTATATGCATATGTATTCAATTCTCAATACCCAATACACAATACTCAACGTGGAAAAATTATTTAAAACTCTTCCTTCCTTGTTGGATATTGGTCATTGGAAATTGGATATTTCTCCATTAATCCTTTTGTATATCCGTCGTAATTTCTCATAACGAGCTGTGCCTCAAGCGCCTTGACAGTCTCAAGCACCACCGACACCACGATGAGTACGCCGGTTCCCCCAATAAGAAGTGTAGACACTCCCGTAACACCTTTTGCAAGTGACGGGAAGATAGCAATGATGCCTAAAAATAACGCTCCCGCAAGAGTGATGCGCGTCAAAATATAATTTAGGTACGAAGCCGTCGGCGTACCGGGTCGAATGCCGGGAATAAATCCTCCGTGCTTTTGAATCTCCTGGGAGATTTTCGTCGGATTAAAGGTAATGGCAGTATAAAAATAAGTAAAACCGATAACCAGAATAAAATAGATAAGATTATATGAAATACCATTGGGGTTAAATAACGCCGTCATGCCCCGACCAAGTGAAGAAACCCACGAGACCGAAATCTGGGTAAGGTACCCTCCTAAAAGCGACGGGATGAGAACGAGTGAAACCGCAAAAATGATGGGGATAACCCCTGCCTGATTTACTCTGAGTGGAAGATACGATGTATTTCCCCCGTACATTTTATTTCCCCTGATGCGTCTTGCGTATTGAATCGGAATTCTTCGAACTGCTTCGTTGATAAATACCGTCGCTCCCATGACAAGAATGCCAATAGCACCAAAAAGTAAGAAATTTGTCACCTGTTCACCTGTAGCTGAAGATATCGTCTGACTGACCACAACCGGGAGCCTCCCCGCAATTCCTGCAAAAATTAAAAGTGAGATTCCGTTTCCGATACCATACTCTGTAATAAGTTCACCAAACCACATGACAATCATAGTGCCGCTCGTCATGGTAAGAATAATGGTCACAAGAGATAAGGGGTCGACAATACCAACGATACCCTGACTTTTTAACAGTGCATACATGCCAAGGGACTGAACAACCGCAAGGGGAATGGTAATAAGACGCGTATACTGATTAATTTTTTCACGCCCAAATTCACCTTCTTTTGAAAGTTCCTCAAGAGACGGAAATACGATGGTGAGAAGCTGGAGAATAATAGAGGCATTGATATACGGATTGAGCCCCAAGGCCATAACGGAAAAATTTACAAGCGTACCTCCGGAAAATATATCAAGCAGTCCTAAAAACTGGTTCTGAGAAAACAGTAGTGCAAGCTTCGCTCTGTCTACGCCCGGTATCGGTATATGAGCGAAAAGTCGAAAGACGATAAACAAAAAAGCCGTAAGCAATATCTTGCGGCGAAGTTCCGGTGTTTGCCAACTGCGAATGAGCGGAGAAAGAATCGCTTCCATAGAGAACTATTCTATTATAAAGACCGCGCGCGAAGATGCAAGAACAGTTTTTTACTCTAGTTCAACTGTACCCCCGGCTTTTTCTACTGCATCTTTCGCACCTTTTGAATGAAAAATTTTCACTTTATACGCCTTTGTCACTTCTTTTCCAAAGACCAACTTTACTGCAGCCGCGGCAGTTTTTACTAAACCGTGTTTTATCAAAGATGCAAGAGTCACAACGGTGCCAGCAGGGAGAACATTGAGTTCCTCGCTTCGAAGTGTAACGACTATCTTTTTCTGTGAAGCATTTCGTCCTTTCCCCCGAAGAAGAGGCATACGCTTAATAAGAGGCAATTGTCCGCCCTCAAACCCCGGGCCGATTGTGCCGCGGGATTTTTGTCCTTTGGTTCCCCGTCCGCCTGTTTTTGCTTTCCCTGATCCATGACCCTGACCAAGTCTCTTTTTCCCTCTGGCAACTGTTTTTGGTAAATCTGAAATATTCATATTTCTTTTATTATATTTTGGATCAATAGTACTATTATTTTTCCATATCCTTTCGGATTGAATGCGACCGAAGTGTCTTTAATGCTTCGAGCGTCGCATACACATTTGATGCCTGATTGGAACTTCCTAAAATCTTTGACACAATGTCACGAATGCCGCAGGCTTCGACGACCGCGCGTACAGCGCCGCCTGCGATAACCCCGGTACCGGATGGCGCGGGCTTAAGCATTACCCTCGCGGCACCTCTTTTTACCGTCACTTCATGCGGGATTGTCTTATTTTTCATAGGAACCGTAATGAGATGTTTTTTCGCGTACCCTACTGCTTTTCTGACAGCAGAAGACACATCCGGCGCGCCGCCTAGGCCCACTCCGACACGGCCTTTTTTGTCTCCAACCACTACGAGCACTGAAAATCCTATTTTATTTCCGCCTTTTGTTTTTTTCGACACACGATTTACCTGAACCACTTTTTCTTCAAATTCTTTTGGTGCACCCTGATCTGATCTATGTTGAAATCTCATATTTTTATTCTCCTTTTTCTTTAAAACGAAACTCCGCAGGTGCGTACTGCATCTGCAAATACCTGTATTGATCCGTGATAGAGAAACCCACCGCGATCAAAGACTGCTTTTGTTATTTTCATTGTCTTCATCTTCTGTCCAAATACTTTTCCAAGTTCTTCTGCCGCTGTTTTATTTTTCCCTTTTGACTGAAACGAAAAGAGTGTCACGCCTTTCTCATCGTCGATAAGCTGACACGAGATGCTTTTATTTGACCGAAACACTGCAATGCGCGGCACCTTTGCACTTCCGCTCACCCGTGACCTGATGCGTCCGTGTCGTTTTAGTCGTAATGTTCGTTTGCTTTCCATATGGTATCCTCCAATGTTTACTTCGCTCCTCCAGCTGTCGCTCCAGCGGCCTTTGCTTTTCCTGCCTTCTTTCGAATGTATTCACCCTGATACTTTATTCCTTTTCCTTTATATGGTTCGGGTTTTTTGATTTCGCGAATAGACGCTGCTGTCTGACCGACATTTTGTTTATCCTGTCCGCTGACAACAATATTTCCATCAACTACCTGAAAGACAATGCCGGACGGTGGTGTCACGGTGACTGTATGAGAAAAACCAATAGTAAGCACTATATTTACCCCACTCATAGCAACTCTATACCCTACTCCTGATAATTCAAGCGTCTTGGTCCATCCGGTAGATACCCCTGTGACGTTATTCATGATGCTTGCTCTGGCAAAACCATGATGAGACCGTACTACTCGGTCATCAGAGTTTCTCGCAATAAGAATTGTCTGATCTTGTGCTTTTGCGCTTATACCTTCCGGCAGGGTAAAAAAAAGCGTTCCTTTTGTGCCCGTGACTGAAACGACGCCGTCTTTTATAACGACTGTAACGCCCTTTGGTACTACAACTGGTGATCTTCCGATTCGTGACATACGTTTACCAAATAAGACACACGACTTCTCCGCCTATATGTTTCTTTTTTGCGTCGCTGCCGGTCATAATACCTGATGGAGTAGAGATGACTGATGCTCCCATGCCGCCAACAACTATCGGTATTTCTTTTACATTGACATATCTTCGAAGTCCTGGCTTGCTGACTCTTTTTATCCCGGTTATGACCGGAACTTTTCCTTGATACCGAAGGTCTATATGCAAGCTTTCTTTGGGCTTTTCTCCTGTAACTTGCAGCCCCGAAAGAAATCCTTCCCGAACAAGAATAGATGAGACTTCTTTTTTCATCCGAGAGTACGGAAGTACAATAGTTTTCTTCCCTACCATCGATGCATTTTTTATTTGTGCCAATAAATCTCCAACTGGATCATTTACCATATATTCTCCTTCTCACTTACCACGATGCCTTTATGACACCGGGAATTTCTCCTTTATGTGCAAGTTCACGAAAACAAAGTCTGCAGATTCCAAAACGTCTCATAAATGCCCGTGACCTTCCGCACAAAGAACAGCGGCTTTTCTGTCTCACTGAAAACTTTTGTTTTCCTCTAAATTTATTTACATCTGATGTTTTTGCCATACTACTTCTGTCCTTTCTCAAACGGAAGTCCGAGTTTTTCAAGCAATGCTCTTGCATCGCTATCGGTTTTCGTTGTCGTTACACACGTAATTTCCATGCCTCGTGATTTGTCTACCATGCCAAATTCAAGCTCCGGGAAAATGGTCATTTCAGATATACCCATCGTAAAATTTCCATGTCCGTCAAACCCTTTGAGCGATACTCCCCGAAAATCGCGCACACGGGGAAGTGCTATAGACGTAAGTCTTTGGAAAAAATCATACATTCGTGTACCGCGAAGTGTTGCAGAAAGCCCAATCGGATCTCCCTCTCGAAGCTTAAACGTAGAGATGGCTTTTTTCGCTTTTGACACCTTTGGTTTCTGCCCTACCACGACGGCAAGCTGAACTGCTATTTTTTCTACAATTTTTTTATCCGCAACAGCCTCCCGACCTATGCCGCAGTTGACGACGATTTTTATAAGTTTCGGCACGCTCATGATGTTGGCAATTCTCAACTCCTTTTTTAACGCCGGAGCAAATTCTTTCATGTATTGTTCGTATAAGGTATTCATAGCTTATATTTTCTGTTCACACTTTTTACACATTCGCTCTTTGTCTCCTTTGACGATACGGTACCCGACTCTCGTTGGCTTACCGCACGACGGACAAACAACAGATACTTTTGACGCAAGCATGGGTCTGGCAAAATCGACAATACCTTCCTTTGACTTTTCATCTTTCTTTTTCATATGTCGTTTGTACATGTTCAGTCCCGGCACGAGCACCTTGGACTCTGAAATAAAAACCTGTTCGACACGGCCTTTTTTCCCTTTGTCTTTTCCTGCCAGTATGATGATGGAGTCTCCTTTTTTTATTTTCATATATGTTTAGTACACTTCAAGTGCAAGACTTGCGATTTTATCAAAGCCCTTTTCTTTTATCTCGCGCGCGATCGGGCCAAACACCCTGGTTCCCCGAGGGGTACGTTCTACCGGCGAATCGATGACTACTCCCGCGTTATCATCAAAACGGATATATGACCCGTCGCTTCTCCCATATTCTTTTCTGGTTCTTACGATTACAACCTTGACAAGTTCGTCATCTTTCACCGTGCCGTTCGGATCTGCTTCCTTTACAACACACTGCACAATATCACCGAGATGGGCAACTTTTTTCCCAGATGAACCGTACATATGCGTAATCACCATCCGTCTGACACCGGAATTATCTGCGCATACGATGACTGATCTTTCCTGTACCATATTATTTTTTGACAACACGAACAACAATAAAATTCACGGTCTTACTTAAAGGCCTGGTCTCTTTCACTTGGACAAATTGTCCCACTTTTAACTCTCGGTCTTCATTGTGTACCGCTACCCTCTTTGTTTTTCGAATCTGCTTTTTGTATAGCGGATGAGCGTGAGAAAAAGAAAGTTCCACGATAATTGTATTGGTCATGCCGATCGAAACGACCTTCCCTTCAAACATTTTTCCATGTTCCACTACTTCTTTTTTTATAACTGACTGTTTCATACTGCTAACTCCTTTTGACGTAAGATGGTCGACACAATTGCACGTCTCAAGCGAATGTTTTTTGCCGCTTTCACATTTTTAGATTGCTTAGTATACCGTTCTCTTTTCATTGTCACAAGATCAAGCGAAAGCTTCATGTGCTCGTTTTTTAGCTCACCCATAGACATACCCTCAATCGCTGTTTTTTCTTTTGTTTTCATATTAAACTTTTGATATAAAATGAGTACGTACAGGCAATTTTGCGCTTGCAAGTCTCATGGCTTCTGCCGCATCTACTTTTGTCACTCCGCTCATCTCAAATAAAATTCTTCCCGGACGCACCACTGCGACGTATTCATAGACATCGCCCTTACCGCTTCCCATACGCGTTTCAGGCGGTTTTTTGGTAATAGGCTTATCCGGAAAAATCCGAATCCAAATTCTTCCTCCACGTTTTATATAGTGTGTCAAAGCCCTACGAGCGGCTTCTATCTGTCGACTCGTAACCCATGCTGAGGTCAGAGCTTTCAATCCAAACTCGCCAAAATCCATGTGTGAACCGCGGATAGATTTTCCCGTCCGCTTTCCCCGAAATTGCTTTCTAAACTTTGCTCGTTTTGGTGCCAACATAATAAAAAATCAAATATTAAATTTCAAATATCAAAAATTAAACCATACTCAATGCTCTACTTCAGACAGATCCAAACCTTCACTCCTACGTATCCGGATTTTGTAAGCGCCGGGACATGTTCGTAATCAACTTTTTCCCGTATGGTAGAAAGCGGCACTGACCCTGCTTTATATTTCTCATGCCTCGCAATCTCGGCACCTGCAATGCGTCCCGAAAGCGCAATCTTTACGCCTTTAGCGCCTGCAGACATCACTCTCTCAAGCGTCTGGTTACATACTCTTTTATGCGGCATGCGGCGAACGATCTGATCTGCTATCGAAGTAGCAACTAAGTATGCATTCAGATTTGGCTCTTTCACAGGCTCTACTGAAAGTTCTACTTTTATATTTCCGGTTTCTGCAAATGTTTTCTTTCCTGCAACCATGTGATCTTTTTGCATATCCGACAAAAATCCTTCGATAAGTTTCTTCAGTTCCTCAAGTCCTGTCCCGCCGCGACCGATAACGATACCTGGCTTTGAAACATGAATAATCACTTTCATTTTATTTATCGACCGTTCAATTTCAACCTTGCATACTCCAGCCGGCTTTAACTTTAAAAAGATAATCTGTCGAAGCTTCACATCCTGATACAGGAATGCGTGATAGCGTTTCTTGTCCGCAAACCACCGGGAACTCCAACCGTATACTGGTCCGATACGAAACCCTTTTGGATTAACTTTCTGTCCCATATTACTTTTGCCCTTTCTCTGTCTTTTTTTCTTCACTCACTTTTTCATCCGTAAGAACTATACACACATGCGTCATGCGCTTTTTATAACTATGTGCCTGGCCCCTGGATACCGCATGCCATCGCTTCATGCTTGGTCCACCCATAACTTCTATCCGTTTAAACGAAAGTGCTTCTACTGCGACATTTTTTTGTTTTGCATTAGCAATGGCCGATGCAAGAACGCTCGACAATGGTTTCGCTGCAAGCTGCGGCATGTGCATAAGCTGAACCAGGGCGACAACCGGCGACAAAGGGCGAACCATATCTGCAACAAGCCGCATTTTTCGTGTACTTGTCCGTATATATTTTGATGTTGCCTGATATTCCATATCTTTGATTTTTGATATTTAATTTTTGATATTCCTATGTCTTATCCATTGTTCTCTTTGTCACCTGCCCATGACCTTTGAAAAATCTCGTCGGAGCAAACTCGCCAAGTCTGTGTCCAACCATGGCTTCTGTAATAAACACTTCATGATGAACTCGCCCATTGTGTACGCCGATCTTATGCCCCACAAAATCCGGGGGGATCTGACACGCCCTGGTCCATGTCTTGATCGCACTCCTGTCAGAGCCATTTTTTTGCATAATGACTTTTTTTAATAATTTTTGGTCTATATACGGACCTTTTTTAGTTGATCGTGCCATACTTTTTCCTCTTTTACTTTCTCCTTTGCAAAATACGTGCATTGGAATACTTTTTCTTTTTTCTCGTTTTAAGCCCGAGCGTTTTCTTTCCCCATGGAGATTTCGGCGATGGAAGACCTATGCCGCTTCGACCCTCTCCTCCACCGTGCGGATGAGACCGCGGGTTTTGAGCAACGCCTCGAACGGTCGGCCGTATACCCATGTGTCTACTTCTTCCGGCTTTGCCTATCTCTTCATTTTTCGAATCTATATTTCCAAGCTGTCCCACAGTTGCTTTACATGTTTCTAAAAACAATCGTACTTCTCCTGATGGAAGCTTTACCTGAACAAGTCCGGCGTCTTTTGAAAGAACCACCGCACTTGTTCCGGCACTGCGGACAGCCTGTGCTCCATGTCCCGGCTTTAACTCTAGATTATGAACAAGCGTGCCTATTGGAATACGGGAAAGCGAAAGGGTGTTGCCAACACGGATATCTGCTGTATCTCCGGAAACAATCTCCTGACCAATTTTTAATCCCTCCGGCGCCAAAATATAGCGTTTCTCACCATCAGAATCGACAAGAAGTGCTACCTCTGCTGTTCTGTTTGGATCATACTCGATAGAAGCGACCCGTGCAATCACTCCGTCTTTGTTTCGAAGCCAATCTATCATACGATAAAACCGTTTATGTCGTCCGCCCTGATGACGAACTACAACATGGCCTCTGGTATCCCGACCGGAGTGTTTTTTTAATATTTCGTGGAGCGACCTGTTTATCTTCATCTATGAAAAATTGCAACCCTCAATAACAGGAAACGGTTTGTCCGTTCTCCTTTTGTTAAAGGTTTTGGTTTGTAAATATTTCTTAGGCCTTTGCCTTAACGAATTTAATCAACCATCTATCCGTGAACAGCTACCC
>JACREM010000057.1 GCA_016218215.1 Candidatus Gottesmanbacteria bacterium | reverse complement strand
TGGCATAGCGTCTTCCATGCCCTATAGTATAACATATGAAGCCTAGTATTTCTCTTTCAGGTTTGTTGTGCAAAATTGTCCCATTCGTTATGGGAGATACTTAAATCACCCCAAGTCATTTTTTCACAAGTTCCATATTGCGAATGAAAATCTGATAACTTTCTCAAAATTATAATTCCCTTTCTGGCTATATTGAAAGCTCCGTTGTCATCTCCGTTTTTAGGAAGATCTTCGTCAAACTTTTCAGAAATCCGACTATCAAAAAACGGTTCCACTGGTGAAAAAATATAATCTTTACTATTTTCATCCTTGGCGTTTTCATCTGTATTTCGTATTTGACACAGAAGGCTCCAGTAAAAGATAAAATTCCTGAAAAATTGTTCATAGTTTTTTGTATCAAGGGTGGTTAGCATGTTAAAAAAATTTTCAGACTCATAGTCAATATTATATTTCACAAAGAGCTGGCGAAAATCTTCCGTGATGTTTTGGTGATGATCATATCCCCCTTTGTTATTATGTAACGTTTTATTCCATCTGTGCCGTTCGACGCACGAACAGACTGTCCAAATTGTTTTACTCGGATATTCCTTTTGATCCAGGAATTTCTTGAGATCATATGTAAATTCGAACCGATTTTTATTTTTGTCAAAGATAATATCCGTAAACTTCTTGATGTCTTTTTTAGCGTTTTCAGCACTACTGTATTTCAGATATACACTTGGTCTCCAGCCTGTCAAAGGATCAATTTTTGAAGTATAGGAAGCCTGAGTATAAAAAATTATCCCTGTTTGTTTACCCATCTCTCTGAAAGTTTCAAATGGTCCGGTAAGCTGATACGCTTTGAACAGGTGTCCAGCTTTCTTGAAATTTATCTCATTTTTGTTCACAAGAAAGTTTAGTTTTTCGATTAGCGCTTTTTCCAATTGCTGGTATATGCTTTTCTCTATGCCGCCGCGAATCTGTTTAAAACGCATGCTTAGGTCTTCCAGGACTATAATCGCATTATATTTGACTGACAAATCCGCAAGTCTTCGAACAACTTGGGAAATATATCCTTTCTTAAGATCTTTTATACTTTCTACAGACTGCCAATCTTTTCTTGCCTGTTCTCTACCTCCAGCTCTCTCTTCAAGCTTATCAGCATAATCCACTTTATTTATTGTGTTGAGACTTCCGTTCTCCAGGGGTTTGCCATTTTGATCAATCACAGAATAATACGCCAGATGTTTTTCTCCCCGATCCACTCCGATAATATTTATATTAGGATCTAAAGCAAGAGCACTGTTTACCTTTGAATTAAACTGATATGAATTAATATCTCCTAATCCTCTATTTAATGTAATGGGGGAATGGAAAAATATTTTATTCTGTGTATACCGTTGATGTTTTACTATATCCCTTGTATATTTGCGTCTTTCTTTTTGTACTTCGATTGATTTTGGTCTAAAAAATATTTCAGCATCCCCATTTAGCTTGAGTGGAAACCCTATTTCGGCATTTTCTGGTGAAAAAATACCTTCAAAATATAACGAGTGTAAATTCTTTTTTCCAGTTTTCCCGATTGCAAAATCCTGATTGTAAATTTCAAAAAGGTATAGTTCACCATTCAGGTTTTTTTTATTTATATAATCCTGAGAAATATTTTTGAAACTAATTCGGTATCCGTCTCTCGAGACGTCGGTGTAAAACTCACCGATATTATCGGTGTATTCTTGTGTCGGTCTCAGGTTTTTAAAGTCATAATCTTTCCATCCTTCATACATGGTTAAACAATTTCTGTAGAAATCGATAAGTTCGTGCATGCTATAAATATTGAAACTATCACCCTTTTTGAACTCTGCCTTCTCATATATATCTAGTACCTTCTTAGGCGGGTTAAAGTAATTAATTCCTTTTTCTGAAAAACAAACTTTTGGAAACATTTTGGATGGATCCGGAAAAAATTTATATACCATTTTTTCATAACTTCTGCTGTCCATACTATCAGAGTATTGCGTTTCATTTCTATCGGAAAATATTTTACTGTGACCTTTCTTCATTATTCCTAAAAAATATTGATTTTCTTTTCTTAAAATTACTGCAAAGTTGTCTGACTCTTTGTTTTTATCCCATCCGTCTGCTAAGGTACTATTCTCAAAATTCAACTTCCATTTTTGTGCTCCGTCCCAAGGTTTTTTGGTTAAATAATTACGCAATAGATTGTAATTCTGAACTATTCCTTCATACGCATTGTCATAAAATTTTAAATAACCAATCTCTGGGTCGGTGTAAAATTCTCCCAAGCTATATTCCATAAGCCATGCACGCTTCTTCTCCACCGCGAAATAGGTACCCATTGCGTAAATTTGCAACAAAACCGTGTCCGCAAAGTTTTTAATAACAATTTTTGATTCAGGTGTTATTGTAATATTTTTACCATCAGCCAATTCTCTAAAATATTTTTTGTAAATATCGTATCCTATTACTTCCTGTTCTCCTGATTTCTGGTTTCGGACTTCATTCTTAAAAATAGATGAAAATTCGAAATTAAAAATCTTAAGAAATTGGTTCCAAATGGGTTCACTGCCCGACAACGGCCTATGTATTCTATTGGGGTCATTTTTAGTGAGATAATATCGCTCCCTCCAGAACTTAACCGTTTCTTGAGTGGGTGCTGTCTCTAACGCTGTCTTCAGGTAGGAAAGGGCGATAAAATCAGGAAAATTGTAACTGTCTTCTATTTTCTCGTATTTTAAACCTGTTGGTTTATCCGGCTTCATTGCCTCGTATAGCCATTTCTCTAATTTATTCTTTTCTTCTGTCCATTTACCAGAAATAGTATTAAACGCTTGCCTGGAAAGATATATTTCCTCAAGCGCGTAGCTTTCATTATTAGAAACAAAGTCGGTAAAAAGTGCTTGAAGAATTTTGCTTTTTTCCTCCGCTATATCATAAAATTCCCTAATAGTCGCTAAAAGCTGATCATCATTTTCAATTTCTTTACGGAACTTTTCTTTTTCGCTCAAAATCTGCCTATCTAGTGGGGTGAGAAAAGGTATTTTTTCTTTCTTGTGGTCCTGATGGTATTTGTTGATAATTTCGTTGACTCCTTTCAGTTTCTCACCGTTTTCTTTTGTTTCCCCACCCACAATCCTGTTGTAGTAATCTATCCCATCTTGCAATAGACACTTGTTATAGTAATTCAATGAAAACAACTCATCCAGTGAAATAGCGAAGTTTAATTCTGTTTCAGTCAGATCAATTTTATCTTTTATTTTCTCAAATATTTGCATATTAAAACAAAATCGCTTGAGGTTCTGGTCGATGATGCGAGTTGCTATAGCTGTTGATGAACCATCAGTTCTATATAAATTTTTTCTAGTTTCAAAAAATTTTTTAAAATACCCAATAAATCCCTTCCACGTATCAAATATCGAAATTTGCTTTCTTGTGGTTTCATCGATCATAAGAGAACCTTCCTCTTTTCCATATGATTGTTTCAGAAGACTAAAAACTTCCTCTTCAAAAAATAACTCTATATCTTTATTTTTAAAAGGCAAGTTAGAATATCGTTCTTCAGACCAAGTTTTAGCTTTATCGTTAAAAAATTGCCCTATCTGATTTCTTAATTCTGCTTCACTACTCCTTAGGGCCTTTTTATTTTCTTTGTTTTCCTGCCACTGCTTTAAAACCTGAAAATAGTCTTCCAACCCGGATAGCGAAGCATTTACAAGTGATTCTGTTGCAAATTCACGATGAATACGGTCAAGAAACGGCTTAGTTTTTTGGTATTTCTCTTCTATCAGCTTATCTTTTTCATAGACCTGATTTTCTTCCAGCATTTTTTGGGTATTTCCAATTGGCTTTAGCTCAAACCGCAAGGTCTTAGAAAGCGAATAAATATTGGTGAAGTCTGAGAAGAGGGAATCTACCATACGAAGCAGTGTACTACCCAGAACATTGCCTGACAAGATTTGCTCATAGAATTATTTCAATCTTTTTTAATTTTCCGCTTCGTACAGATAATTTTTCTTTGAGATCACTGATCTTCCGAGTCGTTTCTCTAAATTTTTTCTCGCTCCTCCTGCTATATCTCCACCGGCTTTGGCATCGGCTTTTAATTTAGAAACTCCTCGAGATTGCTCATTCCGATGGATCTCGGTAGTAGCCCGTTCTCCCAACATATTAAAAATCAACTCAAAATCATCCATGTGATCGCGCAAATTCTCACGTCGCAGGCCTTTCAATTTCTTATACTCACTCGGCGTGACTCCAAATGTGGCTTGGAAATTTCTGCAGTCAATATTTCGTAATCTCTGTCCTCTCTTGCTCCCCGCTTTTGCCATTCATCAGTAAGCTCTTCCCGGATAGCGATACCGCGCATCCTTTTTTCTATCCAATCATCGCTATATCCTTTCAATTTATAGAGCATCCGAGTGCGCTTTGTAGCGAGTTCTGGATTTTCTATTTCCTGTACTCTCTCATATCCTACTCGAGCTAGCCAACGCTTAAGAGGTTCTGCTTTCTGGGATGGAATTGACTGAATTATACGAAATATACTCTCAGTGGAAGCACAAAGCATTTTTTGCTTACCACCCTCTGTTGAAACTTCAAGGGTATGTACAATTTGTACCCACCCTTTAGCAAGCTCAACATCTCGCTGTTTCATGCGTTGGATATATTGTTTGGGATCACTTGAATCAATAAGTGCCAAAACTACATCTTCCACCACGAACCACCACTCATTATTAAATAATGTTTTTCTGATTTGTTTCCCTTTAAAGAGAGAAATTTTTGTTGTATCCATAGAGTTAATTAACTCCAATTATACTCCCTTAAGTGTTCAATATTCGCCCTATATTTTCAAGCACTTTGGAATTCATCCTCATGCAATTTTATATCCCGGGCTTTGAGCTGAAGTGTCGAGCGTCCATTCCAGGTATTCATGTCAAGGGTAAAACATAAATTAACTGTATTTCCTACTGCAATCCACGGAGCATACGCCGTACCGTTAAATACAAGCGCTTCATGCATATCATCCCCCACCTGAATCTTCAGCTTTACATGTTTTCCCTCTTTCCCAATTTTTTTCACTTCCATAATTTTCACTCCAAAGAGAGCAAAAACCGGTTCAACGTTTCCGAATCCAAACGGTTTAAATTCTCCGAGCATCTGGCAAATTCTTAACAGATCATCATCTTTTAAAAGCGCTGCGTCTATACGAATCTCACGAACGAGTTGTTCATCCAATATCACAGTATCTGCAAGGTCTTCCAGGCGTTTTTTTAGTGCATCAATATTTTTCGTTTCAACGGTAAATCCGGCAGCCATCGGGTGTCCACCAACGTCCACAAGCAAATCCGTGCATGTCCGTATGGCTTCAATCATATTAAATCCCGTGATGGATCTGGCTGATCCCTTTGAAAGAAAATCACCTATTGAAAGAACAATACAAGGTCTGTAATACTCCTCTACAATTTTTCCGGCCACAAGTCCGATGACTCCTGGGTTAAAATCTCTATGACCTAAAAATATGAGTTTGTGAACTTCATCAGGGATCAATGTTTTTGCCTGGGAGAGTGTATCGACAGTCAGCCCCTGACGTTCCTTGTTCGTCTCACCAAGCGACGAAGCCAGTGCACGAGCTCGATCGAGCTTTCTGGTACACAAAAGTCGGAGTGCGTCAATGGCGTGATCAAGCCTTCCCATGGCATTTAGTCTCGGGGCAATGTAATGAGATATTTCGTATGTACCGATAATCTCTTTCTGAAAGCCTGCCTCTTCTATAATTGCTAAAAGGCCAACACGAGTTGTACTTCGTAGCGAGGCAAGCCCCCACCATACGATAGATCTATTTGGACCAATGATCGGAACCATATCTGCAATGGTTCCGATACACGCGAGAGCCAAAATTTCTTCTTTCCACCGTGCTCCAAGCGGATGTTTTAACAGGCTATCTTCCAGGGCATGAGCAACTTCCTTTGCAACAAACCACGAAACACCTGCGCCGCAAAGCTTGGTCGTATGAACGATGGGACAATCCGGCAGTATGTCAGGCAAAACATGATGATCTGTGACGATCACATCTATCCCGTGATTTTTGGCATAGACGACTTTTTCATGCGCGGTTATCCCATGATCCACGGTAATAATAAGCGACGGATGAAATTCCTCTTGTACTTTATCGATACCTTTTTCTGATAACCCATACCCCTCTTCGATTCTATGTGGAATATACGGCATCACATTGCACCCGAGAGAATGAAGCATCTCCCACATGATTGCACCAGCCGTAACGCCATCTGCGTCATAGTCCGCATATACAACAATGGATTCTTTTTTTTTGTGGGCCTCAAGAATTCTCTTGATACCGCGGGCTAGATCTGTCTTTTTTATCCCAACCTCTTCTGCGGTTAGTTCATAGGGAGACGGAGGATGGAGAAATAATTCAATCTCACTTGAGTCAGAAATTCCCCGAATACCAAGGAGTGTTTCTTTTATATTCTCTATTCGATTATTTTTTGAGCCTTTCAAAGAAAGCGACTGCTCAATGCGCCATTTCTTCATCTTCCTATGATATCATAGGGTCATAATGATCGTACTTCCAAAGTTTGCTCTATCTGTCATATCCACACTAAAAGCCAAGGGGTTTCTAGCCTTTGCAGTGGGAGGATCTGTCAGAGATTTACTCCTCGGAAAATCCACCAAGGGCTGGGATTTCACCACCAATGCAACGCCGGAAGAAATTCTTTCTCTCTTTCCGGACAGCTTTTATGATAATACATTCGGAACCGTCGGCATAAAAATTCATTCTGAAAAAAACCCAGACGAAGTAACAGATATCTATGAAATCACGACATTTCGAAGTGAATCCGGATATACCGACCACAGACACCCTGGAATACTGACGTGGGGAAAATCGTTAGAAGAAGATCTCTCACGACGCGACTTTACCATAAACGCAATCGCAACTAACGGGACAAGACTCATCGATCCATACGAAGGGGCAAAAGATCTGGAAAATCATCTCATCCGCGCCGTCGGAAACGCTGATGATCGTTTTAAAGAAGACGCCCTTCGTATGATGAGAGCAGTCCGCATAGCTTCACAGATCGGAATGATAATAGAGGATAAAACATTAGATGCCATAAAAAAACATGCGCCTCTTATCAACAAAATTTCATCTGAACGAATCCGAGATGAATTGTTAAAGCTCGTAGACTCTGAATTTGCAGCAGACGGCATACTTATACTCAAAAATAGCACGCTTCTCCACTTTATCCTTCCGGAACTTGAGGTCGCTTTTGAATACGGCCAAAAAAGCCCCAAACGCCACCACATATTTGATGTCGGTACTCATAGCGTCATGGCTCTAAAAAACTGCCCGTCAAACGACACGATTACAAAACTTGCTACCCTCCTCCATGACATAGGAAAACCGCAAACACGACGTGTCGACGAAAAAGGAATCGTAACATTTTTTAATCACGAAGTAGTGGGTGCCGGAATTGCCAAACGGGTTGCGTATAGATTAAGGCTTTCCAAAAAACAAACTGATAAACTCATCACGCTCATCCGGTGGCACCAGTTTAGTGTCGACGAACGTCAGACAGACAGCGCCATACGGCGGTTTATACGCCGTGCGACAGTCGAATTTTTGCCAGATATGCTCGCTCTACGGATAGGCGATCGACTCGGAGGAGGAGCCCTAGAAACATCGTGGAGACTGGAACTGTACAAAAAAAGACTTGAAGAAGTGCAGAAGCAGCCATTTTCCGTTTCAGACTTAAAAATAAGCGGGCACGACGTCATGGAAATACTTTCAATAAGACCCGGACCCATGGTCGGAAAAATTCTTTCTGAGCTGTTTACCAAGGTTGAAGCCGGGACACTTACAAACGATCGAGAAGTATTAATCAGAGAAATCTCTTCTCAGCTCTAATCTGTCAGCTATCAGCTAATTCTTCCTTTTCTCCCATCTGTCCCAGAGGATAAGAACCGGAGTCGCAATAAATGGCGAAGAATACGTTCCGGAAATGGTTCCGACAAGAAGCGCCATAGTAAACCAACGAACAGTGTCTCCTCCAAGGAGTACAAGCGCAAACAACATAAATATTATCGTGAAAGAATTTGTAGTTGATCTGCCCATGGTTTCGGTAAGAGCAAGATCACAGGTCTCTTCAAATGAAAGCTTTACCCCGCGTTTCAAGTATTCGCGTATCCGATCAAATACAACGATGGTATCGTGAACCGAAAAACTCATAGTCGTAAGAAACGCAGTAACAAAAAGCGTGTCGACCTCAACTCCACGAAGATGCCCAAGGAGCGAAAAAACTCCAAGAACCATAAGAAGATCATGAAACAAAGCAATGATAGCGGAGACGCCGAATTTGATATTTTTAAATGCGTACGCCACATACAATAGGATTCCGATCATAGCAATAATTGCGGCAGACACCGCTTTCATAAGTAATTCTTTCCCCAAAATTGGACCAACCGTTTCCCGACGTAATAACTGCGCCTCTTTATCTATCTTTTTTATTTCATCCACAAATACGGTGACTTTCTCAGCATCCTCCGGCTTTATCCGAAGAACATATGTCTTTTCATATGATTTTTGCATACTCGCAATCGCCATGTTTTGCTTTTTCCCGATATCTTCTAAAATCGTTTGAGTGGTAGTATCTGCAACTTTCATCTCGAGTAACGCGCCCCCGGTAAAATCTATGGACTGTTTTAGACCAAAACGC
This sequence comes from Candidatus Gottesmanbacteria bacterium, assembly GCA_016218215.1. Classification (GTDB taxonomy): domain Bacteria; phylum Patescibacteriota; class Microgenomatia; order UBA10105; family UBA927; genus JACREM01. The sequence continues at coordinate 33,763 of JACREM010000057.1, read as the reverse complement.
GCCAATGAATACATGCCAACAGCCAAAAACACTCCTGAAAAAAGAAAATACAATAGTATGTATTTACTAAATCGAATCATGATTTTCCCTTTCTATACAGTACGCGTATGAGGGTACGCGTCACAACAATACCGGTAAAAAGACTTACCACAACTCCCACAAGCAGGGTAAGCGCAAACCCTCTCACTAAGCCTGAACTTGGAAGAAACGCCCATCCGGCAGGGTTATAAAGAATAAGACACGTAATAATAGTCGTAATATTTGCGTCTCGTATACTGTCCCACGCTTTTCCAAACCCAAGTTCCATCGCAACGTGCCATGACCTCCCATGCCGAAGCTCTTCTTTATAGCGCTCAAAAATAAGTATATTGCTGTCAACCGCCATGCCGACCGAAAGAATAAAACCGGCTATACCAGGAAGCGTAAGTGTAACTGGTATAGCGCGAAATATAGAAAAAGAGATAAGACCGTAAATAATAAGCGCCGTATCGGCTAAGAATCCCAAGTACCCGTACTGAAGAATCATAAAGACAAGAACGATGACAAGTCCAACAAGCCCGGCTCGAATGCTTTTTGCAACGGACTCCTGACCAAGGGTAGCTCCTATTGTCTTTTTTTCAATAATAGAAACCGGTACAGGCAGAGAGCCAGCCCGGAGCTGGAGTGAAAGCGTCTTTGCCTGATCTCTGGTAAAAGATCCGGTAATCACAGCTTTTCCATCTGAAATCTCGGTATTTACACGCGGCCATGTGAGCGGAGAATTATCTAAGAAAATTGCCAGAGGTTTACCGATAAGTTTTTTTGTCACATCTGCAAATTTTTTTCCTCCTTCGGAAGTAAACTCAAGGGATACCTGTGGCTCACTGGTCTGCTGGCTAAACACCAAAGATGCAGTCTGCAATTCTTTACCCGTGATTCCAACCGGAAGAGTATTTTCTATAAAAGGTATAACAAATGCTCCCGGAGTTGCATCTTTTGCTTCTTTAAATTCCCGAAATTCAAGCTTTGCAGTCTGCCCAATCGTTTCGACAGCCTGATCCATATTTGATACTCCAGGAAGTTCAACGATAATACGATACAGATCATTTACCCGAGAAGACTGAACGATGGGTTCTGATACCCCATAAAAATTGACCCTTCGATCGATAACCTCGCGCGCGGATTCAAGCGCATTCAGTCTATCTTGCGCTTGAATATCTTTCATATCCGCTTCCAAGACAATGTGTGTCCCGCCAGAAAGGTCTAGACCTAAATGTGTTTTAAATTGCTTTTTCCATGAAATCCCAAATTTGTTGTACTCAATGGTCGGAGGATTGATCATCCGGTCAACATGTATAGGGCCAAAAGAAAATACAAGATGATACTCTTCAGGAAGACTTAAGACTCCAGCAAAAAGAGTTAGAAATATAATAACAATAAATAAACGGATATGAATATGCTTCATCGAAAAGTAGTATCAAATGTTACGAAACAAGGTCTTCTTCATCCCCTATGACCATAATTTTTGATCCCGTAAGGATAGACAGTACAAACGGATCGCGTCTGGACTTACGAAATTCAAACTCTTCTTCTGTCATGACCGTATAATTTAGTTCCCTCCCGCGTCTTCCCTCTTCAGCTTTCACGATCTGTGCGAGTTCCGGTAATACTACAGTACCGACGATGAGAAGATCTACGTCATTCCCTCCTCTATTGGGAAGTCCTCGTACGAGTCTTCCTGATATCACAGCAAATTTTATTTTTCCAAGTTTTGCTTTTTGCTTGTACATCTCAAGACCAACGCCGGTAGATTTTGCGATGATTCCCGTAAGTTCGTTATAAAGCGGGTATTCTTTTTTAAATACATAGAAAAGCCTATTTGCCCGCGGCTCTTTAGACACCATTCCGGCTTTTTCCATGTGCGCAAGCTCACGCCTAACCGCATTTATCTCCTCTCCGACCCTTCGCACTATATCTCGTACATGAAAAATCATCCCCGGGTTAGACAAAAATAACTCAAGCATTTTAACTCTCACTCTTGAGATTACGATATCTTCTAACATAGAATGTCCATTTCTAGGCAGGTGCTATGGTCTTCGACAACATGTCTTCAATAATATTTTTACTCAACCGTAATCGGCGTTCCGGTTGGAAGCATATGTATCCAAATTTTTCCCGGATTAAGCAATATCTCTTCTCCGTTTTTATCAAAAAACTGGGTTCGCGAAGTACGAAGCGGTTTTTTCCATGTCATCTTTATTGCTTTTCCATCCTGATAGACAAACCCATCACCAGAGCCAATATTTGCATAGAGTAAATGACCATGTTCATCTACCGGACCGGTTTCTTTTGCAAAAAGAATGATCACGACCTTTGCTGTAAGCTGTTCTTTAGACTCAAAATCAAAATGGGCAACTCCCCCGTTAAAGCGCTTATATACGTTTGTAGGCTTATCGTAGACCCACTTTACACCATACCCTTTTTCCATACTTTTCCATCCTGAAAAACTTGCTGAAAATGATGCACCACGGTCAGATTCTTTTGCATCTTCTTTAAACTTCCATGGCACAAAATTCTTATCCCATCTCACTTCGTTATCATCAATAGCTGTCCATCCTCGTTTTTCTCCGAGTACATGAAGTTTATCGGTAAAACACACCATGGTGTGCTCCGTCGCCACCTCATGGTCGAGCCTGTCGTAATTTCTATAGCAGGTGGGGAATGAAATACCGAATTGATCCATATCTTTTATGCGGTACTGGTCTATCTGACAAAGCGCCTTGGCTCTTTCGTCAACCGTCGGATCATTACAGTTTCCGGCGCCGCCGACATGATTATAAAACGCGTCATATTCAAGCACCCATGGGAGAAAGTATGTGCGCGCACTTCGAACCGGAGCAAGACCAATATTAAAAGCCGCTGATCCACAGTAAAAAATACCCATAAATCGCGTCGTTCCTCCTTCTACCACAGACTCATAGATTATGTCTGCATACGACAAACCCGATTGGGGCCTCGCCTCCTCGTGATTTTCTATCATGACTGCCAAGGGGCGTCTTTTTTCCCAGATGACTTTTTCCTGCTCGGTATATTTGTCTCCGTTCAAAGGACAAAGTGCAGTGCGTGGGATAGATGGATCTATAGAAAACTTCTTCGTTGGCTTTTTCTCACTCGTACCGCCCAAAGAAGGAATTGATGTACTATTTGTGCTACCTTTTTGAAAAAAACTAAATGCAGCAAACGATACTCCTGTTGATAATAAAAATAATCCAATTCCTATAAGGATAACAAGTGGTTGTGTAAGTTTTTTCATATCGTGTGTGCATGAGCGATAGCTTCTTGCTCCTCCTTTGATAGCTGAATGTCTTTCCCTTTTCCTTTTTCGATTTGCTTTATATACCACCTATGCCCGGATCTGGCATAGAGTGATGTCATGACGAGTCCGCTTTGATGCCCATCCAGAAGAGCCAAGGTAAAACTCTGCGATCCCCCAGTATCCGAGAAGGGATTAAACCGTACAAGCCCAATATGCTGAAGATGAAATTTTCCATCCCTATATACTGTAGCAAGTCCCTTTTCAAGTCCCAAGATGTGCGTCTTCGTTTCTTCCTGATTTTTCAATATACCATTTAATATGTCCAAAAGTCCATCACCCTTTGAATTCACAGTTAGCTTGTTGTAATGAGCCCGCATCTGAACAAAAAAAATGGTCAGGACGACTAACCACACTATAATAATACTATAAAAAATAAAAACAGAATTGAACACCATCAGTATTCATAATCTTACGATTCGTCTAAATAGTTTGTCAATCAACAAGAATATTTTTTTTGGAGAAAGTTGACAAGCGAAATGAAGCTATGCTACGCTCATCGGCACAAGGCATTTCTTTTGATAAACGGACCCTATGCCAAAAAAAACCAGACAGGAAAAAATTAAGTCAGACCAAAGACGACATCATTTTTCTTCCGGCTCACCTGTACATGAAGCAACCTCGCCGGTTGAAACAGTCAAACCATCTTCTCTTCCCCAGTATTCACTCAAACAGCATATGCCTCATATAGATACAAGTCAGACAGTGAAGGTAACACAATCTGCACAGATTACGACCATGATAGATCCAAAAGAATTTCAGGCGATAAAACTAGATCTTCTTAAAACCGTGGTTCTTGCTGTCCTCGCATTTATGACTGAATTTTTACTATACGTGAGACTGTATCAAAAATAGTTTTTTGAGAGGAGGTGAAGTTTTATATGGCATCTATGTATTGTGTAAAATGCAGAGCAAAGAGGGAAGACCCGGCTGCAGTAAAAGTCACCATGAAAAATGGGAAACCGGCAATGAAAGGAAAGTGTCCTACCTGCGGAACCGGTATGTACAAAATCGGAGCTACGTAATATAAATGAAGATATTTAAAGAAACTCCGTCGTTCTCGGCGGGGTTTCTTTGTTTTAGTGTAAGAATAAAGTAACGTCCTACTCTGAAGCTAAAACACGTAAATATCATAATTGATATAATTAATTATGAATAATAATTTCTACTTAAAAATATACCGATTAATTATTGGAGTAATTATACTGATTGCAATCACAACGCAGCTCCTCACTTTCAGACAAACTCCTTCGAATTTCCTGAGTTACTTCACCGTCCTAAGTAATTTTTTAGTTTCATTTGTTTTGATCGTTCAATCTCTTGATATTCCTCAAATCAAAACAATGAATACCATCAGAGGTGCTGCTACTTTGTACATACTTATTACCGGATTGGGATTTACCATACTCCTCGGAGGAAAAAATACTGAATTCCTAAGTTGGGTAAATATTACCTTGCATTACATTTCTCCGCTCGCCATGACATTGGATTGGTTTTTTACTCCTTCGGAAAAAATACCTTTCAAAAAAGCACTTACCTGGATTTTATTTCTCTTTATTTATTTAGCATATACTCTAATTCTCGGACATATAACTTCCTGGTATCCATATGGATTTTTAAATCCTGGAGAAATCGGGTACAACGGTATATTTTTATATATTTGTGTGCTTATCATCAGTTCATTATTTATTTCTTTTATCATCACAACATTCAGTGGTCGAAAAAATAAATGAATGTAAATATTTCCCGAAAATATACTCAGGCTATTTAACCTATTGATTCTTTCGCCGATGTACAATTATTCAACTACTACCTCACAATTCTTACCTCAAAAATCAAAGGGGGAACATTCAAACCATAAAATTCACTTGCGCTCCGAGGGTGTTAATAAACACTGCTATTGAGGATTCCTCGAATTTTGGTTCATACATGAATCAAAGCAAGTCTGAAACTGTACATTTTCCTTACATTGACTTTTACACTTTCCCTTATACATTTGTTCCCTTGGATTAATAGTAACTAACAATCCAATTGCCAGTGCGCTTAATAAAGGAATAATCGTAATGATTGTCACAAACACCTTTATCCATATTGACCACCGTGTCCAAAACCACATGAGAATAAAACCAATTGGGAATGCAATAAACAAAAATATAATTGTAATTATTGATTTTGTCTTATTATCAGTTCCCTGAGGAGTTGCTGAGGCATTTCTTGAAGCAGAAATATCTTGCTGCATATTTATGAGTTTAATTCTTTTTCAATAAACCTGCAATGAAACCTTGTGACTTCACGTGTGAATCTATTTTACTTTCAAAATTATAATATTCACAAAAACCACTGAAGCGTGAATGCAACTATATTATATACAAATAAATTTATACAATTATGCTATTGGATTTGCCTTTTTTTAGTATACACACATCCTCTTTAAAGTAAAAATGAGTCTGTTAATATCTGTTACTTAATAACTTTTTTTATATATCATCACACCATTAGGTTCTCGAGCCATCGGATCTTTTAACTCATACAAAAATAGAGGCATCTCTGTCATTTGAGCATAACGGTCAATCAACATTTCTATGACTTCAATTTTTTGATCTGATGATAATGCAGTCAATGCTTTTTCCCGCAATGTAATATATTCGCTTGGTATCCAACCATTTGCATCAGATATTTGCTGATCGAACTTCTGAATTAATTGTTGAACGACTGCTGATTCTTTCCCCTCAATTTCAGTTAGAAAGAATGAAATATTCCAATATTCGAGTATCTGACCACCAATCGGGAACATCCGAAACTGACCTCCTAAACGCAATGTTCTGGCGGCTTCATTAAATCCCAATATTCCCATTCCTCCATGGTCTAATACAATATCAAACGATTCATCGGCAAATGGCAACTTTTCTGCATCTCCTTGAACAATCTTGCTTTTAACATCTTTCGGCAAACCAACCCATTCCTTTTGACGATCTATATCAACAGAGAAGATTTTTGTATCCATTCCGAGCATTGATGCTGCATGGGCAAGAGTAGATGATCCAGAAGCCATATCCAACACGTTCTTATTTTTTAAATCATCCCATGTTAATCCAAGATTCGACAAAATTGTTTCTGCACGACTTATAACCGATAGATCCTGTTCTACATTGTCTTCCATATAGTAATAGTAACAATAAATGATCTAATACGTATACAAAAAACTCAATATGCTTTTATAAGGCCAGGCCTTCTCCCTAAGGGATTTCGCTTCACTCAACCTGCGGGTTCAGGCCGTTTTAAGGCCTGGCCTTTAAGACGACTGGATTTCTGCACTGTAGTCTCTCGATGACATGCAATGTCATCTGAAAATATACTAGGCTACACCCTCATGTCCCCTGTATTGGAGTGCCTCGGCGATGTGAGCGACACTAATCTCAGACTCGTGCGCGAGATCTGCGATGGTTCGTCCGACTTTAATAATTTTTGTAAACCCGCGGGCGGAAAACCCAAACCTGTGAGACGCGTGTTCCAAAAATGAAAGAACGGAAGGAGACAATGGACAAAGCGTTTTCAACGCTTTGGATGACATCTCCCCGTTTGAAAGAAACGGCGTCCCAGAAAGTCTTTTGAGAGATATTTTCCGTGCACTCTGCACGCGCGCTTTTATGTCTTTGGACGATTCAGATGAGTACGAACGGGTAAGTTTTTCTATCGACACCGCAGGTACCGATACATGGAGGTCAATCCGGTCAAAAATCGGTCCGGAAACCCGAAGCTGATACCTCCGCACCTGGCCGGGTAGGCAGGTACACCGTTTTAATTCAGAACCGAAATTGCCACATGGACAGGGATTGCTTGCGGCAACCAGTAAAAACTTTGACGGATAGGTGACAGACCCTGAGGCACGGGAGATGTGAACCTCGCCGTCTTCCAGCGGTTGACGAAGTGCTTCTAGGACGTGACGGGGAAATTCCGGAAACTCATCTGCAAAAAGTACTCCCCTATGAGCTAAAGAAATTTCTCCCGGCATCGGGTGAGCACTCCCTCCTATAAGCCCAATCCGCGACGTCGTATGATGAGGTGCACGAAAAGGCCGAAAAAATATAAGAGATTGACCTGCCGGAAGATTGCCGGTCACAGAATAGATTTTTGTGACCTCAAGACACTCTTCTTCAGTCAAAGCAGGAAGAATGGACGGCAATGTACGGGCAAGGAGCGTCTTGCCTGATCCTGGAGGGCCATGGAGGTATACGTTGTGTCCTCCTGCTGCTGCAATTTCTAAAGCACGCTTCGCCTGTTCCTGCCCCATGATATCTGCCATATCAAAGTCAAAAACCTGCTCCGACAGAGCATCTTCAAATGATTCGTGCTTCGTAGGCTCAATACGTGTCAGAGCGTGTAAATGCTGAAATAATGTGAGGAGTGAGACGACTGGAATAATCTCAATACCCGACACTATAGCCGCCTCGCGGGAATCGATCGATGGGAAAAAAACTCGCGGACAGCGGAGAGCCTGAGCAAGCAATGAGTACGATAATATCCCATTCGTATGCCGGAGTGTTCCATCGAGAGAAAGCTCTCCAATATATAATTCTTTTTCAGAAACAAGCGGAAGTTGACCGGATGCGATAAGAATGCCAACAGCAATCGGCAGATCATACGATGGGCCGACCTTTGGAAGATCTGCAGGAGCAAGATTGACAGTGATACGTTTTGCCGGAAACTCTGCTCCTGAATTTTTTATCGCACTTCTCACCCGCTCACGGCTTTCCTCTACTGCTTTATCCGGAAGACCCACAATGGTAAATGAAGGGAGACCTTGAGAGGCAATATCCACCTCAACCGTAACGGGAACGGCTTCAAGTCCAACCACCGCACCAGATAATACTTTGGCAAGCATTAATCCTACAGTACAAAATACTCAATAACATTGCAAGAAATGACAAAAAATCACTTGATACTGCCAATATAGAGTATAATAGAGGTCTGCAGAACCCCGGATTCTCGCCCCGATTCAATCGGGGAGGAAAGTCCAGACAGCAGAATGCGAGGGGACTCCGCGTAAACGGTGATCCGCCGTATGGCGAGACTGGTGTTCTAAGGGTGAAAACCCAAAGAAACGATTCCTGAATCGACAGGATGAGAGAACCACAGAGACGAGTCTTTTGCTTCATCCTAGGGAAACTTACGATATGCAAAGGATGTGAAACGAGGTAATCCCACCCGCTGCAACCGACGACTGTGACGTCACAACGTAGCATTCCGGATCTACGTCACGAAGACTGCGGGCACTAGAGAAATGAGAGTCTATTTCGAATCGCTATCTTGGCGATGAGAAAAAAACAGAATCTGGCTTACGAGGGCATCTGTAGAATTATTTAGCTTTCGGTTTTAAAAAGTCTGAGACAACTGCCTGAACGACAAGCAGTATGGGAACCGAAAGCATCGCTCCGATGACACCCGCAAACCGCGCGCCGACCATGAGGGCAAGCATGGTAACAAGAGGGGCAAGTCCCACGCTTTTCTTCATAACAAACGGAACGATTAAATTATTTTCGAGTTGTTGAACTACGATAAAAAGAACCACAACAAGGAAAGCTAAAAATGGCGACACGGAAAATGCAACGAGAACCGCAGGGATGGCAGAGAGAATCGGACCTATAATCGGGACAATCTCGAGTAATCCTGCGATAATGGCAAGCGGAAGTGCAAAATCTACATGCAGAAAAAATAGCCCGATATACACAAATACCCCGATACACAGCATGAGAAAAAATTCTCCCAACACCCATGCGCCAAGACGCTTCTCGATATGAGATATGATTATCGTGATGCGGGAAGACAAAGATTCACCGACAAGCGTATCTAGCACAGATTGAAGTTTGTGACGGGAAAGAAGGAAATAAAATGTAAATACAAGTACCGTAAGAGTCGTAATAACGTTTGAAAACAACCCTACCGTAACCCGTACTATGTTTTCCCCGACGGGCGCAATCTGTTGACTGATCGCATTTGCATCGATATTCAGATTCGGCAATACTCGTGAGACAAACATCGGAAGGTCCTGAATAAATCGTACCGATTGAGAGACCAAAGATGGCAGAGCTCCTGCAAATGAAACTCCGAAAAGTCCAAATATTATTACGTAGATAAGTATAATACTCACAACCCTCGGAAATTTAACCCGCCCCATAACATCAACAATAGGACCAAGTGCGCACATGAGGATAAAAGAAATAAAAAGCAGAAAGAGAATGTCCTGTATCTGAATCACGAGCCATAAGCCAACAAGCAGTCCGAGTGTTTGAAGAATTGTTTTAAACGTAATTTCAATCCGTGTTTGCATACTGACTCCTTATGCCGCTGAATCGGCACTAGGATTAGTAATTCCAAATCTGATTACAGATTTGGAAACTACTCCTTAGTATACCATCCCCTCACAAGACTCTCTATTTTGAGAAACGCATTCGTATCTTGGATATCAAACCAATGGATATTTTTTTCTTTCCTAAACCAGGTCATCTGCCTTTTTGCATACGCGTGTTCATCAAATTTCCACTGCTGAATGATTGCATTCTGAAAGCCTGAATCTTTCTCTTGTTTAAAATACTCTCTCCACTCCCTATATCCAAGTCCTGTCATAGATGGAATATCAAATCCATATAAGGATTGCATCTTTTCCACTTCGTCAAGTGCACCTGATTTCATGCGTTCGTCCACTCTTATATCTATGCGTTCATATATTTTTTTCAATGGTGCAGTCAGTCCAATCAAAAGCACATTAGAATCAATCTTCGAATTATTTTTCAGCAATTTTTTTTGCGAGAGATTAATTTCTATTTTACGAACTAATCGTCTGGGATTGTTTCTATCTGAATCGTTTAACTTCTCCCATGTATTTAAGTCTAATTGTTTCAACTTCTCCTGTAATTCAAAACGCGATAAGAATGACAATTCTTTGCGAAGCGCAGAATCGGGTGCAATTGAGATAGTATCCATAGGTCTTAATAGAGAGCGAACATAAAGACCTGTCCCGCCGACGACAATGGGAAGTTTATGATTTTTTTGTATATTCGAAATCACCATACCGGCAAGATATTCGTACTGTGAAACAGAAAATTCCTGACTCGGCAAAACAACATCATACATCCAAAGAGGCACTCCTTGAAACAAATATGGAACGAGTAAATAATCAGAACCGTTATGCGTAGCGGATAATCGAAGCTTCTCTATCGTTTCTCGAGAATCGAGCTCTTTTCCGGTCACTATATCCATGCCCGTATACACCTGACGGGAATCGCAAGACACGAGTTCTGCATCAAATTTTTTTGCAAGCGATACTGCAAGACTTGTTTTTCCAGTCGCTGTCGGACCACAGACGACGAGAAGTTTTTTTTTATCCATATTAACGGTATGTACCATTTCTAATATTGGTCTTATTTATTTCTTCTTCAAGTAACTCCCATCGTTTTTTCTTTACCGCGTGCGGGACATCGTCTGTATATACTTTGTGCGCTGCTGTCATAGATCTATCAGAATACATGGAAACATACGCTTTACTAAATCCGACGGTCCTCGCAAGGTCAAACGTATGTTCAAATTGTTCTTCTGTCTCCCCGCAGAATCCAACGATAATATCTGTGCTAAACGTCATATTTGATATTTGATTTTTAATTTTTGATATGAGTTCAAGATATTCCTCTCTTGTATACCAGCGGTTCATTTTTCGTAGCATCGCGTTATCACCAGACTGAACGGGGAGATGAATGTGTCTTGAAATTTTTTTATTTGCTGCAATCGTCTCAATAAGTTCATCGGAAAAATCCCAAGGATTACTGGAGATAAAATCCAATTCGACAAGACCCTTTAGTGCACAGATATCGGTAAGAAGCTCTGGGAAAAGCGTCGGAATTCTTAATCTCCCTAAGTGTTTTACATACGTAGGTTTTATGGATTTTCCGTTAAATTCAATATGCTGAAAATCCTTGTGTTTAGACGCTTGAAAAAAGGGTTTTTCTATATCTCTCAATACATGAACATTTTCTGTACCCAGGATCAAGTCAGCGCCGTAGCAGTTGACATTCTGCCCTACCAATGTAATATGAGTATATTTTTTATCCAATAATTCTTTACATTCCATAAGTACATCTTGATATGGTCTGCTAATCTCTCTTCCGCGAGTAAAGGGCACAACACAGAACGTACAAAAATTGTTGCAGCCATTACTTATCGGAACCCACGCATGCTTTTTGTCTATCCGGATCGGTGCAAAATCGAATCCTACTTCTTCAATTGGCAAAAATTCATCAACTGAAGGCATCTTTTTTTTAATACTCGAGAGCATCTTGCCAGTTTTTTCTCTCGTCGCCATACCAACCATACAGCCAGTCACAACAATCTTTAATGATTTTCCCAAAAGACGCCGTCGTTCTTTTTCTTTTGAGAGATTATAGACCAATCCATACACTCTATTTTCTGCCTTTTCCCGAATCATGCAGGTATTTATGACCACGTCATCGGCTGTTTTCATGCTGCGCGCCCGCTTAAATCCCCGAGATGCATAAAGCGATGCTATCCGCTCACTATCTGCCTCATTGGCAGCGCAACCGAAAGTTTTGATGTAATATTTCATCAATACGGATTATACCGAAGCTTGATACAGAAGGGAAACTCGAGGTTCTAATCTATTGATTCAATATAAACTTTTCTATCACCACTGCAACTCCATCCTCGTCTACCGTAGGCGCAATAAAATCTGCTATGGCCTTAAGCTCCGGTACTGCATTGCCCATAGCAATTTTTAGCCCGCAAGCCGAGAGAAGCGGATAGTCATTGTAACTATCCCCAACACCAATAATCTCCTCTGGTTTTATTTTCTCTAACTCAGCAATTTTTACTACAGCGTGAAGTTTCGTTGCAACAGCACTTGAAACCACTAACCAAAATAAGTCACCTTTCCATGATGGAATTTTATGTACATAGATTCCGTCTACTTTTGATACCTTTTCGATATATGAATCGACAATGTTTTCCGATATATCCGGCACGGCTATATCGCAGATATCATTTGGCAATGATCCTTTTTTATATTCCGTTTCGTCATTTTTAAGTCCGATCAAAATCTTTCCCGAAATACCTGAAAGAGATGACAAAACCTCAAGTACCTTACCATTTTCAATGGTAACAACATCAATGATTTCGTCCTTCATCGGATCATACAGTTGAGTAGAATCATGCACCGAACATAGACCGATAATTCCAAGTTCCGCAATTATTGGTTTTGTGATGTTGAGCGGACGGCCGGTAGCAAGAGACACATGAACGAATTTTTGAGCACGCGCAATAGCAGCTTTTACCCGGACACTTGGATGAGAACTGAAGCCGTGAGGAAGAGTCGTACCATCAAGATCGAGAATGAGAGCTTTGTAGCGCATTACCCTACTCTTTTCCTACTATAACCTGAGCGTCAGTTGAGGCGCTTGCTTCAAGCGTAGCCGCCGATGTACCAAGTGCGTATGAATCTTTAAGATCTGATACGAGCGAAGAAAGTAAATTTTCTTTACCCGTCTTCACATATATTTCGGTCTTCGGATGATTAAAATCACTGGTATTTCCCGTTTCGGTAACTTTATAACCCTTGTCTTCAAGAGCTTTTTTCATTTTTCCGGCAGCACCTTTCAATCCGCCGCCGTTAAATACCTTGATAGTAAAATCAAGCTTATTGACCGGCTCCGGAGTCGGAGTGGCTGTGGGTTCCGGTGCCACAGTCGGAGATGGAACAAAAGACACTGTCTTTGTAGATTTTTTTGCAAACGCAAAGAAAGAGCCGCCGACAAGTACCGCTGCTGCAATGCCAGCTATAACCCACATAACATACATCACGGGATTTTTCCTTGTATGAGAAGTAATTTCTCCACCAAAGGCCGCGTCTTTATTGCCAAATAATTCGGCCATGACAGTGTCGTTATTTTTTCTTGGAACTTCTTCTGAAAGTTTTTCATCACTCCATGACCCAGAAGCTTTGACATCTTTTACCTCTTTTTTGCTTTCAGATTTTTCTTCCAAAACCTCTTTCGTTTCTGAGTCAAAAGAATCATCGGAATCATCAATTTTCGCAGGAATCTTAGACTTACTCTCTACTGGAGTATCATTTTCATCAACGACCTCTACCACCTGCATCATGGAGGGACGGCGTTCTTCTTTCTTGCTTTCTTTGGGTTCCGCTTTCGTAGACTCTTGAGCTACAGGTTGCTTCTTTGCTGCCATACCATAAGTGTATCGTTACCATAGGATTTGTCAATCCGCACCAAAAAGAGAAGCCCTGTGCTTCTGCGTAGGTACTCCTCTTTTTGTTCTGTTTATCTTACGACTTTCTTAAGCGCTTTCCCTGCTGTAAATCCCGGAGTTTTTCGTGCCGGAATATTGATCGGCGCTCCAGTCTGTGGGTTTCTTCCTGTTCGTGATTTGCGTGTTCGGACCATAAAAGTACCAAACCCTGTCACGACTACCTTTTCTCCTTTTTTGAGTGAGTCTGTGACTGCACCAAACACTGCTGCGACTGATTCTCTGGCTGCTTTTGCAGTGAGACTGGCTTTCTTTGCAACAACTTCCACTAAATCTGCTTTTGTCATATCTATTCACCTCCTTCTTGGACAGATGAATAATTAATAAGCACTTGGCGTACTCTATCAATCTCTATGACAAAATGTAGTTACTTTAGCTCGTCCTGTCAATATATCAAAAAAATTATATTGATATATCGGCTTTATTTTGCGGTTTCTGTGGCACGAAGTTCGCGGACAACGGTAATCTTAATCTGCCCGGGATAGGTAAGTTTTTTCTCGACCTCATCTTTTACCTCCGAAGCCATAACCGTTGCTGTCGCATCATCCACTTTTCCGGGATCGACCGCGATGCGAAGCTCTCTCCCTGCCTGAAATGCAAACGCTTCCTTAACCCCAGCGTGTGCTTTTGCGATATCCTCAAGATCCTTGAGTCTCTTGGTATACTCTTCATAATTTTCATTTCTCGCTCCCGGCCTACTACCGGAGATAGCATCTGAAATATATACAAGCATGGATTCAGATGATGTAAATGGCGTATCCTCATGATGCTGTGCCACACAATCTATAACTTTTTGCGGTATGCCATATCTTTTTAAAAGCTCAACACCAAGGTCGATATGGCTCCCCTCTTTATCCATGACAATTTTCCCAATGTCATGAAGAAGACACCCAAGCCTCACAATATTTACATCTGCTCCGACTTCGTGCGCAAGAGCAATACCGATCTTCGTTTCTTCCAAAGTATGGGCAATCATATTCTGACCGTATGAAAATCTGTATTTGAATCGGCCTAAAAGTGCGATAAGCGGTGCCGGTAAATTATATACACCGACTGCGTGACTTAATTTCTGTCCTTCTTCAAACATCACGCGCTCAAGTTCTTTTTTCACCTGCTCTATAACCTCTTCAATCCGCCCCGGTTGTACACGTCCGTCGCGTAAAAGTCTCTCCAGTGCAATTCTCGCGGTTTCACGACGCACCGGATCAAAACAGGAAAGCCTAATAATGCCTTCTTCATCTAGATCCACATCTACACCGCTTGCGGTTTCAAATGCACGGATATTCCGTCCTTCTTTGCCGATAATCCGGCCTTTCATCTCTTCGTCGGTAATTTTTACTATAGAAACGGTATATTCCGTCACATAATTCGTTGCACCGTGACGCATGGCATCGACAAGTATTTCTTTCGCCTTCTCCGCTGACTTTTTATGTGCCTCTGCTTCTGACTCCCGAATCTCTTTTGCTATGTCTTCGTTTAACCGAAGTCTAATTTCCGCGAGAATTTGTTCGCGCGCTTCGTCTTTTGTAAGATGTGCTGATCGTTCAAGTTTTACTACCTGATCTTGTTTTAATTTTTCTGTATCGATGAGAATTTTTTCGGACCTGGCTTCTAAATCACGGGTGACTTTTTCCCTCTCTTCCAGGGCGCCTTCGCGTCTGTCAATAATTTCAAGCTTCTTTCGCATCTCGTCTTCGATTTCTTTTCGAATTTTAAATGCTTCATTTTTTGCTTCAACGATTATCTCCCGGGCTTTCGCCTCTGCCATGCGAACCTGTGCCTCAGTATCTACCACCGGTACCGAAGGAACTACAGGCTTTATCGGTACTTGTACTTGCTTTGTGCCATGCACTTGCGGATTATTCTGATATGAAACAACGGGTTGCTTCTGCTTCTTTTTCGGGATACTTTTTCTCACCTTTACCAGATTTGAAAGTGTCTTTAGTACGTCAAACATATGCCTCCTTCGCAGGTGTGTAACAATGCATCAATAAAAATTTCGATATGTGTGAGATAAAAACTGATGAAGCACGAAGAATTACCCTAAAGAAATCTCAGGTGGAAAAGCAGATAACAATGCGACGGAAATGCTTTTATACTTCGTTTGAATCATACTAGTTTTTATGACACGTAATGCTACTTGCTATTATACTTTCTTTACACCAGATCGTCAACGACGCTAGAAATGACAGAAAAAGCAAATCCCCGCCTTCCAAGTACCCCAAAAAGTTTCCTTTTTTTCTCATAAGGAGGTAGCCCCTGATACCGACCGATAATCTTTTCTAAAACTTGCTTCGCAAGTTCTTTATCTGTCCTTGTTTCAGTAGACTTCTTTTGTAGCGACGCTTCAATATCTTCTGGGGACACTCCCTTGCCCTTGAGTTCTCGAACAATACTTTCAGTTCCATGGGGATTATGAGATCTTCGACTTTCTATCACCCATGAAGCAAAAACTGAATCATCTATATATCCATATCCCCGAAGTTTTTCCAAAACGTCATCTAAGACTGTAATTCCTCCGGCAATTTTCACTGCTTTTTTTTTCAAAAAATCCAGTATCTCTTTTTCGCTTCTTTTTCGTATGGAGACATACCGAAACCCAGCATTCAAAAGTTTTGATGATACTTCGGTTTTGGCAGACTCGTTCATACACTACTCTTCGGTACCGATGACCACTTTTGGCTGAACAGAACCGGATCTCACTTTTTTCCAGATCTCATCGGAAATTTCTTTATTCATTTTATGATTTTCCTTCAAAAACAATTTCGATGCTTCTCTCCCCTGTCCAAGCATCTGTGTGCCATACTTAAAAAATGCTCCTGACTTTGTCAGAATACCGTACTCAAGACCTACGTCGATAAGTGCACCTTCCTTTGAAATACCACTCCCCATAACATCAAACTCTGCTACGCGAAATGGCGGAGAGACTTTATTTTTTACGACTCTGACTCTATGCCTACTTCCTATGACAACATCCCCGTCTTTGAGGCTTTCAATTTTTCGCGAATCCATACGGATACTCGCGTAAAATTTTAGAGCCATACCACCCGTGGTCGTCTCGGGATTGCCAAACATGACACCAATCTTCTGACGAAGTTGGTTGGTAAAGACAACGATCGTCTTTGATTTTGAGATAACGGCGGTAAGCTTTCGAAGTGCCTGAGACATGAGCCTCGCCTGAAGACCCATGGTGGAATCACCCATCTCTCCTTCTATCTCAGCTCGTGGGACTAAGGCCGCGACAGAATCAATGATAATAATATCTATACCACCACTACGAATAAGCGTCTCAGCAATTTCAAGTGCCTGCTCGCCAGTATCCGGCTGAGAAATAAGAAGGTCGTCAAGCTTAACCCCGAGCGTCTCTGCCCACTGTGGGTCGAGAGCATGCTCTGCATCGATAAACGCCGCAACCCCTCCGTTTTTTTGCGCTTCTGCAATAGTTGAAAGACAGACAGTCGTTTTTCCTGAAGCCTCAGGACCATATATCTCGATCACTCTACCGCGCGGAAGTCCACCAACTCCTAAAGCCAGGTCCAAAGGAAGACATCCTGTGGAGATAACATCGATCGCCATTTTTCCTGACTGTTCTCCAAGCCGCATGATGGATCCTTTACCATACTGCTTTTCAATCTGCTCCATGGCAAGACGGATCACCTGAAGTTTTGCATCCTGAGACATATGAGAACTCCTTTTCCGGGCAGGAATAAGATGAATATAATTACTTTAGCTTTTTTGAATCATTCCCGATCATCTTGATCGCTTCTTGAACAGTAGTCATAAACTGAGCAGGGAAAATAATAGTCGAATTTTTCTCAACACTAATCTCAGCCATCGTCTGAAGCGTACGAAGCTGGAGAGCAACCGGATGCTTACTGATAAGATCTGCTGCCTGCCCGAGCTTTTCTGCTGCCTGATATTCCCCTTCTGCAGCAACAATTTTAGCTCTTCTTTCCCTCTCCGCTTCCGCTTCTTTTGCCATGGCACGCTGCATATTTTCAGGTAATGAAATATCTTTTATCTCAACTACAGTCACTTGAACGCCCCATGGCTCTGTATGAGCATCGATCACATTTTTTATCTGGGTATTGATATCCCGCGTTTTTTGGAGCAACTGATCGAGCATGAATTGTCCGACAACATTTCGAACAGTCGTCTGGCTAATTTGATTCACGGCATTTTGAACATCTTCTATCTTTACTACTGATTTTTCTGGATCGATGACGTGATAATACGCAACTGCAGCAATGTCTATGGAAACGTTATCTTTTGTAATGATTTTCTGCGAAGGAATATCCATGGTCACCGTACGAAGTGAAACGGTCGTAAGTTGTTCAAGCATAGGCACTAACAGGATAAGCCCAGGACCTCGGGTACCAACATAGCGCCCGAGAAAAAAAACGACTCCCCGTTCGTATTCCTGAAGAACACGAACCATTGAGAGAAGAATGAATAGAACAAATACACCGATGCCGATCCAGATTCCTACCATATGTATTACGGATAATTCTTGAACCCATTCTTTCACAAAGAATGATAGAATACAAGAAGATACTACGGGGTGTGGCGCAATAAGCTAGCGCACTCGCATGGGGTGCGAGAGGTTGCCGGGGCGGGACCGGCCACCCCGACAATGAATAAACTGCCCAAAGACATAAAGAAAAATGCATGTCTACTTCGTGTAAAAGGTAACAGCTTCAGAGATATTGCAAAAAAATTGTCTATCTCTTTAGGATCATCTTTTTATTACACGCGACATATTCATTTACGCAAATCTCAAAAAATCGAATTGCAACTTCGTGGCTATAGAAATGGAATAGAAAAAATATCTCCATCCGTAAGGGCTATTTTTAATCGAAAAGGCGGCATCAACACCCCACATCATTTTCAAATTCAATACTCAAGAAAACATTTACTACAACTATTAATTGAATTTGCCACCAAACATAAACGCATCCCTACAAAAAGAGACTTCTACAGTCACTATGGATCTTATTATCGAACATTCGATTCTTGGAATTCTGCCATCCGAGAAGCGGGATTTTCACCAAATCCAGTTTTGTTTGCAAAAAAATTTATCGCACAGGATGGCCATAAGTGTGACTCATTTTCTGAAAAGATTATCGACGATTGGCTATCAACCAATAAAATTCCTCATGAGCGAAACGTCCCATATCCACAGGATCGATTTACTGCAGACTTTAAAATAGGAAAAACGCTCATAGAGTTTTTTGGATTACAAGGACAACTAAAAAGATATGATGCTCTTATGAAGAAAAAATTAAAGATGATACAAAAATATAAATTGAAGGTAATCTCTCTATACCCAAAAGATTTATTTCCTCACTCCCACCTTAATACTCTACTTGGAAATAAATTACGAAAATATAAAAATGAAATGATATACTGATCACATGGTCAAGAAGGCGACAATTTTACCTCGACTTGCAACTATTTTTGCCCTCCTCTTTATTCCCTCTTTTATCCTCAACGGCATACTTTTATACCGAGAAAAAACACTGGAATATACTCAGGGAGTCGGAGTGATCTCGGTCTATGACGGTGATACACTCATTCTCGAAAATAAAGAACGTTTACGACTGCGCCAGCTCGATGCGCCGGAACTTGAACTATGCGGCGGGCAGGAGGCAAAGAAAAAACTTGAAGAACTCGTCTCCGGAAAACGAGTCTGGATAACCGAGCAGATCCCGGATCAACAAGGCCGAGGCATGGCGCTCGTATACGCGAGAGACACGCTCGTAAATAAAGAACTTCTTGCCGGAGGGTTTGCGCGGTATCATAGTGACAAAACGTCACAAACAGAGGCACTTAAAAGAGTGGCAGACGACGCAAAAGGAAACAATCTTGGACTGTATGGCACGTGTCAGTCTATGACCAATACTAAAAACCCAAACTGTACCATAAAAGGAAATATAGACAGGACAAGAAAAACATATCACATGCCCGGGTGCACTCAGTACCCATTTGCGGTCGTAGAAGAAGACGTCGGCGAACAGTGGTTTTGCACCGAGAAAGAAGCGCAAGCGGCGGGTTACATAAAATCGGAGCGATGCCCGTGAGTAAAAATAAATTCGCTATGAGAGAAATTTACAAAATATATACTGCAAATTTTTTCATGGGTGCGGCATACGCTGTCGCGGTAATAGAAACTCTATATAGACTTTCAAATGGGCTAAATCAGACTGAGATCGCTTTGCTTTCATCTGTATTTTTTATCTGCTACGCACTTCTTGAGATTCCAACAGGCGGGTTTGCCGATACTTTTGGACACAAAACTTCTGTCTTTTGGGGCCTCGTGATTCACGCATTTGCTCCTCTCATTGTTGCTATCAATCCTATATTCCCAATATTTTTAACAGGCTCGGTTCTGGGCCGGAAGTGGAATCGCACTCCAATCGGGAGCGTTTTCTTCACTGACCCACGACATATTACTGCGTCAGGACAAGAGTGAGGAATACCCCAAAGTTCAAGGGAAAATAAGTGCATATCTTTTACTCGGTACACTCCTTGCAAGTCCTTTGGTTTCTTTCATGTATAAGGAATTTCCGCAGTTACCGTATATAGTATCTTCAATATTTTTATTTTTGTCTGCACTTCTTATCTATCTCATACGATGGGAATTCAAAGGTGATAGACCGTCTCTTCAAATATATTTTCAAAAAATAAAAAAGGGTGTTCTATTATCATTCACCAATAAGCACATCTTTGGACTGATTATCATTGGCTCTACCTTATTTTTTGTCGGAAGTCTTTATGCAAACAACATGCATCAACCTCTACAAATTACACTTGGGATACCAATTGCCTTTCTTGGAGCCATTGCTGCCATATTTTCCGGATGCAAAGCGCCTATTTCTATATACACATATAAAATTCTCCAAAAATTGGTTCAAACTTCTCATTATCCCTGAGTATAGTTCTTACATCTCTTGCTTTTTTGACATTGAGTAAAATAAACTCCATAGCCGGCGTGGCGATAATGCTGCTTTTATTTTTAGTGGCATCATATAAAGATCAAATACTCCTCATTTTGCTTCAAAAAGAAATCAGCAACGAAGAAAGAAGCACCATGCTTTCTACCTATAGTTTTTTGACATTTATAATCGTCGGAATTACCATGCCTCTGGGCGGATACGCAATTGACGTGTTTGGAATAAAAAATACTCTTATACTATTAGCGGTTTTGACATTGATCGTTGCTCTACCCGGATGGTTACTTTATAAAAAGAATCAAAATACTAGTCAGGTATTATAAATACACATGCAAAATACTCAAAACTCACTTGCTATCTTCGAAAATTTTAAAATTCGACGCTTTTATGACAAAAAAAGTGAATCTTGGTTCTTTTCGGTAATTGATATTGTCGCCGCATTAACAGATCAAATCAATTTTAAAAAAGCAAAAAGCTATTGGACTACTTTAAAAAATCGACTAAAGAATGAAGGAAGTCAGTTGGTCACAAAATGTGACCAACTGAAAATGCAATCTACCGATGGTAAATTTTACAAAACAGATGTAGCCAATGTCGAAACGATTCTTAGACTTATTCAATCCGTTCCAAGTAAAAAGGCTGAACCAATAAAACTTTGGCTCGCCAAAGTCGGATACGAGAGAATGCAGGAAATGAACGATCCAGAAAAAGCGCTCAATCGTTCAAGAGAGTATTGGCAAAAACAGGGCCGAAGCGAAAAATGGATACAACAACGAATGATGGGACAAGAAACACGAAATAAACTTACTGATTATTGGAGCAGCCATAGCGTAAAAAAGGGTGAAGAATTTGCAATATTAACGAATATTATCCATCAGGAATGGAGCGATTTATCTGTGAAAGATCATAAAAACCTGAAAGGATTAAAAACGCAGAATTTACGGGATCATATGAGTGAAGAAGAATTGATTTTTACTGCCCTCGCAGAACTTTCTACCAGAAAAATTTCTGAAAAGGATAATACAGAGGGATTAGAAGAAAATAAAATACCGGCAAGAAAAGGTGGAAAAATCGCCAAAGACGCAAGAATCGCGCTCGAACAAAAAATAGGAAAAAATGTGGTAACCGGACAAAATTTTCTATCACCAACTAGTAATTATTTTTGGGATAAAAACGACAAACGAAATTTTATTCTTGAACACCTAAGTAAATACAGGTCTCATGATACAAATGAAGAACAATCGAGAAGAAAAATAATTTCGTTTATCGAGGATGATATACATTGTTTTGATCATGAAAACACCTCAGGTCATGTGACCGGTTCTGCGTTTATCGTGAACCATACCTTTACCCACACACTTCTCACGCATCACAAAAAACTCAACATATGGGTACAATTTGGCGGACATTCCGATGGAGAAAACAACACCTTTGCCGTCGCCAAACGCGAAGCTTTTGAAGAATCAGGACTAAAACATTTAGACGATACTCCAAAATGCAAAGGAATATTCGACGTTGACGTGCATACAATCCCAGCTCACAATAAAAAGATTGCCCACGATCATTTTGATATACGAATACTCCTTATCGCTGATTTTAGCGAACCGCTCACAATAAGCCACGAATCTCGTGATGTACGATGGATACCATTAATCGAAGCACAGAAATACAATACTCAACCCTCATTTTTACGAATGATACAAAAAATCATAAAACTGACAGAGAATACACATAGATGAAACATATTCCATCGATCCAATCTATAAAATATTCCAATAGCAAGTCGTGCATAGCGCACGAATATCCACTGGGAGATCGTGACATCAATGCAGTAATCGTAGAACTGAAAGGCAGATATCCAGAGACAGGAAGAACGGCCAATACTCTATGCAAAGAACTTATATACGTCATAAATGGTACGGGATCAGTAGTTGTTGAAGGGAAAAAAGTCTTCTTACAGTTCGGTGATGTAGTACTTATTGAGCCAGGAGAAAAATTTTACTGGGAAGGAAATCTCACCATGTTCATGCCCTGTACTCCCGCATGGACTCCAGAGCAACACAAATTCGTGCCATAAACCGAGGCTCAAAACTATTTCAAGACTGGTGTACTGTTGAGCTTGGTCCATAATTAAAAACTCCTCATTCCAACGCCATAAAGCTTGGTAAGACAAAAGGAAATCAAGGCCAGATAGACGTTTTTGGTAAATGCTTCAATTCCCCGACAATATTCTTTTCCCAGATGATATGTGTGTTTGATCTGGGAGAAAAAGCGTTCTACTTCGGTTCGAAACTTGTATATAGATTTTTTGAAGGTTCTCCCTACGGCCTTCATTCGCCAGTTGAGGAGATTGCCATATCTGTTTTTCTTGCCCTTGGCGAGTCTGCTTTTCTTCCGCATCGGTATTCCTGCTTTAAAATGAAGCATCTTCACAATCCAGTTGATGATATCGCTGTCATCGTATCCTTTATCTGCAAGCACATACCCCTTTTTCTTCAGATATCGTTTTGCCTTCTTAAGCAAAGGGATGGCCAGTGTACAATCGGCAGCCAGTCCGTTGGTGATGATGAGGGCAATCGGAAACCTGGTTTCAGTATCAATGAGAGCATGGAGTTTAAACCCGAAGGATTGTTTGAATCCATTCCACCCGTCACTTCCCAGTTCTCGTTTGGAGCTGTATGTTGAGACAAATGAAGAATCAAGAGCGACCTTGACTCCACGAATGAATCCATGATTTACCGCTGTTTTCACGAGATGTTGGAAAAATTGTTGATAGACCTGATGGGCAAGAAAATCCTGATTTCTTCGCACAAATGTTTGGTGGGAGATACCGGAAAGTTCCGTGATCGTACGGTATGCCCAGTTGGTCACCTTTTTCACTAACAGCCATTTAAATACCAACGGCTTAGAGTATCCAATCCTCCCGCCAATGAATCCTTTTCGAGGCAAGAGTTGGTCAATGAGAGGATATTCTAGCTCCAAAAGCAATTTTACTTTCGTGGGAAAACGAGATATATATTTCATAGGCAGTTGGCCTCCTTCCGTAGCGTCAGAACTACATATTCAGGATGTCAGCTGCTTATTTCGTTATCAAATCAATCTGCAAGGAGTTTCGGACCAAGCTCTACTGTTTCTTGATTGACTAAATACATTAATCAACCTAAAATATATTCATGGTTCTAGAAGGACAATTTGATGCAACCCCGGAAGGAGAAATTCCTATTGCGACAATCGTAAATTTTAGCGTAGAAGATCAACCAATACAAGTTAATCTTCACTATGTGAATCGATTATTTGATGATATAGAGAAATATAACAGTCATTTTTCAATGGGTAACATGATGGCTAGAATGATCCTCTCTAGCTTCGAGCCGAATGAGGGGGGGGTGTAGAACCACAAACAGCTGACGGCACAATTGCTTCAGAAGAAGGAAATATACAAGCAAACTCATTTTTCTTGCTTTCTGTTCACAAAAAAACATTGCATAATATTGGGTTATCACTTGAGCCTGTTTCCGGAGGAGCCACCCTCATGAGCGAGAATGGGTCTGCTACTCAAGGACAAATGATGATCAATATTAATAATAAAGACAATTTTACTTCATTTCTAAGCGAATTAGATCCTGCTCAAATTGAATCAATCGGACTAAAAGGAAATCTTGAAAAAATACCAGAGATACTTTCTCAGCAAATCTTGGGACGATATAATTTGGTAGTACCCGAACAACAAGCACTTGAATTTTTTGGAGGAATGGAAAAAATAATTGCAGAATACAAACGATTAGGAATGTCTGATTCAGTGTCAAAGTTCGAAGATTATTTCAATCATGGAATGACAGGAGACTTAAGAGAGTATGTATCTATAGAAAGAAAAGGACTTTTTAGTCCACCTGGGAAATTTTCTGGTCCTGCCGACTGGCAAATTGATTCTTCACCTTCCTATCTAGAATCTAGATGGAATGAAGCAATTACAATTTTAGAGATAGCTAGGAATAACCCAAAAGCTAATAATCTATATGGTCAGTTACAAACACACCTTAAAATGTGCGTCGATATTGCAATGGAAAATCTTAAAACTATAACCTATCTCTCTACAGAGGAGAAGCAGATCGATCAAACTATTTTAGAAGTTGCAAAACAAAAATTGGGTCTAATCTCCCAAGGTGCTCCAAACATTTAATTTGAATCGCTTTAACGAAAAGCTTCAATTATTTCGCCAAGAGTAAACCCGTGTTTTTTGAGATTACTAATTATTTTACTCTGAGTGATTCGATCGTATTCAGTTTTTCCTTGTAAAACCTCTACGAAAGGTCGTTCACCTGCTTTATGCTTCTTTGGGCATTTAAACTTCCAATGTCTTGAACCTACCTGAGGCTGTTTTTGAAATCCTAAATTCGAGAGACAACGAATGAGAGCTCTATCTCCAAAAGATTTCATATGGTATTTATACCATTGCAATCCTTTGATACGAATCATTTTTAATAAATCTGTTTATTTCAAACTGCCGCGCAAATTTTTTTGGCTGACTTTGTGCTATGCTTACCATCGCAATTTGAGCTTCTTTAGATGGTATAAATTGAATATCTTCCTGAAGCTTCTTAGGGACATCAAAAATTGTATAAATAAGATCATTCACATTAAAAAATAACTCTGTCAGACTATTGCCTTCAGTTACTGCATCATATTTTTCAAGCACAGCGACAAGAGCTTCTGATTCGCCCTTCTGAATGGAAACCGCTATTTGATTTGGTAACTTCAATTTAGATTTATTCATATTTTTAGATTTATTTGCTTTGATTGTATCATACATAGTCAATTGCTCATGAGAATAAAATACTAACCTGGATCCCCGCGTGCGCGGGGATGACAGATCATTTTAATATTGCAAGAAGAACCCTTTGCGCAAGGGCGACAGTTTTCTCTGCGCCTATTTTCTCAGGATTTACTTCGACTAAGTCCATAGAAAAACTGGGAATAGTTTTGAATACCTCAAGCAATGGAAACACATCGTCAGGATACAGTCCATCCGGTGATGGCGTGCCGGTCGCAGGAGCGATAGTGCTATCAAACACATCAATATCAAAACTCAGATGAATATGAGGAAATTTTGAGATGAAATCTGATAATCGTTTGATTGATGTACTTTTATCGTCAAGAATATCTTTGCGCGTAATATTGTTGAGTGTTTTTCCTTGTAAAAAGGGCCGCTCCATTGGATCATCATCAAGATTGCCAACATAGAACACCTGAGAAAATGACATTGGCGACTCCACGAGCCGTTTTACCGGACCATCGTCAAACTGATTATCAGTAAGGGCTCGAAGGTAGATACCATGAAAATTTCCACTCGGAGTTTCTCTAAACGAGCAGATATCACGATGTGTATCGAACTGAATATACCCAATATTTTTGGAATCGACCCGATTCATAATCGAAAGAACTGACGGAAACGCAACGCTATGATCACCCCCAATAACAACCTGCATTTCATAGTCCTTCAGAGTACTTTCTATAAGATCCCGAAATATTTTCGTTGAGTCTGATAGCACATCTTGATACTGTGCGCTATCTTTCTCATCAAGCACAGGAAATGTGTACGCGTCAACGTGTGCCGCTGAATCGATTTTTTTTAACACGCTCTCTGAAAGGACAGCATCAGGTCCGTTTTCAACACCGATATTAAACGTCGTCCCTTTGTACGGCAGATAAATCATCCCGAGTCTTGACTGTGCTTTATAAAAATGAGGAATTTTCATATCTAAGGGATAATCTCAATACTACATCAGAAGAAATTACTTCAGGGGTATATTTATAAAAGGATTTGATCCGCCGCCTGACACTTGCGGCAATTTTCCGTCCCATTTTTTTATCGCTTCTAACTCTAAAAATTCCTGAGTAAGTGTGGCTTTCTGAAGAGCCTGCGCTTCTGCTAAGCCCTTTGCTTCTGCTATCTTTGACTGCGCGCGCTGTGTGGCTTCCTTTACTTCAAATTCCGCCTGTTTTACACGCTGTTCTGCGATAACTTTCTGCTCAATGGCCTTCGAGTATTCCGGTGAAAAATATACAGCCCGTAGTAGTACTTTGTCTATCACAATATATTTTGATTTTAGAAGTTCGGATAACTCCTGAGTCATAATCGTCTCTGCTTCCTGACGCTTCTCCGAATAAATCTGTGGAGCTGTATACCGACTTATAACCATGCGGATCTGACTTCGGGAAAATGGTCGAATAATTTTATCAACAAATTCAACACCGATACTTCGAAGAAGTTCTGGCGCTTTCTCTGGATCTAACCGAAACAGAACCGTAGCATCAACTTTAACCTGCTGTCCGTCACTCGTCGGTGCATCCAGTGAATCGTCTTTTCGTAGCGCTCCTTCATCAACTGCAGCTGACATGGTATATTCCTGAATTTTAGTATCAAAATAATACACCGTCTGCCACATGGGAATGGCAAAACTCATGCCCTCTTTTTTTACTCCCTCTAGTACACCCCGCCCTCGATCATACGTCACCCCAACATATCCTGGCGGGATAAAAATAAGTGTGGATTTAAACAAATACAATATAACAAGCAAAACGATGATAAATTTTAATTTCCCAAACCAAGAAGAACTGAAGACGCTTGATAAATCAGGAATCTGGGAAGTATTTGTTGCCATGACTTAAGTATATATAAAATTATCACGAGTGCAAGTGATCGTATTTCATAAGGCCAGGCCTTCCCTACGGGGTCAGGCCGTTTCAAGGCCTTTAAGACGATGTGCGATGATATGCTTTTGTAAAGCCTGATGGAATCAGGACTCCATGCGGGCAAAACGTCCGGTTATCCGAGACATTTTATACTGATGTTGGAATAAAAAATATGATCCAACAAAATACACACAATTTATTGCTGTAGCTAATACGATACGTTCTATATCTGCTGGCATTCCTGCAAGTTGCCCATGAAGAGACGCGAAAAGATAGGACGTAGGCAAAAGAGATGAAATCCACCGAACCGATTCCGGAAGATACTGTGACGGAAAAAATATTCCTCCGACCGGCTGAATAGCAAAAACTATCGCCCAGGAGAGTGACTGAACATCTGTACCAAACCGAAGAATAAGACTTAGCACTAAAAACCCAAACGCCCATCCAAGAATCATAAGCTCGAAACAATACACAAAAAACCATATACCCAAAGGGAAAAGTGAAATTCCATGAATAGTACTTGCGATAATCATGGACATACTCAAAGCCACAAATGACTTGATGCATCCGGATATCATCTGAGCTACAAGAAACTCATTCATAGAAAGTGGAGAAATAAAAAGACTACTAAAGCTTCTCGACCATGTCTCCCAGAGAATTCCAAGGGCCATAGCGTACTGATTGACCCAGATCATATTCCAAAATATCATTCCGACGACCATATATTTCGCCGACGTAGTATCCCCGCCTTTTGATACGGCAGTTGCCAAAAAACTAAATAATATAATCTGTATAGAAGAATTCCAGAATAAATCCACCCACGTTTCCATGCTATGAGTAAAGTGATACCAAGAGTGCAGGAGGACTGTGTTTATTCTACCTAAGCTCATATTTCCCCTTTGCAATTTGTAAAAACACATCTTCAAGTCTTGGTTTTTTTACATCAATATTGGTAATCCATATTTTTTTCTTGCCGAGATCGAAAAGTAATGCAGGTATGTCTCCCTCGGGAAGAGATACTTCTATAACTTCATCTCTAGGAAATTTATACGCATATTTTTTTGATTTCACATGAGATACGACTGTTTTTTGCTCACCATCAAACGTCACGATGAGCGTACAATCTCCTATCCTTTTCGTAAATCCAAGAGGTGTATCTTCTGCAAGAATCTTCCCATGATCTAAAAATATTACCCGATCACAGAGTGCCTCTACCTCTTCCATGTCATGACTTGTATATAAAATAGATACACCACGAGATTTTCGCATATCCAAGAGTATTTCTATCACTTTTTCTGCTATCTCAGGATCTAGACTTGCCGTAGGTTCATCCATAAGAAGCAATTCCGGATTATTAATAAAAGCCTTAGCAAGAATCACACGGGTTTTTTGACCTGAAGATAATTTCCAAAAAACCTGATCCTTGATCGAAACAATATCCATGAGATCCAGTAGCTGTCGGATCACTTTATCAGTTTCATTGACACCGTAGAGTCCTGCATAGATACGAAGATTCTGATAGACCGTCATTCTTCCCTGTACGGCACTATAAGACGATGCGAAATTCATCCTCGAGAGTGATTCTTCGCGATTTTGAAGAAAATTTTTTCCAAAATATGAAATGCCACCATCATTTGGGAGTGTCAATCCAAGAAGCATCTGAATTGTCGTCGTTTTTCCGGCACCATTTGGACCCAGTAGACCCACAATCTCTCCTCTTTTAATAGAAAAAGAAATGTGATCAACAGCTGTGTAGCCATCATATTGTTTTGTAAGACCTGATACAGAAAGAACATCCATAGACATAGGATACTGATTTAGAAGAGAAATTAAAAGAATAAAAATTTACTCTTTCTGGATCCCCGCTTCCGCGGGGATGACAGAGAACAAGGCGTTATCGTTTCGGAGACTGCTTCTTCGCCCTTGATTTGCCTGCAAATCCTGCTTTGCGGCGCTGTTTTATGCGGGGGTCGCGCTTCATAAATCCGCGTTTTTTAAGTATTGGTCGAAATTTTTCTTTATCTACTTTTTCAAGAGCCCTGGAAACTCCAAGAATGACAGCCCCGAGCTGTCCCATAAGTCCTCCGCCTGATACTTTTACCGATGTCGCAAACCGAGTGATCGTGTTGGTCGTACGAAATGGCTCAAGCAACATTTTCTTATATACGTCTCCTGGAAAATATGAATCTTCTGTTCTTCCATTCACCAAGAATCCACCTTTTTCAACAGTTTTCCCGTCTATGGTCATGACCTCATCGCCTACTACATATAGTCTTACTCGTGCCGTAGATTCTTTACGACGTCCAAGTGCTTCGTAATACGAAACAGATACCGATTTCATTTTTGTATCTTCTACTGCTGCAGCGTCTGGTGTACCGTCTTTGTCCATATTATTTTTTTGCTTCAAACTTTTCGATATATGGATGTGTTTCATCCGCATATACATACAGTCGAGTCATGAGTCTATCACGCAGTTTATTTTTCGGCAACATACCTTTCACCGCGTGTGTGATGATAAGGGACGGTTTCTCTGCGCGAATCTGCCAGAGTGCTTTTTCTTTTAAGCCCCCAGGAAATCCTGAAAAATTCCCATACATCTTATCTGCTTCTTTTTTTCCTGTAACAGCAACTTCTTTTGCGTTGACGACGACGACATAATCCCCACAATCAAGAGTCTTTGTATAATATGGTTTTGATTTGCCCATGAGTGCCTGGGCAATATCAGACGTAATTCGTCCCAATACTTTTCCCTTCACATCAAAAAGACGCCAACCATGTTTGATCTCTGATGCCTTCGTCGCTCGTGTAAGTTTTTTGGGTGTATTCATATGGTTATTTCTTTACGGGCTTTTTGGTATTTTTCGCCTTTACAGACGTTATTTTTGGTGCCGCAATTTTTTTCTTTACTTCAGCTTTTTTTGGCTTTTCTATTTTTGCATCTTCAGTTTTTTTGACTTCTTCATCCACAAAAGATAATTTCACGAGAGTCGTCGCATCTCCGCGCCTTTGCCCTAAGATGCTTACTCTGGTAAACCCTGAGGTTCGGTTTGCCCACTGAACACGCGCACGCTGCCAGAGAATTTCAACAACATGGCTATCTGTTAGTTCTTTACATGCTTCTCTCTTTTTTTGATCTGACCCGTTTTTTGCTTTGGTAATAAGTTTTTCAGCTACACCTCTCACTGATTGCGCTTTTGCCTTGGAAGTAACGATCGCCCCTTTCGTAAACAAATCACGAAGTAGCCCCTGACGAAGCCTACGCCTTTCATTTTTGGATCGTGATAGTTGTTTTCCAAAGACTCCGTGTCTCATATGAATGTATTACGATTTATACAGTAAGCGCGACGCCTCTTTCCCGAAGTTTATCTTCGACAATTGCCAAAGACTTGGCTCCAAGATTTTTGACTTTAATAAGTTCAGAACGATCCGTTCCAAGGAGCTGTCCGACAGTCTCTATGCCTCCGTTTGCAAGCGCATTGACGATCCGAGTTGGAATATCAAGTTCTTCTATACGCATTTTTAACACTTCATCAGACAACACCGGAGTCACTGCAACGGATTCCTCTACTCGTGAGGCTTTTGGTTCGTACACCTGAAGGAAAAACGACACAAGTACCTTGGCTGACATTTTCATCGCGTCCAGTGGAGAGATGGTTCCATCTGTCCAGATTTCCATAACAAGCTTATCAAGATTCGTCATACGGCCAACGCGTGTGGCCTCCACCCGATAATTTACACGCTGTACCGGACTATAGAGCGCGTCCATAGAAATACGACCAATCTCATCTACTCTATGATCTTCTGTCGGAACATAGCCATACCCTTTTTCTGCGGTAAGTTCCATCTCAAGACTTGCTTTTTTATCTGCCAAAGTTCCAAGGACAAGATCAGTATTAACGATTGTTACTCCTGCCGGCGCTTCGATATCGCCTGCGGTCACTTCTCCCGGGCCTTTTTTTGAAAGTCTGAGTATAGCAGGACCAGCACCCTCAACAATAAGTCGAACTTTTTTCAAATTTAATATAAGCTCTACTATGTCTTCCTTCAACCCTGGGAGAGTCGTAAATTGATGCTTTACGCCAACAATCTTCACAGAGGTGATCGCAGATCCCTGAAGAGAGGAAAGAAGTACCCGTCGAAGACTATTTCCGAGTGTCTGACCATATCCTTGTTCCAGAGGCTCAATGGAGAAAACTCCGTAGCCTTGTTTTTCGCTTTCCGTGTTGACTTTAAAATTTGGTTCTATCATATATTTTTGTAAAAGAAATGCGTGGAATGAAAAACTCTCCGGTTTTTCATCTCATGTATTCTTCCTCCCTACCGTGAATAATGCTCTACTATATATTGTTCTGCTATGTCTTCTCCTATATCGCTTCTCATGGGAAGCCTGACGACTCTGCCTGACGGACCTTTGCGTTCGAGCCACTCCGGAAGCTTGATATTTTTTTCATCAAGCATTTTTTTCACTGCCGGAATTTCAGTTGCTGTCTGATCGAGTGTCACGACGTGTCCGACCGATACTTCAAATGAAGGAATATTCACCTTTTTTCCATCAACAAACACATGTCCATGTGAAACGATTTGTCGCGATGCCGCTCTGGTTGGGACGAGAAGCAATCTAAATAAAACATTGTCAAGCCTTCGCTCCATGATTTCAAGCAGCTTCTCCCCGGTATTGCCTCGTACTAATCGTGCTCGCTCAAACGCTTTACGAAATTGCCTCTCCAACACTGCGTACATCCTTTTCACCTTTTGCTTCTCTCGAAGCTGTTGGCCGAATCCGGATATCTTTCCTGTCCCTTTTGACCCGTGTTGCCCCGGAGGAACCTGAAGTCGTTTTAAAAGCATCGCGTGGGCTTTGCTTCCCACGGTCTTATGCCCAAGGTCTACTCCTTCGCGTCTGCTTAATCGACTTCGCGGTCCTGTATATCGTGCCATTAAACTCTCCTCTTTTTCTTTGGTCTGACGCCGTTATGCGGGATAGGAGTAACATCTGCGATGAGTGAAATACCAAGACCTACTGATCGAAGCGCCCGAAGCGCTGCATCTCGTCCTGCGCCAGGACCTTTTATATACACTTCTACTTCCCGTAGCCCAAAATCCTGGGCTTTTCGTGACACTGTCTCTACAGCTGTCGTTGCGGCGTATGGAGTAGCACGACGTGCGCCTTTAAATCCAACAAGCCCTGACGAACCCCAACAAAGAGTGTTTCCTTCAAGATCAGTGATCGTGACAAGCGTATTGTTAAATGTCGCGGTAATATACACTCGTCCTTTTTCTACAACTCGTTTTGCTTTTTTTATTGCCATAGATTACTTTTTTTCTGGTGCCGACTTTGTATCCATTTTTGCTTTATCGTCTTTTTTCATGGCTCCAATCGTGAGCCGTTTCCCACGCTTGGTACGTGCATTTGATCTCGTTCTTTGCCCTCTGGCCGGAAGACTCTTTGTATGTCGAGTTCCCCTGTAGCTTCCTATTTCCCGAAGGCGTTTAATATTTTCGGCGACCTCACGCCTCAGGTCTCCTTCTACCGTATACCCTTTTTCCAAAACCTTTCCGATTCTGTTTGTTTCCTCATCAGTAAGAGTCTTTACCCGCCTACTCGCATCGATATTTGACTCTTTTAACACTTTTATAACATTGGTCCGCCCAATGCCCTTGATATAGGTAAGGGCAGTATCAAGTCTTTTTTCATTTGGTAAATCTACTCCTGCTATACGTGCCATATTTCAAAATCTCAATTCTCAAATCCCAATACTCAGCAAGGCAACCATGTTGGTTATTGTGATTTGGACATTGTGTATTCTATTTATCCTTGTCTCTGCTTGTGTTTCGGATTTTCACAAATCACGTACACCCGCCCACGGCGTCTCACGATCTTGCATTTATTACAAATTTTCTTTGTGCTTGCGCGAACTTTCATATGCTAAAAAACATTTATACACGATAAATAATTCTTCCCTTTGTCGCATCATACGGAGTCATCTCCATCCGTACTCTATCTCCCGGCATGATCCGGATAAAATTTATCCGCATCTTACCTGAAAGATGACAAAGTACCATGCGACCGTTTGGCAATTTTACCCGAAATAGCGTATTTGGTAAACATTCAGTGACTTCTCCTTCTACTTCAAAACTTCCTTGATGTGCCATACGGTCATTACCACTAACAGACCCTCCTCGCGCGAAGCTTGGAGGGCACCCGAATCCATACTTATATTTACCCGGGTTATACGAACTAAGATGTAATTGTACCGCACCTTTACACTGAGGTCAAGCTAGAATTGGGGCTTTGTCGCGTGTAAACTGATCTCTCAATTTACGCCGCTTCTTGATTTCTCAATTTTCCTTTAACCACTTACCGTATGCTTCTCTCCAGGAAGGGAGGTGAAGCATATGAAACGACCCATAGCAGAACGTGAGCAGATTGTGTCTGCCT
>JACREM010000055.1 GCA_016218215.1 Candidatus Gottesmanbacteria bacterium | reverse complement strand
TAGATTTACTACTTAAGGTAGTAATTCTGTAAGCGACTGGGGACTTCGTTCAACCTCCTTAGAGGTTTTAACTCTTTCAGAAAGTCTGAGGTCCCAGTTGTTCTCACTTGGTAATCCGCATCAGCTAGATGGAGATTACGGTTGCGTTTAACAACCTAATACTTCGTATCTCAAACGAGGCTGGATAAAAGGTGTACAATTACGTCTTGTCAGTTGCTATCTTACACAGAAGATTGAGCGGTGATTTTTATGACAGATAAACTCATTGTCGGTATCGACATTGGCAAACGAACACACGTCGCTACCATCATTGATGAAACGGGAACGATGGTTGCGCGTCCTTTCTCTTTTGCAAATACCACTGATGGCGGAGAAACTCTCCTGACTCGTATTGCTGCCGTGAATACTTCGGACTCAGCTGTTGTTTTTGGTCTTGAAGCAACTGGTCATTATTGGCTGGCCTTGTATTCATTCCTCAGCGCAAAAGGCTACCCGGTTTCCGTGATCAATCCGTATCAGTCAGATGCTTTTCGAAAAGTCCATCTTTCAACAACGAAGACCGACAAGGAAGACTCATTCTTGATTGCTGACCTTATGCGTTTTGGATCATTTCAGGAAACAAAAATGGCTTCTGAGACGATGGTATCCCTGCGCAATCTCTCCCGGTTTCGTGTAACGATGTCGCAACAAATTACCGATACCAAAAGACGAATTGTGACAATTATGGATCAGATCTTCCCTGAGTTTGAGACACTCTTTACTGACTCGTTTGGAAAAACTGCCAAGGCTCTTTTGGAAGACTATCCGACACCGGAAAGTTTTGAAAGTATCACGACAAGAAAGCTAACCAATCTTGTTACGAAACTTTCCAAGGGACATTTCAAAAAAGAAAAGGCAGACGAGATTAAACAAAAAACTGAAACTTCCTTTGGCATAGCTTTTGCTCTGGATAGTTTCAAACTGGAACTGTCTCTTCTGTTAAAACAACTTGATTTTCTCGTTGTCCAAATTACTGTTGTTGAAGACGAAATTGGTCAGGTAATGGAAACTATTCCAACAACGCTGAAAACGCTTCCGGGCGTTGATACCATTTTGGCAGCCGCCATCATCTCAGAAATTGGCGATATTACCCGTTTTAAGACGAGTGCTCAATTAGTCTCCTTTGCCGGTATTAATCCAACGGTTCATCAGTCCGGACAATTTACCGGAAACAAAAACCATATGAGCAAGAAAGGTTCACCCTATCTTCGTCTTGCTCTCTGGAAGGCATCGGTGACATCCGTTCGGTTTAACCCCACTTTGAAAACGTATTATGAACAAAAAATCAAAGATGGGAAAACTCATATGACCGTTATCGGCGCTGTGTCCCGGAAATTAACAGGCATTATCTTTGCCATGATGCGAGACAACAAGGATTTTGACGAGAAGGCAAAACCTCTCGTTTGAGATATGTATTAGGTTGTCAAAGAGCAACTAAAACTCGATGCGTTATACTTCGTTTCGAGTTCTTTTGTAATGGCTTTTTAAAGCCTCTATCGTTATCCTTTTTCATTGTTGACATTTGATAGCTAGTCTTTCAAAACATTAAAAAACGCCGACAACCGGCACATTCTTTTTGTGTGCGCGTAAGCGGCGTTAGCTAACTGAAATTAGATTATCAGGTGTTTATGTTGTATGCAAGCAAGTTTCTTTTAATTAAAGGATAAGGAAAATGATTACCCCAATAGCAATAATTAAAACAAAACCTACTGCCCAAACCATATAATTAGAGCTTGTTTTTCGTTCTTCAATAGAAGGGTAGTGAATGGTCTTTTTTCTTCTCGTTTGAAAAACTTAGGCATATTTAATTTAGTATAGCAAAATGGAGAGTTAAAAAATTTAATATTTGACATTCACATATTTAACATATTACAATATGAGCAGATAGTCAAATAGATATGAGGCTTCATAATATATCATTACAACCTCTCAATCCCGACTCTGTTCAAAAAGCCCAGACTCGCATGCCTCAAAAGGCTTTACTTGAAGTTGTAGTTGAGTGTTTTAAAGCTCTAGGAGATGCAACCAGAGCGAAAATTTTATATGCGCTAGGAAAACAACCGTTATGTGTCAGGGATTTAGCAATCATAATTGGCATCTCTGAATCTGCTGTATCTCATCAGCTTAGTTTTCTAAAAGATAAGCGATTAGTAAAAGTGGAGCGAAGTGGAAACGTCATGAACTACTCTATTGCATATCAACATATCACAAAACTCTTGAAAGAAGCTGAGTATTATGCTGACCACATCAGACAAAACTTACCAGACCATCCAGGCAAAAATTCAGACTAATTCTATGAAACTTTTGAAGTCCTTCATTAATAAGCAGTATGTGTGGGAAATAGTACGCATTATCACCGTAGGACTGGCTAGTCTCCTCTTTTACTTCAAAGCTATCCCATTGCCCCTTTTGTTAATAGCAATGCTTTTGGGTTTGTACTCTTTGGTAAAAACAGCCTTTGAAGACCTTGTGAAAGAAAGCAAAATAGGGACAGAAATTTTTATTACTATTGCTGTCATCATCTCCATTGTTGGAAAAGAATATCTTGCTGGTGCAGTAGTATTGATGATTATCCTCATTGCCGAATATATTGCCAGTGCTAGTGGTGAGAAAGCTCGAGCATCAATTAAAGAATTAATTGGTTCAGTCCCCAAAACTGCAACTGTTAAAAGAGGGGGTAAAGACGAAACAGTGGCAATAGACAAGCTAAAGGTGGGTGATATTGTTCTTGTGAAAGCAGGAGAAAAAATTCCTGTTGATGGAGTTGTGGTTGATGGAACAGCATCTGTAAATCAAGCTCCCATTACTGGTGAAAGTGTGCCTCAAGAGAAAGCGAAAGAAAGTGAAGTCTATGCTGGAACAATTCTTGAGTTAGGAGCATTAG
>JACREM010000054.1 GCA_016218215.1 Candidatus Gottesmanbacteria bacterium | reverse complement strand
GTCAAAACTCATGGCCGAATAGTCTCGCTTATTGACCTCGAGGCTGGATTTCACCCGGATCTTACTGGAATACAAAATATTTTTCTTAACGGTATGTTGCTTGGGATGAAAAAGGAAGAGATTGAAAGGAAACTTGATGCGATCATCCGATTTGCCGATATCCGTCAGTTTATTGATGTGCCGCTCTATACTTACTCGAGCGGAATGAAGCTCCGCTTAGGTTTTGCCGTTGCCGTACATGCTGATCCGGATATCCTTATTCTTGATGAAGGTGTCAATGTTGGGGATCAAGAATTCAGAAAAAAAATTCAAAATCATATCAATAAAAACTTGATCAAGCAGGCCATGATCATAGTTTCACATGAGGCAGGAACTATTAACGCTTTTGCTAATCGAATATTTATCCTAGAAAAAGGCAAGATAAATCTTTAATAATAAACATCCTGTCGGGATTATGATATAACATATTAACGATGCCAATACCGTTTCTTAAAAAAATATTTCTTGAATCTAGCTACCTTACAGGTCAATACAAAACACAACCTCGCATAATCAGCCTTGTCATTACCAACAGATGCAACTTTCGTTGTCCTTCATGTTCTGTTTGGAAATTACCATTTCATAATGAAATGAGCGTCGAAGACTGGAATAAAATACTTGATAACCTAAGCCCCATAACAGCGAATACGTTCGTTGAAATAAACGGAGGAGAAGCTTTGATAAATAAAGATCTTGTTGTAGCGATCGTAAAAAGATTAAAAAATATTTCTTGTTGTGTATCTCTTAACTCCAATGGCTCATTGTTTAAAGACAAAATTACAAATGACCTAGCCTCGGCTGGATTAGACTATGTCAAAATTTCTCTTTATAGTTCAAATCCAAACATTCACAATAAGCTTAGAGGATTTCCAATGGCATATGAAAAAGCAATTCAGGCAATCCAACTCATACGAAACACTACCATACATTTACAAATTGGTATTCTTATAACTTCTGAAAACATCAATTATATTCCAAAACTTATTAATCACATCAGAAAAACCTGGCCAGGAAGCAATATTTATCTACAGGCACTAGACGAAAGCATTCATTCGCCTGAATCTAAAAACCTTAATACAAATATTTTAATCGATTCCCTCTGGCCATCAGCAAATAACAGCTCTCATTTTTTTGATTACATTCTCCAAAATCCTACTTTTGTAAATAATTCATTTAAACATCTTGCGGCAATGAAAACATATTATCTTCAACCGCAAAGCATTCTGAAACACAGATGCCTTGTTGGACAAACAAACATCGTCCTTGACCCACATGGAAATGTCTCTTTTTGTTTTAAACGAAGATTTATTGGAAATGTATTAAAAAATAATATTCTTGATATTCTTAATGGAAAAACTGCCATTCAAGAACGCAAAGACATACGCACCTGTCCAAAATACTGCAGAATTCTTGGATGCAATTTCAATACATAATATTTTTGTGAAATAAATTTTTTAATCTCAATTCTTTTGAAGAAAGTTGAAATTCAGCTTCCTGACTAACACATACTTATTCCAATCAATCATGGACCAGTTTTCAATAGATTTGAATTTATTCTTTTCAATAAAAACTATCTCGACATTTGGATTTTCACCAAGAGACGCGAGTGCATAACGATATCCTCCGTGCTGTGCCAGTGTATAACTACTTACTCTCCCGAACCAAGGATCACAAGGCTCCACCAGACAACCGTACCAATCAGGAAGAATCACAACAACTCTTTTAATCGGTCGACTGTTCACAAGCTCTGTTCTTATAAAATCTAACTGGCTAGCACTACCATTAACTATTCCTCTATATACATTTGACTGCGCTCCAAAACATGATGCAACTACAAAAAGAATTAATCCATAATTAATATATCGGGAAAATAGAGCACCATATCTCAACCTAAGCACATTGATGCAATCAAAACTGATTACAATCACTATTCCAATAAGCACCAATGTAATATGGGGCCTGTGATCGTTTATTGAATCTGAATAGTCAGCTAAAATGGGAAGCAAGCTAACAGCAATACAAATCAATACAGCAAGCCACTTACTTAGCGCAACGTTTTTATTGACTCGAATAAAAACCTCTGTTCTCAAGGACACATACACAAATAGAACCCAAACAGCCAGCGCACACGATCCTGCAACTCTTCTAAGGCTCCCAATATTTGGTGTATTATTAATAGGAAATGGAAATGACCAGAATTTAAACGCACTCCAATAAGATAATGGATTAATAGCCTGAGATAGCAGTTCTGCTGGTCTGTTGAATAAACTTGAAAGAGCATGCTCACCAATAAAATACCCCTGTCTCCCAATAGTATGAATATAGTCAAGACTAAGCTTATATATAATTATTGAAAACAAAAATGAACAAATTATTATAAATAAGTAGAGGAGTATGCTTTTTTGTCTTTGTTTCCATTCAGTCAAAATTAAATATACTAAAAATATCAATGAAAAATATGCATAAACTGGAGAAAATTGTATCGCCAAAATCAATAGCAACAGAACAATAATAGACCGAGTAAATATATAAATATTTTCGTTATTTCGGTTAA
Source organism: Candidatus Gottesmanbacteria bacterium (assembly GCA_016218215.1). Lineage (GTDB taxonomy): Bacteria > Patescibacteriota > Microgenomatia > UBA10105 > UBA927 > JACREM01. Next base: position 22,848 of record JACREM010000054.1, on the reverse strand, counting down.
AGAAATGAACATGAAATGCTAATACCCCCAACAGCAATGAGGGTAAGCCATTAGAAATAAGTTGAAGAGAATATCCCATTTGACCCTGAAAAGGCAGTTGAACAAACAACAATAAAACAACAAGAAAATTATGCAAATAATTCTTTGACCTGTTTGAAATAAATAGAAATAAATTCATAGCTAAGCAAGCAATTAAAGAAAAATAAATAAATCTGACCAGTTGAATTCTGACAAGACTGTATCCAACAAATTCATAAACAATGGGCTCAAGCATTCCAAAGAGTCCTCTTCCAGAAGTAAGAAATGAATCCTTTGCTCTTCCCGAAACATCAAGCGCGCGCATCCCTATGTTTACCCATTCATCGTTTATCAAGTAATCAGATAGAAATGGAGTTGAATATATCAAATATAAAATAATTACAAGAACTGCGCTAAAAAACAATTTTCTATTTACCAGAGGTGCGTTAATTTGGGTAATCCGTGTATAACGATTTTTCATACAATCAAATTGTATAACATGGCATATCATTCAATGATAAATATTAAATCTTATATTGCACCAGGTATTCATGTAACAATTCTATATCAAAGTAACTCAAAAATTGTATAATATAAATATTCTTCCTGCTCTCTTTGCCTCATAATGAACCAATTTATTGACACACATTTTCGCCAGCAATACGCAAATCTTGTGCTTTCAAAAATTTTAAAAATTAATACAGTGGTTCGCGTTATAGATTTCAGCTCTGGCATGCTAAAAACCCAACACATAAACAGTAATTCCGATATCGATCTTATTATTGTCGTAAAGCGAAAAAAGTGTGAATCATATGGCACGCTTAAATCTTTCTTGTCATACCTACTGACTAGGCATTCAGGATATTTTGCTCATAAATTCATCATTCTCCCGGATGACTTGCTAAAAGAGTATCTTTTCCTAAATCGATATAATATATATAGTCTCAATAAAATTATTCCCTACACAGCAAAACAAACTCAGAAGTATGTTAAATTAATAAAATTATATCAATCTTATGAATGGCTTATCCATTTATTTTTTTCACTAGCCAGATCTTGGGAAAGAAAAGAAACCGGGTATTCATATAAAAAATCTATCAACATATCTTTGAAACATCTTGAATTCATATATGGATATATATATCCGAAAATGTCAAAATCACAAATCAATGAAATTCTTCTCATACCAACGCTTTCTCCATCAAAACAACTATGTGGGTTAAAATCAAAAATAGAACAAATTAGCGACACCTTGGCACAGGAACTTGGACTAAACCAATATTCTTGGATATTAACAGTCCAAAAATGCTACTTTGGTTATGTACTATATTGTCCAAAATGGGTGTCAAGGCTTGCTACTATGTCACAACCATTAATAAAAAAATGGTCATTCCGCATTCTTCCGAATGGAATATTTAATTATCTCAATTATTACACTGATAAAAGCAATGCGGGATATAAAATCTCTAATGCCACAGTTAATCGCAGGGCTTCCTTTTACCGAGAACTATCTTATTTTATTTATAAAAATAAACTTCAATCCGTCGCACAACTACCTATTCCACATTATCTCGCATCGAATGATTGGAAAATTTACTCGCTTCCATCATTTTTTCATTCATCACCTCAATCTTAATTAATCTTAATAATTCTCTAAATACAAAAAACCATTTAGACTTCTCGTATGCTACTTTCGGCAGGGTTGAATAAAGCAATTTTAAAATTCTAGGCTGACTCGAGTGTTTATAAAATTCATGCTTATGTGATTTTCTATAAAATAGTTGCACAAGATCTAACCATTTCAAATGATGAGGTTGACTTTTTATTCTTAAATCATTGGATTGAATCAAAGCACACATATAATAAGCTAAATTTATGTCATATGAGTCTACTCCAAACAATTGAAAAAACAAAAAAACATTTTTATGCAACTTCAATGTTTCATGGGGAGCAAAAAAAATTATCCCGAAATTCGAAAACCAAATAGTCAAAGTGCCACTAAAATAGATTCTGCCATCGGATATAAACATTTGCACATCGAGATGTGCAAGCATTAATGTGGTATAAACATCTGCCAAGTCAAAAACATCGGTCATAGTTTTTAGCAACAATTGTTTATCTTGTTTGTCTATGTGGCTCTTTGAGTAAATTGACTTAAGTGCAAAATCTACAGATGAAGACACATGATCAGTCTTCTCGATAAGTCCATAGCTTTTTATTTTTTCCGGAGTAATATTTTCGCTGAGTATTCTAAATATTAATTGAAAATTTTTCACTGTTTTAATAAATGCACGTAGCGAAAAATGCATTTTGAAATTTCTAATATCATTTCTGAAAAACACTGTCAATGAAAATAAGTTTCCAACCTCGGACAATGTTGAGAACCCTCTTCCTGTTGGAATTATATTACGATGCGCGACTCGATCTCTCGCGTAAAGCAATTTTATGTTTCCTATTTTTCTATCTGTGTAAAGACAACTCATCTGCAATGCAATCTGAAATGTATCTTCAGTAAAAATAAATGGAGGGTGAAGATAACAGAGATACGTATTTTTCTGAAGAATCTTTCTAATCTTCTCCAGATCATAGAGCGAAATTAATTCATTCACAATGATAATAAAATCAACATCAGAAACCCCTAGAACATATTTTTTCCCGCCAAAAACATAAATTCGACTTATTCTTTTAACCAATTTCAGCTCCCCCACGGTGACATTGATTATTTTTCTCTTTTCTAAATCAGAAATCAGAATCAGGTCGTATCGAAAAAACATCGGAGATATTGAAGTTTTTATAAGGCCATATGTATTAAAAATTATCGTTTTAAATCCAAACATAATACTATTAATCAATAAACGATAATATTTTTTCAACTTTCTTTTCCCAACTGTTAGCTTTTGCTAATGTACGTTGACCCTCTTGAGACTTCTTTGTCCAGTGGTTAAAAAGAATGGTTTCGATTTGTCGCTCCCATTCTTTGGCTGTAGATCCAATTTTTACGTATTTAGTGAATCTTTTTAATTCTTCAATGGGCGTCGATATTACTGGCTTACCCATACAAAAATATTCAAACAGCTTCATGGGATAACTATAACGATTAAACTCTAGATTGGTGTCATAGGGGATCATGCCTATATCAAAATAATCTAACACACATGCCATTTCTGACTTATTTTTAAAGGCAGGCAATACATAGGAATTATGAAATGATCCAAGCTTCCTAATTAATCCTCTTGTTTTATTCTCTTCTTGCTCATATGGAAATATTTTTACCGGTCCAATAAATACAAATGAAATATTTGGCATTTTAGAAATGAGACCATACAACAATTCATAATCAATTCTATAAGTAAACGAGCCACAATATCCAACTATTGGGTGGGGGATATTTTTCAAAAATTGAACGGAACCCATAGACTCACGCTTGAATCTATCTTTAAAACTGCTCTGATCAAACCCTTGCGGCACAATTACTAAATCCTTGCGTACAACTTTTTTAAGACTATATAGACTAGAAGAATTTACAAACACGTGGTCACTAATCTTTATGAGGGAATTCTCTTGGTGCTTGATGACTTGATCCAACTCAAGATTAACCGATGTAAAATTATCCACACAGTCGTACACACACAAAGTATTTTTATTTTGTTTTTTTACACATTTTACTAAATCAATATCTTCTGGCCAATAAACCCACAATATATTATTCTTTGACCTGTCAAGCTTTTTGATAACCAGTTGGAAAAACACCTCCTGATTCAATTTATGCAAACGCCGAAGTCCATTTCTTGGAGTTATTTGTACTAATGGTCTAATAACACTGAATTGTGGATGTTTCAACAATTTCTTGAACTCAATAGAGAAATTCTCTCGAGCATATGGGTCACCAAAAAAATATGCATAATCGAACAGAATCATCTTCACCACATAACCCTTGAGTAATAAAGCGTTTGCAGTCTGAAAAACAAAATCACATAATTCATTCAATTTCTGATGATAGGGGATATAAACGGTATATCGTTTCATATCTCAATTAATCCATGGTAAAAACCCACAATCATGCCTCGACACAATACAACTGTCTCCTGCAAGCCGTACCCAATAGAATGCCATGACTCCTCTTTTTTTCCTAATAACAGCTTCTTTATTCCGTGCAAATATCTCCATAAATTTATCTGCCATCGATTAAAAACTCTTTTGAATGCAAATGGGTATATCCATATAAAATATGAATAACACGCAGTATCTCCCAATAAATATTCAAGTTCAAATTTCTGATATTGAATATCAGTAAGCTTTCGCAAATGAAACACCAAGTTGTCAGAATTTAGATACATGATTTTGTATCCATTTCCGAGCATGCGAACAATCATCTCTGCGTCACCGCATGAATGCACCATCGTACCTGAGCCAAGCCAATTCTTAAACCCTCCCAGCATGGTGAATATTTCTCTTCTGAACGCCATATTGTTTCCGGACCCAATATCTTGATGTACTTGCGGCTTATCAAATATATTATTTTTTGTTTTTACAAAAATACTTGGACATCTCCTGTTCTCGCCTTGCTTAAAACCTGCTTTTACCGGTCCAAAAATACCGCCCACAGAAGGATGGATGATAAATGCAGATTTGATAGATTTAATCCAATCTTTAGAAACTATACAGTCATCATCTGTAAACAGAATAACTTCGGAGCTAAGGCGTTGTACGGCATAATTTTGTTTTTCTGATAAGCTGTCAAGACTTTCACGTAAAATTTTAACTCGGGCTGGCAACGATAAGCTCGAGTTTTTTCCGGCAATAATAAATATTTCATCAGCAGCAACGGTATTTGCCAATACTGAATTAACACAATCCATGAGCATCTTCTCTCTCCCTGAAATTGTAGTAATTACCACGCCAATTGAAATGTTACGTTTTTTCATCTTCAGTAAAAATTCTCTCAATTATTTTTCTATATCTTTCTAACATTTTGGATTCAGTAAAATCCTCTATTCGCGATAGTGATTTTTCCTTGTAATGTTTTCTTAGTTTTTGATTGGTCAATAGCGAAGAAATTTTCTCTGACATGTCTGTCGAATCGCCTGGCTTAGTCAGCAATCCGAATTCATCCTGACGCAATAGCTCTCTTGGTCCAAAGGATACATCTGTTGAAATAATAGGCAGGCCAGCTTTCATAGCCTCAAGCAAAACAAATGGGAATCCTTCGTAGTGAGTAGACAGGACAAATATGTCAGAATGTTTTAAATATGGATAAATATTACTTTTCCATCCCAAGAAATGGATAGTTTTTTCTAAATTTTTCTTTTTCACCATTTCAATAAATTCATTTTTCTGTTTTCCATCGCCTACAATAATTAATTTATATTTCATTTTTTTGCTGCTAAGAAACTCGCATGCATTGAGCAGGGTAGAGATATCTTTCTGCCCCGCCAGTCTAGACACGGTAATAATAGTTGGAATCGATCCATCGAATATTTTCCTGTCGTCACTGGGTAATTGATCCGTCAAGAGATGGGCTGGGAGGAAATTCAAACCATAATAAATCGTATAGACAGGAATAGTGGGATCAAAGTTGTGGATAATATCTTTGGTCACCCCCTTCGAAACACCAATAATACAACTTGCCACACCAAACAATAATTTACCAGAAAGTCTAATAAACCAGACCGGAAATAAATGATGCTTAAAGGCAAATACGCCAGAGGTGTTATTGTGGATAGATAAAATTAATTTTGACTTTATTTTAAATATCAATTTCACTAGACTCACCAATAAATTACAATGTGTATCGATTGCAATAATAACGTCTGGCTTAGTATGACTCAATTCTTTCGCTATAAACAAAAACTCTTTCAATAATATTTTTGTGGCCGAAATACGACCCAGCGGGTCGTATTTAATATTTTTCCGTCGACAATATTTTATATTACATACACCGATTGGAAAAAAATTTTGCTCCTCTAGGGCCAATATTGAAATTATTTCTACTGGTTTCCCAATATTTAAAATTTGTTTAAGAAACGTTCCGGTTCCCCCGTCGATATTTTTAATAACAAGCGTTAATTTAATTCCTTCATTCATATAATCTAAAATAAATGTATGTTAGTATAACACTGTGGAAAAACTACGCACAAACTCGACTGAGACTGTCTTCTGGGCTACTTTTGTTTTTCTTCTGCTTGTTTGGTTACTTAACATTTCTCAATACCTGGTGGTTGCATCATTCATTTTGTACGTGGGGATCTTAAGTTTATTTCTAAAAAACATAAATCTTGGATTAATCCTGGGATGTATAACCGCATTTTGCATTCAAACGGGAAAAACCTTTTCTTTTCTTCTCTTAGGCCCTGGAGCAGTAAGTCCTGAAAGATTCCCGGAGGGGTATTCAATTACGGCGACTGTGTCGATAAACCAAATCATTTCATTGATCCTTGTGGGGATTATAATCAATGGAATTATTTCAAAAAAATATTCAAATACCAAAATATTATTATTAGACTTGCTTGTATTGGGATTGTTTTTTGGGCTTTGGATTTCAGCTCTGTTTGGATCAAATATGCCAGAAATATCGGCAATATACGCCACGTTGGCCATGTCAACTTTAATAAAGTATATCTTCTTTAGACTAAACTCAAATTTAATTTCTAAAAATAAAAAACTCATTCTAGGTCTAGTCGGGGCAATTCTTCTGTTTGAAGGCACCGTTTCGCTTGTCCAGACTATGCATGGCTCCCCACTGGCAAAATCCATAGAATCTCAAAAATACATAGAGATATTCGGCCAAGACGCAACTGACGAAACAAACTTCGTTTTTCGACCACTTGGAACCTTTATACATGCTAATTATCTGGGGGCTTTTATAGTTTTTACTGCTCCAATCGTTCTTGCGCTTGGTATTTGGAAAAAAAGGTCAACATATTTTATCATTTTCCTCCTTTCTCTTATTATCCTTGGGCTCACACTTAGTAGAAGCGCATGGGTGGCTCTCCTTCCTCAATTTTTTTTATTTTATTCACAATTAATAAAAACTCGCTTAAAGACAATGCTCGAAATGAGCATGTCCACAAAAATAATTATTTCGTTGATTGTTATCTCTTTATTCTTTGTTTTAATTTTCCCGAGACTCATAAAAAGCCTTGACATTGACTCGTCTGATATAAACAATGGCTTGGGAATAAGGATTGCCCAAATAGAAAATGCAATCCAGCTTATCTCGTTACATCCACTTTTTGGGGTTGGTTCAGGAATGAATGTCATTGAGGGGTATAATATTGAACCAGATGGGGTTATGTGGTCGTTTCCCTCATCGGTACACAACATTTATATTTTATATATAGTAGAAAATGGTATTTTCGGGGGAATGATATATATTCTAATTCTAACAAATATAATATACAACCTAAAAAAATCAACTGACCTAAAAGTGGGTAGGGAAAAAATTATAACAAAAGGCTTGCTCTTTGGAACCGTGAGTGTAATAATAATTGGCCTATTTCAACCATATAATTTTCTTGAGCCTGTTTTATTATTTTCAACTATGTATATAAAATCATAATGGCATTTACCCTCAGCATGAACTATCGGAAAATTAAACTCAGATCCACAGTTGTTGGTTTTGGGCTTCTTGTCTGTGTCGCGGTTTTTGCTTTTCTATTTTTTAGAAAAGGAGAATACATAGACATTATAATAAAGGTCGGAGAACCAAATTTTGTTTATGACGTCTGGAGAAAAAATCCAAACAACGGAGATGTTTATACTTGGTTTGCTCAATTATTGAAAATCGGTATGGAAGAGCGGGACGGCTTAGGAAGAAATGTTGCGGTTGTTTCAAAAATATTTAGATACGACTCCTCTCCTGACACTTCGAGTGTTTATTTAACTACAAAGATTAAAGCAACATTTAGTAGGGGCTCTGGCCAATACACTTTTAAGGGTAAACCTGTATTGATTGGCTCGGAGATAAAACTAATCCTCGACCGTATTTTAATAAACGGAACAATAGTAGAAATAATAAACAAAGAATCTACTCTTTCTACTCATAAAATAAAAATACAGGCATCTTTATTCGACAGATTAAACCCCTACCAAAACACAACTGGCGTTCAACCATACCTTGCTGATGCAATAAACATTAACGACACCATATATGATAGCCAAAACAGGCCCATAATCAAAGTTGTCGATAAAAAAAGCACCGATGCTCAAACCATTGTCTCCACCAGCAATGGACAGATAATAACTCAGTCTAATCCTCTTTTAAAAGACGTGGTCTACATACTGGAAATACAAACAACAAAAATTGAAGATAAATATTATTTCTTGGGAAATCTTCCCATCGCTGTTGGTCAAGTTTTTCCCATTCACACTAAAACCGCCTCTATTTATCCTGTAATCACGAAAATTCTTAAAACAAACTGATATTTACTCTCTGTAAATCATTATGTCTTTCGACACATATCCAGGATGGGGTACATTTCCCAAATCATATTTCAGTTGCTTACAGTGAAGCTTGGCGTGATTGTTCACCATGCACTCAGATATAATCCCCAAAGCCTCTTTCATATTCTTAAATTTATACAATTCGAGACTTGCTAGCTCATGATACACAAGTCCCATTTTGGGATATGCTCCTTTTGCGATATTCCATAGCTGTTTCGTAATTTGTAGATTGCCATAAAGAGTTTTTGTGCCCATTAAATAATAAAGCTTAGCAACATACAGGGCCGGCTCATCGGAATCAACATATATAATGGTATCGAGATCTTTTTGGGAGGGTAAGGCAGACTTGGGAACATTGATACCTACAACCTTTTTGTAAAGATCATTTGAAAGAAACTCGCTCGCAATCATTTTCAACGCCAATTTGACCTCGTCTGGCATTCCCACGCTAACCACTAAATTCAGACACAAACGATGATTCTTCAAATTGCTTGGATCTATCAATAACAGCTTTTTGCACAAAAAAAGCACTTCTTTTTGTTGTTTTTCTTGGGTTGAATTTTCGATGATACGATAGAAAATATCTGAATCTACTCTGTGAAAATCTAACACCCATTGAACGTGGGAATTATTTGCACCTTTTACACCAACAATCAATTGTTTTGCCGTCTGCTCCAGGTATGGGGCCGTGTAAAATGCGGCCGCATCATTTCCAAACGCAGAAAACACCATTGACCCGACGAAAGAGAGATAGTAGAAAAACAGCACACCAAGCAGAGCTGTCAATATGCTTTGTTGAAGTGTTGATTTATTGCTGTAAATCATACCTTTCACTATACCATTCATACCATGCTATTTCCACGAATCACAGATACACGAATAATCTATAATTGCCAGATTTTTAACCAATAGTCCAATAATCTTGCAAAGATTTTCCCATATGGTATACTTTGTTTGTATGATAAAAGACCGGTATCTTCACTCTGCGATACGTGAGGATTTGAAAGAAAAAATGGTTTTTTTGGGCGGTCCGCGACAGATTGGCAAAACCACACTAGCGCAGTTTTTAGGTAAACACGACTACGCGTCCTATGAATATCTCAACTGGGATAATCGGGAAGACAGAAAGCGTATCCTGGAGAATATGTTTCGGGCAGATGCCGGGTTAATAATTTTTGACGAAATTCACAAATACAAAAAATGGAAAAACTATATCAAGGGGGAATTTGATATCCATAAAGACATATTCCATATCCTTGTCACCGGAAGCGCTCGACTCGATCTCTATCGTCGCGGCGGAGACTCTTTAATGGGGAGATATCATTATTATCGTCTGCATCCGTTTTCATCAGCAGAAGTATTGGGGATACAACCGAAAATAACAGTGTCAAAGGAGCTTATATTTCCAACATCCAGTCGCTCTACGACGCGGGTGTTTGCGGATTTGCTCGAATTTGGGGGATTTCCGGAACCGTTTTTAAAAAAAAATCAACAGACGCTTCGGCGTTTTCATAATGAACGCGTTGACCGCTTGATAAGGGAGGATATTCGTGACATAGAACATGTGCGAGACATCTCGGCTTTACAAGTTCTTGTAGAAATTCTTCCATCTAAGGTAGGATCTCTATTGTCGCTGAATACTCTTCGGGGTGACCTAGAGGTTGCACACAAAACAGTAAAAGCATGGATGGATATACTGGAGCGTTTTTATTACCATTTTAGAATTTATCCATATGCCTTCACCACTATCAAGTCTTTGCGCAAGGAGCCAAAGATGTATCTTTGGGACTGGTCTCAAGTAGCAGATGAAGGCGCACGCCTGGAAAATATGATAGCCTGCCATATTTTGAAAATGGTTCATCTTTTGTATGACGCATACGGTCACAAAGCAGAATTATATTTTCTGCGTGATATTGAGGGCAGAGAAGTAGATTTTCTTGTCACAGTTGATAGAAAACCGTGGCTGATTATTGAAACAAAATCGAGCCAAAAGGACATATCAAAAGCCCTTGTGTATTTTGCAAGTAAATTAGCGATTCCATTTGTATATCAACTCGTGAAGGATTCGGGTATAGATTATTGGAAAAAGAATATTCGGATCATGAGCGCGGATAAATTTTTGAGCGGATTGGTCTAAATGTCCCTACCTTTTCAGAAATAGTAATCATACAGTAGTAATTATGAATTAGTACTGACACCTATACTCATTGACAGTGCAGAAAACACCATGGATCCGACAAAAGAGAGGTAATAGAAAAACAGCACACCAAGCAGAACTGTCAATATGCTTTGCTGAAGTGCTGATTTGCTGCTGTAAATCATACCTTTCACTATACCATTCGTGGTATACTGTTTCTATGAAAACATCAAATCTTCCGACAAAAATACCAAAAGAATTAGAGCATTTTTTTTGGGACGTCAAAGCTAGCACTGTAAACCCAAGTAAACACCCACACTATGTCATCAATCGGCTTCTGGACAAAGGGGATCTGGCTGCGGCACGGTGGGTGATACGGGCATTTCCCAAAACAGTCATACAAGAAACCCTAAAAAAAATTCGCGATTTTTCTCCATGGAATGGTGTTTTTTGGTCACGCTATCTTGATATACCAAGAGAGGAGGTTCAATGTTTGAATCCGTCCTACCTAAAAATGCGCAAACAGCTTTGGCCCTATTAGGGAATAGTAACCCGTTTCCTTCTGATACCTATCTTGCCGGAGGATCCGCACTGGCGCTTCACTTTGGGCACCGAAAATCAGTAGATTTTGATTTTTTTACGCCAACAGCATTTGATCCTAAAAAACTGAGTGAATCCTTGTCGCTCTTGGGCTCGTTTGACGAAGAAGTGGCAAAAGGAATTTCATTAATTGGAAAATTTCAGGGTGTCAAGTTGAGTTGTTTTCAATATCAATATTCACTCTTGAAACAACCACTTGTTCACCTTGGTGTCTTAGTCGCTCACCCAAACGACATAGCGCCGATGAAATTGGTTGCTATCTGTGATCGTGGAACAAAAAAAGATTTTGTTGATATTTATACAATGGTTCAAAACGGTTTGACGCTTGAGGACATGTTTACATTGTACGACAAAAAATATGGACTTTTGGAATCCAATAGATATACACTATGTAAGGCACTCGGATATCTTGATGAAGCAGATTTAACCGATATGCCGGAAATGCTCATTTCTCTTTCCTGGAAAGAAGTAAAACAGTTTTTCATCGCCCAGGCCATGAGACTAGGAAAGCAGTACATCGAGGGCTAACGACCATCTTTCACCGGAATATCCTTTCACCGATTTTTTTGGCTTCCTTGAGATAAAAATCTATCATAGCCTGACGATCAAAGGAAACAAGCATGGTGGGGTAGTCAGAAAAATCAACAACCTTTGTAAGATGACGCACCACCTCTGTATCATCGCGTATACCGGAAAATTTATCAGCAAGTCGCATCCGCACCTGATCTATGTCGCACCCTATGACCGGTAGCATCATATAGAGATCCACAAAGTCACGCGATTTGGACCGCGAGAGAATAGCCTCTAATTTATTTATTGCAATATCAAATAGACTGTCGACGGAAAGTTTTCCAAGCTTCGTCCCATGTTCCACCGGCGGAAAGTCATATTCGTTGAAATCCAATTTCAGACGATCTCCATCGGAAAATATCAACGTATACATGTATAACCCAGAGTAGACACGCTTCTCATATGATTCATAACCAATTTCTGTTTTTGCTTCATCTATAAGGGCATTGATCTTGTGGTCCATGACTTGGCTTTGGGTAAAAAAATCCAGATCCTCAGAAAGTCGATGTTGAAGATAAACCTCAGACAGCGCGGTGCCTCCGGTAAATGTATACCACTGGATTATTTCGTCACGCTGTTGTATGGCATCCACCACTTGAGATTGGTGGGGAGTGAGTATGTTGTATCCCATAAAATAAACTCCAAAGCCCTACGGGTATATGGCTCTATGTCATCTCTGATCGCGGGCCACGCGGCCTTCACCTCTTCACGATCAAGCTTTTCACCGTTCAGGCCACTATTAATAAGTTGGGTAAGTCGCCAGAGGCGGTACTTCTCCGGATCCTCCCGTTTCATCGCTTCTTCGTCTATGTGAGACCAATTATACATGGTAGACAAAGTATACCATGCGCCAAGCGCTATTTATATTTCTTTGCTTTTTGAATTTACCCCGAGATAAAAAAATACCAAAAGTTGTATAGAAATATAACTCAGATTAAACTCAAACAGGGAATAGAGAAGTGTGAATAATACTGCCAATAATACCCCCCAATTCTCTTTGGCATACAGAAGGTTTTTAAAAATCAACCATCCAGCTGTCAAAAACAGCACAGCCCCGACTATCCCAGTCTCAACCAGTATTTCCAGTGGTAAACTATGGGCGAACCAGGAATATGATCCAGGGTGGTCTTGAAGCCTGCGGGACTCAAGGGAAAATGTTCCGGGACCGGATCCAAACCATGGTCGCTCTCGTATCGCAACAAGAGCTTGTCGCCAGTATTCCAATCGTCCGTCCTCTGTAAATTTTGGCTTTGTAATGGATATTTTGTAATTCCCATATATGGATATATCAAGCTTTCCGACACTGCTAACTCCCACAAGAAGCGCCACTATGAATCCAAGCAACAAAAGAAGTGATTTTTTGTAAACCTTATTTTTCAAAATTAAAAAAAGAAGAAATAATCCTATGAGTCCAATCGCTCCTCTGGCAAAGGAAAAAAATAATGTTGCAAAAAATAAAATCAAATAAAATAGTATCTTTTTGTCTTTGGTTTCGGCATATCGATACATTCCAATGGGTATCCCAAAAAGCAAAAGGTCGACAATGTGATTGTGTCCATACGTAGGGTAGAGGAGATTCATGAGGGGCAGAGCCTTTGCAATATCCGGCCAAAACAAAAGGCCAAACGACACGAGACAAACCACCCCGATTATCCCAAGCAAAATATTTTCTAATTTTTTTGTATCTATCTTTTCGGAAAATGAATACCCATACACAAAGACGAGAAATACCATGACAAGCCGCATGAAAGAAGTAATAGAAAATCCCGGGCTATCGGAGAAGGGGATGAGCGCGAGATTATAAACAAGTAGAGCAAGCCATGAAAAGAACAAAGATCTCGGCAACGATTGAATGGTTTTTTTGTGAAGTGACCACCCAAATAACAATACGATGGAAATAGCAAAAAATGCGTCGGCCGCCGGCTGTTTTCCGTCACCTAAAAATATTCCAACACCTACTGCCCATAAAAAAAGAAGAGGCGGTTCAAAATAGGAAGATATTTTTTTATATATTAATTTCATCAATACCCATCATATCGTGTTATCATATTGTGAACAATCAGGTTACATCTTGACGGAGTCTTTTTCCAGCAGTAATCTTTTAATATCATTATGTCAACAAAAAAAATCCTCCTCATTCTTCTTGCTCTTCTTGCAATAACAGGAACATATTATTACTTCGGAAAAAATAAACAATCCTCAACCATCTCAAAAAATCCAGTGAAACTCTATTGGTTTATACCCGACGGAATGCGGGCAGATCCTGGACTATTCACTGTGTTCCAGTGGGCAAAAGAGGGGAAGCTCCCAAATATCAAAAAGCTCATCGAGCACGGGTCATATGGATATTCATTTCCAAATTTCCCAAGTCACACACCCACGAATTTTGCAACACTTCTGACTGGCGCCCTCCCGGATATACATGGAGTAAATGACGGGCCCATGCGGGAAATTGGAAAACCATTGGACAAAGTCGCGGTTGCGGGATTTCGCTCTGTAGCAAAAAAGGTGTCGCCAATCTGGAAAACACTCGAGGAAGCAGGGATGAAAGTAGAGCTCATCTCTATTCCCGGATCTACGCCGCCGGAAATACAAAAAGGCGTGGTACTCCGCGGTCGATGGGGCGGATGGGGAGCTGATTTTGCAGCGATAAACTTTGAAACCAAAGGAAACCTGGAACAGCGTATAAAACAGGGAAGAGCAACCCGTCTTTTTTACTTCGGCCCACAACTCACCCAATATACAGACACAACCAATCCTACGGGCTGGAGTAATGCCCCCACGAGTTTTTCGACTCCTCGGGAAATCACGATGGAGGGGTGGGGCACAAATGTCTATGGACTTCTCCTCGATACTACAGATGACAAAACCGTAAATTACGACACAGTTGCCATTTCTCTGGACAAACAAAATATTCTCGCAACCGTAAAACAAGGAGACTGGAGCAGTTGGCTCCCGGTGACTCTCAAGTGGAAAACGGAAACACAAAGCGTGGATGTGCCAACAGAAATGAAGCTTGCGGTTATTAAACTTGGCTCTGGTGATTTTTTTCGGATTCGCATTTTTTATAATAACCTCAATAAATACATAGCTTTTCCGGAAGACGCAGCAAGCCAACTACTCGCCCTGACTGGTCCGATGGTGGATTTTGTTGATAATTTCCCCCCACAACTCGTGTATTACCCGGAAGATAAAAAAATATTTATGGATGAAGCAAATATGTCCCTAGAGTGGCACAAAAAGGCCGTAGGTGCCTCTGTAAAACAATTTGCTCCGGATGTTGTCATCCACGACATCTACACACCAAACCAGATGCTTACAAGCAGGTGGTGGATGGGATCTGTTGATCCCAAGGGGTCAAAATACACCAGCGTCTCCATGGGCGAGCGGGAGAAACTCTGGTCAGAGGTGCAGGACATGTATATAAAGCTTGACACCATCATCGGGGAAATCATAAACAACACCGATAAAAATACCTACATAGTTCTCAGTTCTGACCATGGAGCGGTTCCATTAAATAAAAGTGTTAATCTGAACAATCTCTTTGCAAAACAAGGATGGTTGTCTTTTACTATAGACCCAAAAACCGGAGAACCGATCATCGACTGGAAAAAAACAAAAGTGATATACCTAAAAATGGCGCATGTGTATATAAATCCGAACGGACTTGACGGAAATTATGCCAGAGCAAGTGGGCCGGAATACGAGGCGCTCCGCGAACAGGTTGTCACGGTTCTCCGTAAACTACAAGACACAGACGGATCAAAACCTGTCGTAGAAATCGTCAGATGGGAAAAGGCGAAAGAGTTTATGAATCTGGATCCAAACCGTATTGGAGATCTGGTCATCGCTAACGCTCCGGGGTATGGCTGGAACGAAGAAATGTCAAATAAGCTCGATATATTTTCCGAACCGCTCATAAGTGGGTACAAGCAGGCAATAAAATCCGAGGGGGAACCGGGTATGTGGACACCGTTTATCATCGCGGGTCCTGGGATAAAACAGAACAACTTCCTCGGGGAAAAACCTTTTTCGCTCATTCATCAATACCCGACGATCATGAAAGCTCTAGGTATAAACTCTCCATCGTTTGTACAAGGAAAACCACTCGATGTCTTCAAATAAACATATCTCTTCGAACAGAATTTTATTTTTTCCTACTCATCTTTTTATTTTTGTATTTATTTTATGCCTTGTTGGATTTACATATATTCTAATATTGAAATTTAATATATATAGAAATATTGAATTAGCTTCTTCGTGTAACATGTGCAATCTAATAATTATAGATATAGATTTATTAAGATACGACGCAATTGACTGCATTCAAAGTGAAGAAAATACTCCAAACTTATGTTCTTTTATTAAAAATACTCAATCTTTTCAAAACCACACGGTGCACTCGGCTTACACAAAAACAAGTATGTCATCATTTCTCACAGGACTACTTCCGGGTGATCATAATATCTGGCATGAATTTTCAGATATTCGCGATAAAATTAAATCGCTTTCTCTTCCTACGATACTAGCAAATAAAGGATACAATACTATTTTTATCGGAACCAATCCCCACACGCTAGCTAGTCTATTTCAAGACAAAGCGCTTCCGATAAAAATACCGTGGAATGATGATCTCACAAAACTCTATTTTCCTAATCAAAAAAGTGGACCAATTTTTCTATATTTATATAACGAAGATTTACATTTTCCATATATTATAAAAAATGATTTCATCTTCAAGTATGAACCTGTATCCCCGATTGTAAATTATCCAACAACCTACAAAGACTATGATGCACTTGTTGAGGATTATGTGGCAAAAGAGTATAAAAAAATATTTAAAACAACCATAATTAATCAAAACCATAAGATCTTCAAAAATCCTCAAAAAAATAAAAAACAAATTTTGTCGCTATTTAACAAACTATATAATACAAAAAACACTGACATGCTTTCTTTCCGATGGCAAATCTTTTTTGAACCGGTCTCTTCGCTTATCGACATCAACAACAAGGAACACATCGATTTTCTAAAAAACAGATATTTATTAATGTTAAAAAATGTTGATAAAAAACTGGAAAAAATTATTAAACTTGCGAGCTCGGCCGAATACTCTTCAAACACTGTTTTCATACTTAGGTCGAGCCACGGGGAAGAATTTGGAGATCATGGAAATCTCGGACATCAAAACATATTCCAAGAAATCATTCACACACCATTATATATTAAAATTCCAAACAAGACAGGCACCATTATTAATGCTCAAACCCAGGATATTGACGTATTTCCAACAATTCTTGATATCCTTGGAATTGATCATCACTTTGATATTCGGGGTAAAAGTTTTGCTAATCTAAATAAATATCATGATGATAATATCATCATTCAGGACTCAAAATTAAAATCGGCAATGATCACAACAGATAAATATAAAATCTTCTTCGTGAAGGATGTTATTTCTCATATATATTCTCTACAAAACGATCCAGGAGAAAAAAATAACTTGATCAATAAAGTAACCAAGGAACAATACGAAAAATTTGTTCACCTATTCCAAGTTACCTCACAGAATAATCCTTCAAACAATACTCTTCCAAAGAATCCTCCAATAGACAAGCAAACAAAAGACCGGCTTCAAAAAACAGGGTATTTTTAATTTTAACTTTTACACCATATAGATTGAACTAATTTATTCAAATATTTTTCTTCTCCGCTTGTATATCCAGAACTAAAAAATTCAACCTGCTGTAATTCGTTGTCTTTTTCGCAATACAACACTGCGTACACACCAATTCCCGCTGAGTCGACCATCGAGCACACGCCAAAATTTTGTCTCTTCCCATAGTGGGCCAGGAAATAGGTTAATTTTCCATTTTGTATGGGTATCTCTTTTTTCTCAGGAATCATATTGTCTGGACACACAATCGCATCGGATATGTCTCCGGGGTAGGGAGCCGGTGCCTTAGTAAACATTTCTGAAAATCGCATAACCCGCGCGTTGAATTCATTCTCCGGGCTTTCGCTCTTTGAAAGAATTCTTCTATCTATCCTCATGATGACAGAATCATTACTAAAAAGACCCCGGAACACAGTATTGGATGTAAAATATGTTTCTTTTAGTAAGAAACTGGTATCTCCCTCAAACTCAAAACACCCCCATGGCTTACACTTATTCTTTTGAATGACGTAAATAGCACCCAGGGTTATCAAACAAATCAATACAAGAATCAGCAATTTCCTCGCCATGGTTGCTATAATAGAATATTCATATGTCTAAGTCGAGAATGGTTCTTTCGTCTTTTTTCGTAGTTTTATTTCTTCTTTTCTTTGTGGCATTGTGGTCACGAAAGAATAATGAACATAGTCTTATTCGATGCGCTAAGTGCAATGTCTTATTTATTTCAGTTGATACCCTTCGCGCTGATCACGCGGGATTTATGGGATACCAAAAAAACACAACCCCAAATATTGATATTTTGGCATCAAAATCGTTTGTTTTTACCAATACACGAGCGGTCTCCTCATGGACGCTTCCCTCCACCATGAGCTGGTTTACCGGTGTGTACCCATCCCGTCACGGAGTTACCAATAAAATAGTTTTTGTGGGTAACAAGGAAGCATCGGCAAGCATTTCTCTCACCGCCCCAAACCTCACTACGCTTGCTCAGGTATTTCAGTCGCAGGGATATAACACAGCAGCCTTTACCGGCGGGGCGGGGCTAAATCACGATTTTGGCTTTAACAAAGGATTTCAAACGTATAAAGATGATGTTGATTTTGCTGGTTTCTCGAAAACCGGGCCACAAACCATCCAGTGGCTTGAAAAAAACAAAAACTATCCTTTTTTCATATTTCTTCATGGGTATGATGTCCATGGGCAACATATTCCTGAAGGGGGATACGACAAGCGATATGTTGACTTCTTGTATACAGGAAAACTCACAGGAGACAAAGAAGAACAAAAACAACTCCGGGAAGATGGACTTGAAAAAGGAAGTGTGTACTTAACAAAAGAAGATGTCCGCTTTCTTACAGCGCTTTATGATGAGAAAATCAACAGAGCAGACAGTTTTCTTGGAGAAATTTTTTCATATGTAAAGCAAAATAATCTCGATCAAAGCACCGTGATAATTCTCACCTCTGATCATGGGGAAGAATTTTATGAACATGGGCGCATAGACCACGGAAACACATTGTATGACGAAATCATCCGTGTTCCACTTGTGATACACATTCCAAATAATATGCCTGAAAAAAACAATGTACCGGCCAGTGGCATCGATCTGTTTCCGACAATTCTAGACGCTATTGAAATAAAAACCCAAAATATCGAAAACCAATTCAATGGGATTAGTTTATTCTCTGATGGAATTAAAAAAAGAAAAACCCAATTCTCCGAAACCCAATATCGCTATGCGGTAGACATCAAGTCTGTTGTAAAAGGAGATAAGAAATTTATTCAGGACGAAGATAAACAAAAACACGAACTCTTTAATTTATTCCTTGATCCAAGGGAACAAAAAAATGTTTTTCAGTCATTTGAAAAAAATGAAGACACAATAGATCTCAATAACACTATAAATCAAATCCTTCAGTAACATCTTGACATAAGCCAATAAATTTTCTACCATGTGGACAAGTTATCCCCACTTCACCCCGATTAAATCGGGGTTCGGGGGCACAGTCGCCCTTCGTCCTGTCCATCGTGTGCTCGTCATGTTTTTACATCACGTGCTCATCTCTTAATTATGGACTTAAACAAAACATGGAAAGCAGTTCTCGCCGAGCTTGAACTTTCTGTCTCAAAAGCCACGTTTCAAACGCACTTCGGCCAAACAAGCCTTATCTCTCTCGAAAATGGAGTTGCAACCATTGGGTTTCCCAATCCTCTTATGCGCGGCCTTGTGGAAAATCGCTATTATTCACTGGTTAAAAGTGTCTTAGACCATAACACAAAACAAAACACGAGCCTCGTTTTTATCGTGATGCCCAAAAAACAGGTTCTCCTCGACCGCGACGCAGGCCCTCTTTTTTCCCAGGAAAACCAAAATTCAGGCAATCAAACCCTGGACATACTTAGAAGACTCCATGTTCGTCCAGAATCGACTTTTGATAACTTCGCTGTGTCTACCACAAACCAGATGGCGTATGCCGCGGCTACGGCCGTTGCCAAAAACATCGGGTCTGCGTATAACCCGCTCTTTTTCTATGGCGGGGTAGGGGTCGGGAAAACCCACCTTATGCACGCGGTCGCAAACACATTGATACTCAAAAAACACAATGCGAAAATCGTCTACTGCATGGGGGAAGAATTTTTAAACGAAATAGTAGAAGCCATTCAAACGAAGACGTCTGCACAATTTAAGAAAAAATACCGATCCGCCGAACTTCTGATGGTCGACGATGTGCAGTTTATTGCGGGAAAACAAACCGCACAGGAAGAATTTTTTCATACATTTAACGCGGTGCTTCGGGAAGGCGGTCAGGTAATCCTCACAAGCGACAGACCGCCGGGAGAAATATCAAAACTAGAAGATCGGCTCCGGTCCCGCTTTGAGGGTGGGCTTATTGTGGATATCTCTCCGCCAAATTTTGAACTTCGTGTAGCTATTGTCAATATTAAGTCCCTCGCCGCAGGACTCACTATCCCATCTGATGCATCTCAGATGATTGCGGCTAATATCACCGACACGAGGGCCATAGAGGGATTTATCAAAAAACTTCGCGCGGCAACCAATGACGGAAAAGAGGCTATCACCATAGACCTTGTCACAACTACTGTCGGTACAAAAGGAAAGACGGCGGGAATAATACAAAAGCCAACAAAACGCGTCTCTGGTACAGATGTTTTGGAGGCGGTGGGTTCGTATTTTGACATCAAAACCGCAACACTGAAAGGCACAAAAAGAGACAGGCCGATTGCCCGCCCAAGACAGGTGGTTATGTATCTTTGTAAAACAGAGCTTGGACTTACCCTTGAGGATATTGGCGGCCTTCTGGGAGGGCGCGACCATACAACCGTAATACACGGCGTAGACACAATCACAACAGAACTATCAACGAATCAACAATTGCGCGAGGCGGTGTCGGGGATAAAAATACGACTTTGGGCACAGTAATGAAAGTTTTCCACTTATCCACAGTTTCACGTTTTTTATCCACATTTTTATCCACCTCTTTCCCCGCGCTTTTCCACCAGGTTTTTACCGTTTATTTCCCGCTGTTGACAGCTAAAGAGAAAAACCATACACTTTTCCACACTGATTATTACTTCTATTACTATAAAAATAATCTATGAAAATTTCCGTATTACAAGAAAATTTACACAAGGCCCTCGGAAGAGTCGGAAGAAATATATCCGCAAAACCACAACTCCCAGCTCTATTAAATATTCTTATTGAGACCATTGACGGCAGACTCTGTATTACCTCGACAAACCTTGATACCACTGAAAGAGTATTTATAGGAGCTAAAATCGAAGAAGAAGGAGCTGTTTGTATTCCGGCAAGAACACTTATAGACCTGGTGTCTTCACTTAAGCAGGGGAATATTGAGATTGTCTCAGAGAAAGAAAAGATCATTATAAAAGCAAGCGGCGTAAAAGCGACCCTTCCGGGAACACTGGTTGACGAGTTTCCCAAAACAGCTTCTCCTGCGGGTCAAAAAGAAATTCGCCTTGAGAAAGAGTCAGTTCTAGATGCCCTAAATCTTGTCGTATTTTCTGCCGCCGGAGACACGAGCCGGCCGCTTCTCTCTGGGGTCAAAGTGTCCGCGGAAGAGGGCCTTATGACGTTTGCCGCTACAGACGGTTATAGACTCTGTGTAAAAACAATCACGGTTGACAAGGATGTACATTTTTCAAATGTCATCCCTGCTCGGGTGTTTTCTGAGGTGGTAAAAATAGCGCAAGAGGAAAAAGATGAGAAAGATATTGTTATTTCTCTCTCTTCTGACGGGCAAGCGCTGTTTCGAATAGGCGATACCGAGCTTTTATCCCGTGCCATAGACGGCGAGTACCCCGTATATCAAAAAATCATCCCAAAAAATCATACATCAACAGCTGTTTTTGACACAGAGGAACTATTGTCTGCTGTTCGGTCTGCGTCTATATTTGCCCGTGACAACGCAAACATCATAAAGCTTCATGTTGAAAAAAATGCCTCCAGCGTTTCTTCTAATTCTCCTCAAGCAGGAGAAGGGACTATTGATGTTGCCGCGGAGGTAGACGGCGAGGGCGGGGATATAGCCTACAATAGTAGGTTTTTGGTCGACTATCTTTCTCATATCTCTTCAGACAGGGTTGTGTTTGAAATGACCGGGTCTCTTAACCCCGGTGTGTTTCGCATCCCCGAAGATGATAGCTATCTCTCGGTCATCATGCCCGTGCGGGTGCAAGGGTGATATCCGCTAATCTGGTTTCCCACTTGTATTTTTTAAGGAAAAATCTATAACCTCAGGGAACTGAAGGAAAGACGAAATATCAACCCCCGAAAACTTCCATTCCTCATATATAATGTCTTGTTTTTTATTGGCGAGATACGCGATTCCCGTTTTTGGATAAACATAAAGATATATACCAATATGAGACTCTGGGCCATAGAGCGTAGTTGGCTGTTCTCCTATTGTAACTACTCTTTTTGACAGAGATGTATTTTGAGGAGGTAGCGTCTTTGTCTTTGTCAGGCGAACCATGTCTTTTTTGTAATAAACATCATTGGTCCAATACGCATTTTCTGATTTATAATTACTTATAGAGCCATCCTCAATGGGCCGTGTTGAGATTGGCTCCCCAAGGTTTTTCTCTACTGTTTCTTTTGTTGTTTTTCCCGGATGAATATCATAAAAGGAATTTATATTCTCAGGGGAAACCTGTTTTTCTTTTGTGATAAAAAAAACAAAAGCGAGCAAAACAAAAATAAAGACAACAGCCACAATTAATAATTTTTTCATCTATGAAAAATTGCAACCCTCAATAACAGGAAACGGTTTGTCCGTTCTCCTTTTGTTAAAGGTTTTGGTTTGTAAATATTTCTTAGGCCTTTGCCTTAACGAATTTAATCAACCATCTATCCGTGAACAGC
>JACREM010000053.1 GCA_016218215.1 Candidatus Gottesmanbacteria bacterium | reverse complement strand
ACTTTATAGATTAAAAGTATGGAGAGCGTTGAGAGAAATGCAGAGACGAAACGGCCAACGACGGCGATTTTTCCCCAGTCGCTAGTCCAGGATGGATCGCGCGTCAGGGTGGAAACGCTGTTTGAGAGTGCTTTATAAACGTAGATTGGAAGCCCCCCGTAGGCGAAAAACTGAGGGTTGAGTTGATCAAAAAAAGAAATTCTGGTGACCGCCCAGGCGATATTTCGCTCGTCCGGGTGAAATGATTGATAGCTGTCCCAGTTTATATATGAAAACCGAAGGATGGCTCCGAAGATAACAGTGATGAAAAGAATGCTCTTTGTTGAAAGCTTTGTCTTCATAAAGTTGAGATTATTCATTCGTCGTTCGTAAAAGAAAAAATGACGCTCGCATAATTTGATTTAGTTCGATTCACTGTCTCGCTCGCTCAGTGATGTTTTGTCATGAAATTTTCAATAATCTTTAAGAACGTTCGAGTCAAACATCAGTGCATTTTTTCTTTACTCACTCGAATGAATTATTTTGATTTTATCAGATATTCTGCCACATCTTTGCCCAGTTTTACTGCATAGTTTGTCCCTCTGTCCCAGGGGACGATGGAGTCGAGATTTGCGATAAAGATTCCCGGGATCGGGGTAGAAAATTGCGGCGCTTTTTGAGAATAATTGAGCGTATGGACGGGCTGGGCAAAGGGGGCGGTAAAAAGTTGACAGCTGACAGCTGACAGCTGAAAGCTCGGGTTAAGACGCCTAATATATGGCATGAATATTTTGAGTAATTGCTCTTTTGTCATCTTAAGATACGGATGGTCCGGAGGGAGGTAGTTGCCAATATACGTTATATGTTTTCCTCCGTAGTATTTTTTATCCATAAAATTTGTGTGGGCGACGACGGCGAGGAAGGGAAACGAACGGTTGCTTATATTGAGCCAATAGGTTTTTTCGAGGATCGGCTCATCTGTTTCGAGGATGAGTGTCTGTGCATGGAGGTGCGGGATAGAGAGAAGATTGTCTTTGTAGAATTTGGGGAAATCTGGGACAATAGTACAGGCGATAGGAGACGGGATGGTGAGAATGACTGTGTCAAATACATCACTTCTTCCCCCATATGAAACGCGAAATTTGTTTTTCTCTTGGACGATAGTGTCGACTTGGGTACTGAGAAGTATCGAACTCTGTTGTTTTTTGATTGCCTGAACGAGGGTGTGTACACATATCGAAAATCCTCCTTTGAAATAATAGAGTCGGGGAGTTCTTTTAAAAACTCTGGCCCAGAGCCACGACGCAGGAACACTGTCTTTATATGGGCCGAATTTTCCAAGAAGGAGAGGCTCCCAGAGGACGCGCCAACTTTCTTTTCCGCCTATGGTTTGAAATAGTGACGCTGCAGTGATTTTTTCAAGCGGCTTCCAAAAAGGATTTATTTTAAGAAATGCGAGCAGGCACGCGGTCTGCAGTTTCGCGCCAAACGAAAGTCCGTGGAAAGAGAACAAGGCAGACGGAGAATCAAATTGGCTGATCGTACCATTTTGATATATTGCCGTGAGCGGTCGCTTGAGGAGGAGTTTATTTTCGATTCCCAGTTCCTTGCAAAGAGAGAGAATGTCGGTGTCGTTTTGAAACAGGTGATGGTAGGCTTTTTCAAGTTTCCATTCCCAGTTTTTATCCTTGCCTCGCCTATAGGCGGGTTTAAATCCACTAGCGAGTCCTCCGGCTTCTTTGTCCCGTTCAAAGATGGTGACGTCATGGCCAAACTTTGAAAGCGTATATCCTGCGGCGAGTCCTACGTATCCAGCGCCGATAATTGCGATCTTCATGAAGACTATTGTAGGAATAATAAATAAATTTCACAAGGTTTTGTACGGGTCCTGCCGGCCTCTTCTCCCACTGATTGTTTCGCAATATTACACGCAGTCGATCTTACCGATTGCTTCTACACGTACATGTTGTTGGTGCGAAACAATCATTGGGAGCCCCTCTTCGGCCGTCACCCGTTAACCAGCAACCAGCCAGTACCCATTTTTTTCTCAATCGCATACTATATATGGTATGGGTGCTGACATTTGGCTCGTATTTCGATTTTGGGGAACGCTTTTTTTTGTGGGATCCATCGCCTACCCTTTGACAAAAGTGCTGTTTGGCCCCACTTCGCATCTCGCAAAGCTCGAGCTTCGCGGGGTATCCTTCCGAAATACCGTCAATGATGGTGGCCGTACTACCCGACCCGGCCTAGGGAGTCACTTCGGCGAGGGAGGCGGTCTTGGTGAAGGGTGGTTTGATCAGGGATACTTTTTCTCTAAGGCAGTCGGCATGGCGACGGTGACCTTTGGCGTGTTTGTCCTCGGAAGTCTAAAAATTCTTCCATTCGGCATTTTATCCATCGCGCTGTCGATGGGGGTTGTATTTCTTCTTGGACTTGTAGGAAACCTCATAGATATATCAAAAATCAAAGATCAAAGATCAAATATTCATATAAAAAATCAAAAATACAGAGAGTGGATCAAAAAAATCGCACTTCTTTTTCTGGAAGAGAGCGTATTTCTAGGATTACTCATTTTCTGGGCGTGGGTAAAAGGGCATGAACCAAGCATCCATGGACTTGAGAAGTTTATGGATTTTGGCTTTACAAAGTCTATTTTAAATGGCGGCTTTTTCCCTCCCAAAGACATGTGGTATAGCGGGTTTACGATTAATTATTACTACTTTGGACACTTGGTGCTCGCGACACTTACGAGGCTTTCTGGTCTTGACCTGACCGTAACATTTAATCTTATCCTCGCGGCGCTTTTTAGTCTCTGTTTTACCATGGCAGGGAGCATCGGATGCCAGTTGGCACTATCAAAGATCAAAGAACAAAGATCAAAGATATGGAATGGGGTTGTGGCGTGGATTTTGACTGGATTTATTGTGACACTTGCCGGAAATATGCAGACAATATATGCATTTACCCGTGGATACACAGGCGATAACGTGAAACCATTCTGGGAACTTGTTTTCCCACTTCGCATCTCGTTTCACTCGAGCTTCGCGGGACAAGTGGGTGAGATATGGACGAATCTTCAGCAGGGGTTAAATACCTATTGGTACGCAAACGCCACTCGGTTTATCCCCTATACCATACACGAGTTTCCAAGCTACTCGTTTGTCGTCTCTGATATTCATGGACATGTGCTGTCGATACCTTTTGCGCTTCTTGCTATTGCACTTCTCATACAGCTTTCAGCTGTCAGTCGTCAGCAATCAGATACGCTGATGGCTAAAGGCTTCTGGCTGAAGACTGTATTCTATGGTTTCCTCTGTGGGGTACTTTTTATGACAAACGCATTGGATGGGCCGATATACATTGGGTTGTTTCTGGTAGTAATGATAATAATAAGTCGTCAGTCGTCAGTCGTCAGTCGTCAGCCAATTGCAATAAGTCATCAGGTATCAAACAAGCTGAAGTCTGAAAGCTGGAAGCCTGCCTCGCCGGCAGGCGGGCTGAAAGCTATTTTGTATGGAGTTATATGCGTTATAAGTGCGGGTATTACAGCATTACCATTTATATTACATTTTAAACCGTTTGTCACCGGGATTGGTGTGAACTGCCCGCCAGCATTTTTGGCAAACCACAAGATCGGACCGTTTCTTTTTGAAACGATAGATAAATGTCAGCATTCGCCGCTTTGGATGTGGTGGCTACTCTGGGGATTTTTCATGTTTTGTGGAGGAGGATTCATATTGAGCAAAATTAAATATCAAAAATTAAATATCAAATATACAAATCAAATAGCACAAAGAATTCACTCTTTTAACGTAGATGTTACAGGAACTGAGAAAGTCCTTCTCGTTTTTTTCTTTGTCTCCCTCGGGCTTCTCATTTTCCCGGAGTTTTTGTACTTTAAGGATATTTATCCTGCGCATTTTAGGAGCAACACTATGTTTAAGCTTGGGTATCAGGCTTTTATGATGCTTTCAATCGTAAGCGTGTACGGTATAACAAACTCAAAACTTAAATCTCAAAAATCAAAAATATTGTTTTTCCTTCTCCTCGTCCCTCAGGTATTTTTGGTCTCTATCTTCCCGTTGTTTAGTGTCCGATCATATTTTAATGCTCTCAGAACATATGAAAGTATTGATGGTCTCGGGTGGATGAGGAGACAGTATCCATCTGACTATGCTGCCATTGAATGGCTGAATAATCAGATAGAAATCAAATATCAAAAATCAAATATCAAATATAACGATTTGGTGTTGCTCGAGGCGGACGGTGACAGTTACACAGATTATGCACGGATGAGCGCATTTACTGGAATTCCTGCCGTCGTTGGTTGGCCCGTACACGAGTGGCTCTGGAGGGGTTCGTATGATGTCGTTAGCCCCAGGAGGAGTGATGTGGGAAGAATTTATGAGACGACATATCTAGAGGAAGCGCGAATCCTTTTGGTAAAGCATGGTGTGACGCATGTCATCATTGGAACGCTCGAACGGCAAAAATATCCGAATCTTTTTGAGACGAAATTTGAAAAACTGGGCACGAACGTGTTTACGAGTGGACTCACAACTATTTATCGATTGACAGAAAGGAAGTAACGTGGTTTAATACGAATGTTAGATACGTGTAAACGATACCTCAGAGTAAATTTTCACTGACCGAAACGATTTCATGAATTTCCAGCAACCGTAATGAGTTTTTCTATGTATTTATTTTTCCACGTGTACGGAAGGAGTGTTTATGGCATTTAAAGCCACCCGAAAACCAGTATTGAAGAAAGTAGTTGAAGAGACTCCAGCTTCGCCAAGCCTACAGCGAGGCGAGTCCGCTTCGTCCGAACAAGGCGAGGCAGCAACAGAGATGCCTTCAAAAGAGGTGCCAATTGATGATGTCATCGGAGCACCGAAAGAAATAGCAGAGGATCAACCAGTAGTAAAACCAGTTGAAGCGCCGGTATTTGTCGCGCCCCAAGCAGAGGCTCGCCAGACGTTGGAGCAAAATCCATTACAAACCCGACCAGCCTATGTTGACAGAAGGGATAGGCCCCAGGGATATGCTTCACGATATGGAAACAATAACGGCGGAGGATACAGAAATGACCACAGAAGCGGCGGATACAGCAGGCCTCCAATGCAACATCAAGGCGGGGGGTATAGACGGGACGGCGGATATGCAAATCCGGATTCTTCCTTTTCCCAGGATGTCAATGTGCCGACAGAAACAGTTCGGGGGATCCTTGATATCATGCCCGAAGGGCATGGATTTTTGAGGCCCAAGTTTACTCCAAGTGAAAAAGATATCTATATTTCTCAGTCCCAAATTCGTCGATTCTTACTTCGAAATGGCGATATGGTGCAGGGTCAGGCCAGGCAACCCAAGGAAAACGAGCGGTATTGGGGGCTGTTAAAAGTCGAATTGGTAAATGAAATGGCCGCAGACCAGATAGAAAAACGTCCAAAATTTGAAGATCTGGTACCTGTGTATCCAAATAAACTTCTTATCCTAGAAACCGGAAAACTGCCATTGTCTACCCGCATTATTGATCTCGTGGCGCCGATCGGATTTGGTCAGCGGGGCTTAATCGTCTCTCCGCCAAAAGCCGGGAAAACGACGATATTAAAAGAACTTGCAGCAGGGATCATCGCCAATCATCCGAATGTGCACCTTATGGCTGCACTCATTGGTGAACGGCCGGAAGAAGTGACAGACATCACGCGAAATGTGAAAGGTGAAGTATTTGCGAGTAACTTTGATGAGTCTCCTTCAGAACAGACCCGCATAGCAGAGGTGGCGCTTGATCGCGCGAAGAGGCTTGTCGAGATGGGAAAAGACGTCGTGGTTCTCCTTGACTCTATTACACGTCTGGCCCGGGCATACAATCTGGTCGTCAATCCTTCGGGTCGCACGCTTTCCGGTGGATTTGATCCGGCGGCGCTCTATCCTGCAAAAAGATTTTTAGGAGCAGCGCGATGTGTGGAGCCATTTAGTCCGACCGGTGGGGAAATTCCGGTACAGACGGAGACCACCCGGACGGGCGGATCGCTGACTGTCATCGGTACGGCGCTCGTGGATACCGGAAGCAGGATGGATGATCTTATCTACGAAGAATTTAAAGGGACAGGGAACATGGAATTGCATCTTTCTCGGGTACTTCAGGAACGCCGCATTTTTCCCGCAATAGACATAGGCAAATCCGGTACACGTCATGACGAACTTCTCCTCGGAGAAGAGGCTATGAAGAAGGTGACAACGCTTCGGCATATGCTTTCACTTCTGGGAGACGAAGAGCGCACTATGATGCTTATCGATCGACTGTCAAAGGTCGAGACGAATGCCGAGTTTTTGGAAAGTTTGTCAAAGGGAGCGTAGTTTTGACACCCGTACCTCCTTCTGATACCCTCTATTCACATGAGAAAAACCTTCACGGTATTACTCGATGACATCCGGCGGTGGAGCTTTGGCTGGTATGTGTATGGTGAAAAAAAGCTCACCCGGATAGGGAAACGGTTTGAGGCGCAAAAAGACTTTCTTGTAGATATTCTCATTGCCAGAAGAGGCACGTACCAACGTCCCTTTATGCATTTTTCACTTGCGATTCTTCTCGTCGTCGGCATCATGACTGCTCCCGCGATAACAAATTCGTACAAAGGTATCTCAGCCGAGATGCTCGCGGATTTTACACCTCCGTCTGCTGTCGTGACATCGTTTGATCTTGCTGAATACGGGGTCCAGACAAAAGAAAGCGAGAAGCCACGGGATAAAGTCATAAGCCACACGGTAAAAGATGGCGAGACGCTCAGTAGCCTTTCAAAACAGTATGGAGTCAGCGTTGATACAATAAAGTGGGCAAATAATCTACAGGGAGATAGTTTGAGTATAGGCAAAGTCCTGACTATCCCGCCGGTGACAGGAATAGTGCACAAGGTAAAAGAAGGGGAAACCGTTTATACTATCGCAAAAAAGTATAAATCTGATGCACAAAAGATCGTCAATTTTCCATTTAACGAGTTTACCGATCAGGATACGTTTGCTCTAGCGGAAGGGCAATCGCTTATCATTCCGGACGGCGTCATTGAGGAAGCTCCGGCCATAGCGTATAGAGCTCCTATCATCCCTCTTCAGGGAACTGCGGGCGGTACGGGACAGTTTTTGTGGCCGACAAATGGCGTCATTACGACCTATCCGGTTTGGTATCACATGGCAGTAGATATAGCAAACCCGTCTGCACCTCCAATAGTAGCAACCGATACAGGTATCGTCGTACTTGTTCAATATCTACGGTACGGATATGGGTCTCATATCATGATCGACCATGGCAATGGCTATGTGTCGCTTTACGCACATATGTCTGAAATCTATGTTAATGTCGGAAGCAAAGTCAGCCGGGGACAGACGATCGGAAGGATGGGGTCTACCGGGCGCTCCACGGGGACGCATCTTCACTTTGAGATTCGAAAGAATGGAACGCTCGTAAATCCTCTCCCATTTTTGAAGTAATTTGTGTTAGTATATCGACATTAAGTTAGGGCCAGTAGCTCACCTGGTAGAGCGCTGCATTCGCATTGCAGAGGTAGGGGGTTCGATTCCCCCCTGGTCCACAGCGTAATCAGAGGATAAGCAGAGAATGTAAGACGTATAAGTCTTATAGGTCATATAAGTTTTATACGAAGCTTGGGCTCGTCGTATACCGGTAGTACGGAGCTATGGCATAGCTCAAAAAGGGGTTCGATTCCCCTCGAGTCCACCACTAAAAAATCCCGCATGACACGGGATTTTTTTATCTAAGTCGTTTTATTTATCGACTCGTAGACGCGCCGGCCACCTGAGGCGTAGATGCATTGAGCTCGCTTGCAATAAAATTGCCAACGATCGCACCGACACCAAGCATCAGCGCAAATGCTACGACAAACATCCAGCCACGAACGACGACGAGGTAGTTTCCGTCTGCTTTAGATGTTCTATGCGTGCTCGCATGATGCACAGACCTATGCGCACTTGCTCGGGCAAGTTTTTTCTTCATATATTTTAGTTTGTGGCATTTTTTAGTAGTTTGTCAAGAGGCAAGTCTCTCATTGACATGCGCTATTTACCCTTATATAACTATATATATCAGGTCGCAGAAAGCCTGTTTTAGTACATTTCAAAAACAATTGGTTTTTCCGCATTACTTTGCTCTCGTTCGTCGGGTTTGACAAGAGTAGGTAGTTCGCGGAGGGCGTGATTTTAAGATTACAGAAGTTTTTTAGCTCATTTTTACCCTCAAAATTCCTTTCCAAAAGGACAAATATTTTTACCCCCACGTGTACCACTTCTTTACAGAAAGAAAGATTAGTCAATAGTGGAGAAGACTTTGATATATATAATAATTCGCGTACGCGTGTAGTTAGACAGAGGGGTTTTGTTCAACTTATTCCGCTACTTTTACTCGCACTTTTTGCAGCAGTGACATTTACCCTCACGTATCAGGTGCAAAAAAAGCAGAGTCTGACCGATGAGCGGAGTAAAGCTTCAGAAGGTCCATATGCTGGTTGTGCATCTCTTTGTCAGGGCAATGCGACGTGTATTGCTGCCTGCAATAATCCACAGAAGCCGATAGATCAGATTACTCTTCCGGTCGCGACTCCAACTCCAGCCATGTCAGCCGCAACTTGTGTCTCTTTTTGTCAAGGCGATCCTACATGTATCAAGGCCTGTGATAATCCGATAACTCCTATAAGCTCGATTACTCCTCCGACTGCAGAAGAAGCTTACAAAAGAAATTGTCCAAGTGGGGATTTGGCCTTCTGTGAGCGACAGCTTGCAAATTATGGTGATTGCATGAAGTATGGTGATCCGGGAATTGTATGCGATGATTTTCTCAAAGCTACCCCGCCGCCAATAGCACAGACAACCCCAGCTCCGACGGTAAAATACCTGACATACAACGAATGCATTGCACAGGGTGGGAATCGTGATGATTGTAAAGGCCTTGCCGGAGATGTGATAAATACGGTAACGATCGGACCAGATCAGGTAAATAATAAAAATAAACCGCTGAGCGAAAAACCTCCAATTGGAACTTTATCTCTAGGTGCATGTTTTCTCTGGTATACCGCTGCAGAATGTACGGGGCAGGTAAATCAAGCAATAACACCGACAGTTCCCGCGACCACTACAACTGTACCGCCAACACCAATCCCAACTGAAGCTGTCACTCCAGTGCCGTCAATTATCGTTGATAATTCAGAGTGTGGAGCATTTTTATCACGGGGTGATACGGGTGGATTTACGAATTGTCTCAATGAGAAAAATAAACCATTAATCACAACTCCGTCTGAGTATGATGCCTGTATGTCAAAGCCGGGAGCATCGCCGGATGATTGCCGCGGGCTAAAGGGGAGCCGATTGTTTGTTTCGATCACACCGACTGTGACAGTTTTCCCAACGCCGACTGTCATGCAGTCTCCCGGCGGCCTGATTTCAGATGTACTGTTTTGTGTATTAAATCCTTTAAGCACGAGGTGTCTTCCGTCAATAGTCAAAGTGATAAATAATTTTAACCCGACTCCACGCATAACTCCTGCTATAACTCCCGCTTGTTTTGTAGCCGGTACGAAGATAGAAACAAAGTATGGAACCCGGAACATTGAATTGCTACGAGCTGGAGATGATGTTTTATCGTTTGATGCCAAGACGGGGAAAATTTTGGAATCTACAGTTGCAAAAAATTTCACGAGATTAAGTGATCACTATTACGAATTGATACTTGCATCCGGGGAAATTGTGAAAGTTACCGGTGAGCATCCGTTCTATCGCGGATCGTCATATCGGTCTTCTTTTGGAGATATGGAAGGTGGTTTTGAAAAAGTCTCTCGGCTTCGTGTTGGTGACATGTTATATAGAAATATCGATGGAAGTTTGACAGAAGATAGACTGGTATTAAGTGTGTATCACGGAAATATCTCTATCCCTGTGTATAATCTTTCCGTAGACGGGTCAAAGACGTATTTTGCCCAAGGTATTGCGGTACACAATAAAGACACAAAGAAAGAAGTTGCTGATGTCACAATAACACCGACACCAAAAAAGGGTGAATTTTCCGGATCGTATTGTATTGGTAATAAATTCTGTAGTGGATTTCCACCAAAT
Source organism: Candidatus Gottesmanbacteria bacterium (assembly GCA_016218215.1). Lineage (GTDB taxonomy): Bacteria > Patescibacteriota > Microgenomatia > UBA10105 > UBA927 > JACREM01. The sequence goes on along the minus strand of JACREM010000053.1, from coordinate 14,427 downwards.
TGTTCTGCAACATGTCAATCTTGCGATGGGAATGGGTTTATTCCAGGGTATGCGTCTTGTGGATATGATCCTCTTGCAGTTATTCCGACTCCGATAATAACACCTGGAATAGGAACTATTACGCCGACAGAAACACAAACACCCACGCCAATGCTTACAGTAAATGATAAATGTGATTTTTTTGGTGGAAAGTGCTCTCAGTGTCCAAGTGGATATACGTTTAGTTTACTCGGAAGTTTCTGTAATGGTGGCTCAGCGTCTACAGTTACGTCAGCGTCTGCTTTGACTGATGCAGAGAAAAATAGAAAAATAGAGGAGGCAAAGTATGCGACTTGCGTAGCTCAGTATGGTGTAAATGATAAGGTGTGTACTAAGCCTGATGGATATGATGCAAATAAAGTTCAGCCAATCGCAGCAGCAATCACTCCAACGATCACGAAAGTTCCAGCTCAGAGAGAAAAGGCATACGACGGAGGAAATGGAAAAGAATGCGGATTCTGGATTTGGGATGCTGCATGGTGCGGAAAATGTTCGTATGGATCTCATTATGAAGGCGGAGTAGGGGTTTGCGGCCCTGCATCTGTGATAACTCCTGCACCGGTTACACCTGCACCAGTTGCTGAGAAACCGAAAGAAACACCTTCTCCAGTTCTTACTGGATCAGTTGGCGAGCAGTATGGACGATGTCTTCAGGCAGGTCGGACTGATTGTGATCAATATAAAACGATTAGCAATGCTCCTATTACTCAGGCTCCATCGACTCCGAAAAATACAGACTACACACAGTGTGTGAAAGAAGGTGGTACGAAAGAGAGCTGCGGTATACAGTACCCCGATCCCACAGTTACGTCGAAACCACCTCTATCCAAAGAAATTCAAAACTATAGTGATTGTGTATTTTTTACAGATGGCAAAAATTGTAATAAATATCTCACGCCGGTACCGACAAAGCCAACTGTTGCTCCTGTAATTCCAACGGGACAGGTGTGTATCGGAGCTGATTGTCCAAAGACTGATTTGATTTGTACTGGTCCCGGGTGTCCAGTGACACCAGGACAGATCTGTAAAGGTTCGGGTTGTTCGACGCCGACACCGATCCCAAACACAGATACGCTAAAGTGTAACAAGGATTCCTGTGGCAGTACGAATCAGGGGGCGTGCGAGTGCGGCGGGTCGCTCGTCTGCGATGCTGGATTTACGTTTGATCGGGGCAATTGTATTCCTGCAGGAGATGACGGGAAGCCAAAAAGCCCCGGCTGTACGTCGAACAGTCAATGCGGCGGCGGAGAGATATGTCAGTGGAATTATTGTCAGGAAAAGCCTAAGGAAACGCCTGCGCCTGGAGCAGCGACTCCGGCACCTGCTCTCGCCAAGTCCGGTGGATTACTCTTAAATGACTTTGTTCCGGGGCAGACGATCGCAAGTATGTGCAACAGCGGCAAGCCCGGATGGAACTGTACGACTCGAGAGGATTGGGAACGAGGATATAACGAAGCGCGGAAGAAAGAAAATTTCGGTGTAAAAGCTGTGACAAAAGAGTTTACCGATACCATAAAAGATCTGGACAACGATCCGAAAAATGGACTTCAGGTCGGAGAAATCGTCTATGATGATTTCAATAAACAGTTTGTCGTAAAGAACGGATTTACCGTCGATCTGAAGGGTACGACAGAAAAAGAGCGTTTAGACGAGATATATGTACAAAAGAAAAAGATTGAACTCGCTGAAGACCTCGGGAATATTACGGTAAATAAAGACGGGACGATCGCGTATGCCAATCCGCCAAAAGCAGGTTTGCCGCCGCAATGTGATCCAAAGACAGATCCGAATTGCGTACAGTTGTTGAAACAGTGTGACCCTGCTGTAGATAAAGATTGCAAACTCAAAACTGGGTCATCGGAGCTCATGAGTAAGGAGGAGTACCTCTCCTTTAAACTTGCAAAGTCCCCGACGAATCTAAAAGTGGGTGATCCGGGATGTATCATCTGTGACTCTTGCGGAGGCTTTTGTGCGGATCCTAACGGCGGCGGATGTAACGCCCAGGCGGAGAATTTGTGTCCGAGGTGGGTCGAGAGTGGGAAGAAATTATTAAGCGACGGAGTGCTCGCGATATCTTGCTATAACCCGGACAAATCACCCTGTGTCGGGGGACTGTACGGTGTAAAAGAGGGAGTTAAAAAAGGTACAACAGAGGTTCTTGTCGATGCTGTTCAATATAAATCATTAACCGGGAAAGAATTGCTGACATCAGATGGCTTGTGTGCTGAAACAGGCAAAGCGCCAACATATGGTAGTTGCTTTATTCCTGCTGCAAGTCAGACATTTGCTCAGGTAAATAAAGAGCTTGCAGATGGGAAAAATGTCACCACATTTAAAGACGTTGGTTCTACCATTGCATTTGCGTTGAAAGAAACGAAAGTAAAGCAGGATGTGTACCAGGCTGCTGTAAAAGCACAGGATGAGTTGGACAGATCAAGTACTGCTGATGCAGCGTCAAGAGAGAAAGCGTTACAGGAAGCGTATGGAAAATTGAAGAATATCGGGCCGGAATTGGAGAAAGATTTTCTCGCACAAGTTGAATTGCAACGAGTCGTACGGCTTGGAGTTGAGTGTGACACGCATTGGGTTGAATATAAATGCACCACTCTTGCAAATCGAAAAAATGGATTATCATCTGATGCAAAAAAGATCTATGAAGAGCAAGTTGCTCTCTCAAGAGATCAGAGAGACGCACAGTTCGTGTATACAAGAGATCAGGTGATAAAAGATCTTGAAGCGCAAAAACGATACCTGGAAGGTATCGGGGCTTCAAAAGAGAAAATTCAAGAGATAGTAAAGCAGATTGCAGACGCGGATGATATTCGTAGGTCAACAATAGCTAGGTTATCAAAAAATGGTCAGGATATTCTGGCTGGTTTTGTGAAAACACAGGCTACATTTGATGTCTATAAAGATGTCATAACAGGAGATTCTCATGACAGGAGTGCGAAGCAGAAAATATATAAAGAACAGTATGACAAATTAACGGATGACCAGAAGGAATCGTTTACTTTCTTGTCTGAGAATTATTTTAAAGAAACGCTTGTGTCACAAGCATTAGCACAGAGAAAGCGACTGACTGAAGATGGGATACTGCCAAAAGAAAAACAATTGACTGCAGATGAGAAAAAAACTATGCAGGCGCTACTGGAGCAAAACGAAGCGCGCATAAAAAGTGATAGTGCTCTCGCCAGTGTCTATAGTGCGGAAAGTGCAAAACAACGGGTGTTTTTATCAGATGACGTACTACGAGAGGATTGTATAGCGCGATATGGACAAGGGACGAAGCTCTGTGATGCAAAAAATGTAGATACGTATAGAAACGGAATTGTCACAGAGGTGCTGCCAGCAGATAGAGATGCCGTTCTTGCTGAAATTAAAAAACAGGATGAGGCTAAAGCTGCATTTAAGGGATCAAATATCGGGAAGGCATTTGATGATTATAAAACTGCTGCTGGAGCAGGAGTGACGGTATCATTTGAAGATTTTCAGAAAAAACAAGAAGAGGCATATAATCGGATTCAGGATGATCTAAAGGCGCTTGGTGTTCTGGATGACAAATATTTAGCAAAAATTAAATCCGGAGAATACGTCCCGACAGAAATAGAAAAAGCACTGGAGATTCAGAAGAAAGACTGGTTCGCAAATTCAGTACTCACCGTAAATAAGTGGACAGGAGGGGCGACAAAAAGAGGAAATGAAATTCTCCTGTCTGGAGCAGAAAAATGGAAGCAGGGTGATTATATAAATGGATATAGTGATGTAGTTCGCGGAGCACTTATCCAAGGAGCCGGACCAGCGGCTGTAGTGGCGGGAGCTGTAGGACTTGTGGTTGGAGGGGTTATGCTTGCTCCAATAATTGCTGCAGTTGGAACAATAGGCATGCCTGCAGTATTGGGTTCAGTTTTAACTGTGAGTGGAACTGGTTTTGGATATTACGCTACTGTTCATAGTCTGCAGGAACTCGGAGAGGCGTGTGCGCCGGATACTCTCGGCACAACCCGATGTGGAGATTCAGCAAAGTTCACCGCGTTTTCAGCTGCGTCCACAGTCGTTGGAACGTTTGCAGGAGCCGGACAATTTGCAGCGCAAAAAGGGATCGCAGATGCCATAAATTCCGGTGGAAATGCGGCAAAGGTGGCGGAAGCAGTGAACGCCGCGAAGAGTCTCAATATTGCCGGTGTAAGCACAGCAGGAAAAGCGTTGGAATGGTCCAATAGAGGCGTAGCGGCGGGTGGTGTACTTATATTCGGGGAACAAGCCGCGCGCTCTTGCTTGGGAGAAGAAAGGAATGCACTTTCTTGCGGATTGAATACCGGAATGATGCTTGTTTCTGCTGTTCGATTAGGAAATTCATTTATTAAACCAAATCCGGCAGGGCTTGCTATCAAAGGTGCGGATGTAGCGGATGTTGCAGTGAATTCTGCACAAGCAGCTGTAGCCTGTACCATAGGTCTAGCTCAGGACGCGGGTGGATGCGCAAATGCTATAGCAGGGGCAGCATTGTCCGCCGGAGGACTTGCTCACACATTTTCAGGCGCACATGCAAATAAGCCTATCCAAGCCGTTGATACTTCGACCGTTAAACTCGAAACTGCAAGGGCAACATTGGAAACAATAGCAAAAAATCCAAGTGCGACAGCAACCGATAAAGCAGCAGCGAAAACAGCACTGGCATCAAATATAAATGCCAGAGCGCAGGAACTTGCATCTACACAGATTGCTCTTCAGGAAAAAATAGGGGGAAAAGCTACGGATCATACTCAAGGACAAAAAGACTTGCTTACAAGACAAGAAGAATATGCAAAAGCAAAAAGTCTCTTTGATGCGAAGGTAAAAGAAGTTGGTCTAGCAGCAGCACTTAAAGATTCAACATTTATAGCTCATCAACAGGCAACAGATACTCTCATCGCAAGTAAACAATATTATGATGCAGAAAAGGCACTGCTCAATAACCCCCGGTGGAAGATAAGCCAGGCGATAGATCCTCTGCGAGATCCGAAAACAGTGGAGGCATACAACAAAGCGAAAGAAGAATATTTGGCAGTTGCAAGAAGCGATACACCAAATGAGGTTAAATTCAAAGAAGCGGTTGAAAAATTACAAACTACTCGAAATCAATTAGAAGCCGTAGGATACTCCAAGCAACAGCATGAATATACTGCAACTCTCTCAGAGCAACAGAAAAAACTAGAGGCTGCGACGAAGGAGTATCTGGGACTACGGGAAGAAGTTGAATTACTGGGAGAACCTGGAAAAATTGTCGCAGCACAAAATGAAGCCGCGTTAAAACACCGGACAGCTGTTCAGGAATTGGAAGCACTCAAAGCAAGTGGAGACGTCAAACTCGAGAATGGGAAATGGACAAATGCAAAAGGTGAAGAAGTAGCGCATTCTTATATAGACGATACGTATGTATTTGAAAATGGACAGTGGAAGGCAAAAGACGCACAGGGAAAATTTACTAAGCCGGTAGACGCAAGTGAAGTAGTAGCTGAGCAAAATCGTCGGTATGCATCGCGAAAAATAACTCTCGAGACAGAGATTCCAACACTGGCTGTTCGGGTAAAGTCGCTGACTGACCTCCAATCGAAACTGGCCCAGGCAGAGAATGATCCAATCGCGAGGCGCGAGCTAGATTTAAAGAAACAACGCTTCGGAGAGCTTCAAATTGAGTATGCAGAGACACAAAAAGAGATGCAGCGACTAGCAGCTGCCAAAGAGAAAGCAGGAACTATCACAGGGAGACTTAGTAATGCAATATTTGGTACTGAAAAACATCCATCTTTTATCGCAGAACGGATTATTGGGAATATTTCAGACGTATCAAAAGAGATAAAAATTGCCGTAGCCCAGGAGGTTGGGAAAGAATTATTGGGATCAATTTTTGATACAGCAGAAGCAAAAGTCAGAGCTGCTTCTTCTCAAGGGAAAACCTTGACGACTGAGGAAGCTGTTCGAGAGACACTTCGTGAAGTCGGGAAAGGCAAGACACTACTTGGTCAGGGAGATCTATATAATGAAGCACTAACAAGTGCAAAAGACATGCTCAAGGCTCGCGGAATGACTGATGAGCGGGTTATCAATCGTCAGGCCGATGAGATAGCTCGTAGTGTCGCAAGTCAGATCACTGCAAAAACAAATGACATAGTTGCTACTGCCGTGCTTGGCGGGAGAGAACTTGCCAGTGCGATAGATTTTAGCGTCAAAGCTGGAGGTTTGTCTGGCACAGTCCAGAGGATGGCACAGTCGACCAATCCCGTTGCTCGGAGTGTATATGGTGTCGGTGCTGCGATTGCAGACGGAGTCCATGAATTTCAAATCCGGACGAAGTCAGCCGTGGAAGTGAAAGCAGAATATAAAGGAACACTGGATAAACTTGCAAAACTTCAAAAAGAACGGGGAGGGTTATCGCTTCTGGATGAAGGAAAAGTGAAAGTAAATGGTAAAGAAGTACAAGTGGAAGCGGTTGTAAAAGTTACACAAGAGACAGTCAAGGAAAATAATCAGCCGAAAAAAATTATCGTGAATGGAAAAGAAGTAGAACAAAAGACGACGAAATTTAGTTTTACTGATAAAGACGCTGCAGCGAAGATTGGGCTTTCAGATACTGATTTAAAGGTGCTCAATGATACCGTCGGTGCGTACGAAGAATGGGCGAGCTCTCTGTTTGGGAAAAGTATTACGATCCGTAGTAACACCGGCAACTACTTTGACCAGGCAAAGTTTGTTCTCGCATCAGTGGAGACTTTTGCCAGACGCGGCAACAGGGGCGCGATCTTCGAAGCGCTCCCGGGGGTCGGAAAGACAGAGATCATCATGGGGCTCAACGTCCTCCTTCAGGCACGGATGACAAATGACCCGCAGATCGTCGTCGCGCCGAATAAACCGCTCATGGAACAGTTTCTCAAGACAAACAATGCGTATGTTGATCTGCTCAAAGCACAATTAGGCGAAGGAAGTGTCATTGTTTTTGACCCATCGGATCCTTTGTCTCATCCAACATCGGAACAGATCAAAAAAGCAAAAGTCATTATCACCATGCGTGATGTTGCGTTTACGCTTCGCGAGGTGGATACACCGGTCGGTCGATCCATGCGCGATAAATGGCGCCAGGCGTATGTACACGGAGACGAGTCGCACTGGACGTTTAACCCGTTTGAAAATTTTCAGGTGAGCTTTGGCAATGCACAAAGAACCATAGATACACCTGAAGGAAAAGGATATCTGGCGGCAAAAGATAAAGTAAAAAATCTCACGAAAATTCAGGAGATGATCAAGGCCCGTAAAGAAAACAGAGTCCCGGATGGGATAGAGAAGACCGTCGATGGAAGAGGGAAATATACAGATACGGCAGAGCTTGAGATACTCCAGGAGTGGATGAAAAGTAGACAAGCTGAAGGAACACTTCCTCGTGAGCTCATTCCGTTATTATCAGAAACTAAGGTTGACGTTCTTCGTTCAAAACTCAATTCATATACTAATACGAACTATTCTGAGGGCGGGATGCAGATGCGTCAGGAATTAAGTGTCATAAATCATATTGGCGACGTGCTATCTTCAGTGCCGGGGTTAAGTTTTGGACCGGAAGCGCCCGGTGGCATTATCTCTCCGCGTGAGTTTGAGCGAATTACGGGAAGAAGATTCCAGGGAATAGGTGAACAGATCGTCTATAACACCATAGGTGCTGATATCGTAGGAGCTACGGTCAAACTTTCAGACCTTACTGTCAGTACACAGAGTCGGGATATAAACTATGCACTCCTTCTCTCAGAGGCTAAGGGTCATAACCACTATACAGGTACACCATCTCAGATTGAACGGTTTTACAAACTTGGATATGGGACGCAAACGGTCAATACAGACAAGGGTGGAAGCGCAATAGAAACAACAAATGCACGGTTTAAGAAAGGTTTTGAAAGCGCTGGAAAAGAAGCGCAAATCTTTGGGTCGCTAGGAGAACAAAAAGCTGCACGTGGAAATGAGCTAGTGGAAGTAACTCTTGAGAATGGATCCGTGGTCAAACGAAAACAAAGTCGAGTCTATGTCAATGTTAACGATGCACAGTCGAATACTCTGGCGTTGGAACAAGTTGCAAAGATTGAAGAAGGAGCAATTCTCTTTAAAATTGGTGCAAACGGGGAGTATATAGAAGGAAAAGTTGTCAGTGGGAAATTTGAAGTAGTCAATGAATTTAGAGATGGAGCAGTTTTTGATCCAAAAACTAAAGAACCATTGTCAGCTCGAGATCAGATGAACTTTCGCACAGCAGAGCTTGATGTCACAGGACAGGATTATGCGAAATTTCATGAAATCGGTGCGCATACCGGAGTAGATACAAAAACTCCAGTGCTTTCAAAAGACGGGAAAGTCATCGCTCGGGTGATCCCAATAGTCGGGGACAATACAGACAGTACGACGTTTGCACAAGGAGCGCAGAGGCTTCGTGCGGACGTAAGCCCGGATTCTACGAAGATAACACAAGGCGATATGGACGTCGTGTATCTTGGAAAAGCAAAAGCACCCACGACTCCCGAAGAATTATTTACCCGACTCGAAGTGAATGAACAGGCAAATCTCGCCCGGGGCGAAGTGTTATTTAAGGAAACATTTCTGCGAAACTCTGTCGACATGCTTCTGGATCGGGTCATAACCGAGGCAAAGAAACCAGGCTGGCTTGGTATCGGAAAGCCCGATGATGTGCTCATAGGGAAACTGACGAACTTAGAGCAGTCATGGAAAGCGACGAAAGATCTCAATTACGTATTGGGTGATAATCCAGTGAAAGCTGAGGCGAAGTTACAGGCAACGCTTGAACGCGTGAAGGCGCTCATTGCTCAGGTAGACCAAGTTGTCAGTACGAATCCCCGGGTAGCGTCGACATTTGATCAGTTTGCAAAAGGATACGAGAAGACAAAGATAGGATTTAGTTCGACGGAAGCAGAAGTGACACTCTCATCAAACATGAAGTTTCGCGATATTGTCGACTGGGTGAATAAGACATCCACAAACGAAAGACTTGGAAAAGTAGACTTTACAGAGCGTGGTCCGAGTGCACAGGTCGTAACCGCAGAGAGCATAAAAGCGGCAAATGCACCTATAGAGATTCCGACCAATGATGTTCCGGTCTCTGGACAGCCACAAGTCGTTCCTCCAGCAGGGAAAACACCATCCCAGAAGATAGCAGATGCGGAAATAGTGAAGGGAAAGATAGAGGCTGCGCGAGCATCCGGTGTTTCAGCTGTGATCACATCCGCCGAGCGTGCAGCGTTGGTATTTGGGATAGCTGCGGCCAGAACTGCGCATGTCGCTTCAGCACTTGGTGTTTCTGGGAGTGAAAAAGCAGAAGAGAGGGCAAAAAAAGCAGCAGTGGCGCAGGCGTTTATGGAGTTGACTGTCGATGGAAAAGCTGCTGAGCTTCCTGTGTCAGGCAAGGTGACTTTTGTTTATACTCTATCCGGCACACCGTACGAAGGAACATATCCATACGTTGACGCAGAAGAGCTGAAAACACTACTGGGTCAGAAAAACGAAGAAATGAAAAAAGGAAATGTTCCTACATATGAGATTCGAGCTACAGATGTGTCTGGTACGGTCGTATCGCTGACAGCTACATCAACTACTTCAGTAGCGGACGCTCAAAATAAAACAGAGGTACCAACGCATCTTAGGATTGCAGCAGAAGAGGCGACGAAAAATGTGGCACACCAGAAGGCCGTGCAAGATCAGCTGAAGGCAGAGGCGGAAGCTTTAGTTCAAAGTCATATTTTAGATATCCGAGCAAGGTTGCAGGATGCACTTTCTCCTGCGACAACGGTTACTGATGACATGGTGCAGCATCTTGCTGATTTTGAAAACAAAGTGCAAGTGATTTCGCAGGACAAAAATATTTCATATGGAGAGGCGATGAAAGAGCAGGAGATAAAAGCCGCATACAATCTTGTAGCTTCATCTATCATAGCTGGACGGGATGGCACAACTGTAGAATCTATCATTCGATCAATCGTCGAGCCTGTGATTCTCGCCGCACGGCCACAGGCGGAGGCCAAACCAGTCACCGCACCAGTAGATGCAGGTGCAAGCAAAGCGAAGCCAGCCGCGAAACCGGCAGCCGCGAAGGGTGCAAGAATAATACCGTTTGTGAAATGGTCAGGAGATTTAGAGGCTGAAAAACCAGGTCAAGAATTGTTTGCTAACCGCTCTGGAGTTCTTGGATATTTCGGTAACGCTACGCCTTTTGGCATCGGACGCGGTGGAAATATCTGGAATGGCGGATACGCGTTTACGAGAGAGGGATGGAAAGAAACCGGCGCGTGGTTTGTGACTCGCACATTTGGATTTCTCATATCGTGGCCATGGGACGCGTTTCGTATCTTTAACTGGGCAATCGTCTACGGATCGACATGGAATCAGAACAACGCGCCAAAGATCGATGATATCATCACTGCAGCAGAGAAGGCTGTTAGAGATTTAGAGGGAGAAGCAAAATCAGCAACTGAAAAGAGGGTCGAGGCTGAGGGATTGTTAGTTGCAGCGCAAGTAAAACATGCTCTTGAAAACAATCAAGTTGCCGAGAAGGATGCATTGAAAAATTTTGAAGAAGCCAAAATCGCTGAAGCTGAAGCATTGAAAAAGAAATTGAGTGCAAAAGCTGATTTAGATGCAATAAATGACAAGATAGAGGCAATAAACGGAAAGATTGAAGCAGAAAGTGCGAGTGGATTGGCCCAAGACGAAGGCGTGTCAGGATTTGAAACATTTGGGAAAACAACAGTAGTCATTCCAAAAGGGCGTAATGAAATTGTTCACATCGGCCGTGATGCTGGCGCTGAATTACCACTTTGGAATATAGACATGTCAGTATCAAGAAAGCATCTCGAGGTATGGTTTGAAAATAATGAATATCGAGTAAAAGATATCAGTAGACATAAGAATACATATATACTTCGGGGTGGTAAGCCAGTGAAATTGGAGGGAAACTACACGGTTCTCCTGTCTCAAGATGTCATTGTCATTGGTGACATCGGGGGTCGAGTACAGTTTGATGGTACATCTCTTTCAGGTCCAAATTACCAAAAAGCGGATGAGCTATCGGCTGTAGATGAACAAAAAGTTAGAAATGTTCTTGCTTCGAAACGATTTACGGATACTGCATCACTTCGGGTACTGCGAGATGAACTTGAGGGAATTATCTTTGAAAATGATTCATTAGATTCTGCGAAATCCCTCATTCGTTCTCAGCTTCAGGCAGCTCTTGAGAGTGCGGGACTCAATACGCCGGAAGCTGCCAAAGCATACGATGAGCTTTCTAAGCGACTAGATATTGCCAAAGTGATAGACGATCACAAAAAGAGACTTGCTGAGCTTGAATCTGGTCGAGGCAAGACGATTCACGTTGACGATTTAAAGAAACTTCAGAAACCCGGTAAACGCTTGTCGCAATCTAGCGTGCAAAAGTATGACAATGAATATGTTTCCAATAGTGGTCAGAAACTTAAAATAGATACGAAAAATGATGAAGACTTGAGACGCCTCGTAGATAGTGCAGTACGATGGATTGCCGCAAAACGAGAACAAACAAAAGATGTAAAAAGTGGTGCCTATACACTGAGTAGACTCGATGCACTTTCTGATTGGGCTAAGACACAGATAGCATACAGTAAAAAAAGACAGCAGTCTGTATATTTTGAAGGCAATGGTGAGGCACAGTTGGGATCCTTTAAAGATGGCGGGGTATGCCGCGAAAAAACATTTCTCATAGATCTTGTTGCTCGTAGACTCTACTTACAGTCTGAAGTTTTGATATTTGAATTTAATGATAAAGGGCGCCACGCGGTAAATTATTTCCCCGAGCGAGGGTTGATCGTCGATGGGACAAATTTTAGTAAAGCCATGACGATCGATGAATATGAAGCAACCAATTTTGTAAAAAATGAAGGAAGAGGAATAAATTGGTTAAGTAAAAAAGAATATGCAAATTCTGCATCCTTAAGTGAGGCTGAATTTGCAAAGAGATCTGTAGCTCCAAAGACACCAGCCAAAATTGTGGATCAAATAAAGATAGATGCTTTGATAAACGATCGAAACGCTCTAATCGAACAACAGAAACTTGCGCTAGCTGTGTTAATAGAAAAAAGAGAAAGTCATCGTCTGGCATTAGAAGATTTGTCAAAACAAGAGGTATTGTATGAACAATTTACCAAAGCTATAGCATCGCTGAAACGATTAGAAATCGAGGTAGAAAAAGCGAAAAATAGAGAAGCGGAAATGAATCGAAAACGGGATGAAGCGAAAGAAAAAGTATTAGCACTTCAGGCCTGGGCTAAGGCGTGGAAGAGGCTCCTTGAACTTGAGCCGAGTGCGTCGGCGGGGATAAAGAATTTTGATATCGCTGGAGAGACGGATATCAGTGCGGATACAGAGAGGATGGAGAAGGTGATCAAGAGACTGGAGGAAGCAGAGGCAGCAAAGCCGGCGGCAGCTCCTTCGACAAAAGATCTGGATGCTGCCAGAAAGCTTCGTGATGAAGCGAAGACAAAACATGAGTCAGCACAAAAATTGGCTGCAGATGCGCTTGGGGCAGTTGAGGCTGCTAAGAAGCTACCTATTACAGGTGGCGCAGTGAGTCCAAAAGATCTTCAAGATGCAAAAGAAGCGGTGGAAACAGCTGAGAAAACTTTCACGGATGCAAGAAATACTGCTGCTGCTGCACGGACAGAGGTTCAAACTGTTGCGAGCGCTCTTGCGTCACTTGAAGCGCGAAGAACGGAGCTAGATCAAGAACTAGCGGGCAAAGCCCCAGTGGTTGGCGGGAAAAAACAAATAACGTATGAATACGATACAAATCTTGGGTATCACGTAATAATGGAAAGCGGGAATGATTTCACGGTAAATCAGTCATTTTTGGATGCTGATATAAGTTCACTATCGCCAAAAAAGATGGATGATATCAAGCCGTTCCCGACACTTCCGACAGAGATTGTCACATACAAAAATTCTACTGAAGTTATCGTTAAGGGGGATGCAATTGAGGCTGGGGTAACTGGCATACCTAGTGTGAACGGAAAATACCCCGGAGTCGTGCTGGGGTATTCATATAAAGCCAGTGGGGGGAATCAGTATATCTGGGTTTTCTTTGAAGTGAACGGACAGGGATATGTCCGGGAATTACAAGTACATCGATATATAGACTTTAAATATCACAACGGTAAAGATAACAGCGCGCAACTTAGAATTGATTTGGATAAATTAGACCAAGAGATTCTTACACAAACAGGAATAAGAGATTCAAGGACAAAAGAAGCAGCGAATATTGAAGCGACACTCGTGGGAATGAATGAACATGTTCAGGGTCTACGGACTTCATACAATGAGCTCCTCGCAAAAGCACCTGCCGCGCAAACGCTGAGTGAGGCAGAAACGAAGCTTGAAGCCGCGACAAAAGCCGAGAAAGCACTTAAAGCTGCGCTCGAAGTGGAAGAAGAGAAAGTGAGGAAGCTAAAGGAGAAGCAGTCATCATCAGGCGGGAAAATTGGGGATGTGGTGCGAATTGATAATAAATCATTCGGTGAACCTCTGTATAGAAAGAGTGAAATACCAGCACTTGTTGATCAGCCTCTCATAAAGGGAACTGAGATATTTTGGGATAAAAATATTTTGTCTCTGGATTCCGGTGCTAATGTCAAGAATAGTCAGAGTCAAGCAGATTTTTCTATCGATGTTTCAACTATGTCAGATGAAAATAAACAGATTGCACAACAATTAGTCAGTGGCGGAAAAGCGACATTGAGCGATACAGGCAAGACATTGACTTTTACCATGCCAATAACAGCAGATACGCCGATAGCGACGGTCGAATCCTGGCTTGTTGAAATCGCGAATCAATTTAAGATTCAGCCACTGACATGGCCACATCATCAGGGGATGACGTATGAAGAGTATGCCAAAGATATAATTCATGATGAAGCAGTAACTCCTACAGCAGATGGACTCCGTGCTCAGGGTTACTATGTGGATGAAAGAGTTGTAGGTCGGCCGATAGTCTATTTCAGTCAGGAGATTTTTGAAAAGATTACGAAACCTCTGGAAGAACAAGAAAGAGCCCTAAAGCTTGCTGAGACTAAACCGGCAGGATCGTCTGTGACTGTTCCTTCGAGTGTCCCTGAAGAGCTGAAAGATGTCTTCGGGAGGCTTAAGGCTGTGGTAGCCGGGAAAGTGTCGGATGAGGAACTGGCAAAAGAGACGGTCCTTTTGAAGCAGTTGAAGCAATACGAAGATGCTGCAAAGAAAGTGCTTTTGGAGATGTCGCTGGATGAAATACAGGGTCAGCAAAACGCTTCAACACTGAATCAGAATGAATACGTTGATATTGCGAGGGAAGTTGTTATT
>JACREM010000056.1 GCA_016218215.1 Candidatus Gottesmanbacteria bacterium | reverse complement strand
TTGGTCGAGTTATACCAAAAAGTTAGAACCGAATTTCAAAGCTGTTAGCTCGGCCCGCTCCCTCCTTCGCCTTCGGCTTCGGACGGGCACGGTCGCGGGCCACGCTTCCGTTATTTTTTGCGCGCGCGTTCCGCTCTCTTCGTTCGCGAGCGGTAGTATTTATAATAACACAAAATCAGTCTATCCTGATTCCAAATCCCCACCAACCCGGCTCAAAAAGGATGGCGACGACCCCGTCCTCGTTCGCAGGGCGCCCTAGGGGGCGCCTCGCCAATGTCATTGCCTCCTACTTTCTCCTACAGTCTCTTCCTTTCTCTTTCTGATTTCGCCTCTCAGCTCACTGCGGCGGGGTATCCGCTTTTCGCCCCCGCCGCTTGATATCGTATCCCTGTCCAGCACTCGGGAGTCGTGGTGTCTCGGTTGGCTCGGGCCGATGCTTCCTATAAAACAAACCGTCTTTAATCGGCCCTCGCTTTGGTCGAGCCGCCTATACGAAGGCTCGGGTGACACGGTTGGCTTTTCGACGGCGGCTCTCCTTTCAGTAGGTACTACCCGAAGGGGCGGGGGGCGGCGGACGCCGCCATTACAGAATGAGAAGTTTGAATTTTTTGTCAAGAAACTCGTTAAGTTGTCGCATGTTGCTATTTTTTCTGTAATCCAGTAGTTGTTTTATATCGTCGTCGTCCAAGGGTAGTATATATCCGCGTTGATCCTGCGCCGTATCCCTACATCGTTTATAAAATAGGTCTTTGTTATTTATTTTTCTACAAATTAGTAGCCCAAATTGACCACGATTTACTGAGAATCTTCCAGCCAACTGATCTAATTCTGGATTGGCAGGGTCGGATGAATAATTTTTACACTCCACCATTATATATGCAGATGGTATTCGCTTATTTTGTGGGAGATCGAGAAAAAATCCCTCCCTAGCGGCGTTTGTAAAGATAATGTCTAGTCGTTTTCTACCATCATGGGTGCCTCTTTCTTTTTCAGGATTTATCAAATATGGATGGAATATTACTGTTAATATACCTTTGACATGATCATGAAATTCATTAGCATGCTCCGTTCCTGTTGGTATGCTGTCTAGTTTTGAAATCAAATCATCAATATTGAAATTTTCTTGTTTTTCCGATATTTGAAGTATTGCTTCGTTTGATAGCTCCTTTAGTCCATACGATTTACTTGATTTATATCGTGTGAGTACGTCAGGATGTGTTTTTGAAAATTCGTACAGGTATCCCTTAGTCAATGGATATTTCGTTTTGAGCGATTTTTTTGTTGGCTCCCTTTTTACACCGTTTTTCAATGTGCGGACAAGCGATGAGTTAGCGTTTAGTTCTTCCGTTTGAAGAAAGTTAAGCACGAAGTGTTGATAATACTCTTGATAGTCAAATTCGAGGTCGTATCTTGCTATTGATTTTGGTATCAAAATAATACTTCTTCCATGACAAACAGGGAGATTAACATATCGGTTTACCCATTTTTCTTCCTTTGGTTCCCAATAAAACCCGCTGCCAACTTGATGAGTCTGGATATCAAGTAGGTAACACTGAGTTTGTGTATATTCGATTAGCTTTATTTTTATTACATTCGTGGCTATATCGGATATTTTATCTCTGCCGATTCCTTCGATAAGTAATTCACAATCCTCTAAGTCATTAATAAATCCAGTTTTTACCGCCGAACTTTCGGATAACGCATCGAATAGTTCTATTGATTGGAATCCGCCGATACCGCGTCCGTGCGGAATTTGACTTTTTGATAGCCCAAGTCTGGTTTGATTTGGTTCACGAAGATGCTCAAGTAATTTTTTCGCATCAGATGACCTATTTGCTCTTATACCATCTACTACTTTTTGGAAATAATTTACAATTATATTATGACACTGAATAGACCATTGATCGTTTCTTTTGGAAATTTCAAACGGGTCGATAAATAATGGTATATCGCCTTGATTAACCGGTATGTCAATAAAATCAAGCTCGTATTGACTCTTTCTTAATCCAAAATATTGCGAAAACGTTTGTTTATCCATAGTAAATT
>JACREM010000052.1 GCA_016218215.1 Candidatus Gottesmanbacteria bacterium | reverse complement strand
TCATATGTATTAAGATATTTACAAACGATCCCTATGTCCACGTATTTACACGGAAATTTAATTCCGGATCAAATCGCCATTTCCTTTTGTTTGCGTTATCATAATAACGCAAAATTCTAAGTCTATAAAATACCGCTAAGGTATCGACAAGTGTACCAAACACAATGCTTCGAAAGTTTTTTGAAGTAATACTCGATACGCCTGTAAAGTCAAGATCTACCGGAGCCTCAAATATACGTGTATACCCCAAATGATATGCAACTGCAAGAATTTCTATGTCAAACGCGAATTTTTTCACTATGAGCCTTGGTAAAACATCTTCAAGTACTTCGCGACGATACAGCTTCAGTCCAACTTGGGTATCACGAATTTTTAATCCAAATAATATACGAATAATCATCTGATATCCAAATGAAAGAATTACTCGAAAAAATGGGTAGTTAACTTTTGAAACAGGGTGACGCTTGCTCCCTACTACAATATCCGCGTTGTACCAACGGAAATGCTCCAGAAGCATTGAAAGTCCTTCTTCTTTAATATCTCCTCCGCTATCCATAAATCCGATGATATCTCCGGAACTTTTTGCCATACCGTATCTCACCGCATATCCTTTTCCTTTATTTGTTTTATATCCAACCACTGTTATACTATCTGATTTTACCGATTTTGCCTTATCAAAACTGGAATCGTTCATGCCATCTACAACTACTATCACCTCATACTGATACGTTAATTTTTTAAGTTCTTTCAGTATGTTTTCCAGATTACTCACTATGATCTTCTCCTGGTTGTAAACAGGAATAATGAGAGACAGTTTTTTAGGCTTATCATCTGACATAGAGGTAGTATAGCAAAAGAATAGCAAAAAGACCTCCTGAAACCAGAGTATTGTTCAATATAATTTGTCCAATTTGTTCATGAAACATGACTGTCAATGCTATCTGTAGCAATGAAGCTACACAGGCAAAAATCCATACTCTCGTTTTTCCAAGGGCAAGATACATATTTACCAGTAAATATGATAAAGAAAAAAATGACAAAAATACTCCAAAAGGTCCAAGGTACATAGACGCCTCGTCAAATGCGTGTCCGAAAAGCAGAGAAACTACAAACGACGGGAAGAGAAAGTATATAGTCGTTATTGCGAGTGATATTCCTGCTACACAAAAAAGTGAAAGAGAAAAAATAGGCACAAAGGGTTTCTTAAGTTCCTTTTTTTCCGCCAATACTGGAAACGCAACAATGCCTATGGACGAAGAGGCGAAAAAAATGACTTTCCCAAGAACCGATAATGCCGAATAAATTCCTGAAATATGTGCGCTAAAATAATGCTTTACTAAGATAACATCTTGGCTATAAATCGCGGAGATGGCAATGATAGCAAAAAATGTCGGAACGCTATAGGAAAGCGCGCTTTTCTTTGAAACCTCAACTTTAGATGCTTTTGTTTTCAGCACAAATCTGAGTGGTATACATGAAAAAAGAAACCCTGCAATATTTGATAATATATTGCTAAAAAGAACCCACAGTACGCCAAAAGGCGCCGCTATGATACCAGCAATCAGCCGAAGCATGGCCCCAAGATTGGTCACAACAGCGATAGAAGTAAATAATTGAAATGCCTGAAGCATGCTCGTCGTAACCATGGTGAAGAAAAAAACTGAAAAAATACAAAAAAGCAGCAATATGGAAAATGAGGATTTTAACTGCAAAAAAGAAGAAACAAATGAAGAAAAAGGGAGCAATACGACAAATCCCGCAAGCAGTACAACAAGGGACAATTTACTAAGATCCAAAAATAACTGCTTAGACTTTCCAAACTGTTTCTTAGCATAAAATACTGAAAAAAACTTTACCAGAATAGTCTGTATGACAACTGATGGGGCGTTAATAATATAAAAAAGCGACAGCAGTGCCGCAAGTTCTCCGTATTGTTCCGGACCCATGATCCGGCCAAGAAACAAATGGTAGGCATAGGCAAGAACGTTTGTAAGCATAGAGCCTGCAAATACGACTATACTGCCGCGAAGAAAAATATTCCCGAATTGCGATGATGCTAGAGAAAAAATTCGTTTCATCATTAATCAAAAAATCTATACCAGATGAGCACGCCAAGCGCCGATACGCCATCTCTCCACGTTAACTTTTTTCCTTCACTAAATTTTCGTCCAAAATACGATATGGGCACTTCATATATTTGATTTCCGGCTTTGAGAAGCTTCACGGTTATCTCGGGCTCAATCTCAAACCTCTGGGACCGGAGTGTAATATTTTTGAGTGCATCTCTTCGAAATGCCTTATATCCTGTTTCCATGTCAGTAATATTTGTATTAAACAATATATTCGTGATAAATGTGACAAATTTATTTCCTAGCGCATAGACAAACATGGTAGACAGATGTGCACCAAGAAAGCGGGAACCATAGACGACACTCACCCGCGGGTCTTCAAAAGGAGCAAGAAGCGTTCCGTAGTCCTTTGGACTATACTCAAGATCTGCATCCTGTATGAGCACGATGTCTCCCGTAGCATTTTTTAATCCTTCGATGATTGCATGACCTTTTCCCTGATTCTTTTCGTATGTAATTATATCGACAAAATCTTTCCAACCATTTAGGTTTTTAAGTGTACCGTCCGTTGAACCGTCGTTTATAACGATAATCTGCTTCTTATACCCGGGGACTTGAGTTTTTACTACCAGATCAATCGTCTGAGAGATTGTTTTCTCTTCATTATATATAGGTATCAGGATGGATACAGTTTTCATATCTTCATTAAGAGATAAACCAACCCCGCAAAAACATGCTTGCTGATACAAAGAGTAATACCAAAAATACAGTTAAGACACTATATCGGACAACAGGTCTTTTTATCAATAAAAATGATAATACTATAAATACGGGGAATGCGGATACTATGTATCTGGGCATGGAAGACAGAGTTCCCGAGAGCGTGGGCAACAGAAGGACAGCTACGGAATAGTACTGGTATCTATTTTTTATCCCCTTCATATATCCAAAAAATAAAACAACCGATGCAAATACGAAACTCAATACTTCTAAGACAGATACCCAATATTGCATTGCATAGGGTGTCGTTGTGAAAATAATACGTGCATATCTATATAAGACCTGCGGGAGTAATATGATGGATGATCCGGATCTTCCGGCTCCAAACACCGGTTGCTCATGCATAAACGCGAAACTATCTCCAGTATGAATCTGTAAAAACCCGAGGTACCATATGAGGCCAAAAGTCATGATAAAACAAATAACAAGCAATTTTCCTGAAATTTTTCTGGTAGCTACGAACTCCAAAAGCAAAGATATCGGGATGAGTATGCCAAAGAGCCGCGTCGCACTTGAAAGTGTCCCAAGGAAAGCCGACCTCCAATACATATTTTTTGAAAACGCGTAAAATGTTGCTGAGGCAAACAGAAGATACATACTCTCCGTATAAACGGATGCAAAATAAAAACTCATAGGATAGCAGAGTAAAAATACGATCGTCCATCGGGCTACTCCAGTAGAGAATTCTTTTTGAGCTATGAAAAATATGAATATGAGGCTTATAAAAAAGCTCACATGCGATAGCACGATGCCGACCGTCACCATGTCCATGGACAGTACACGGGAGATAAATCCGATCAGCATGGGATACAGAGGAAAAAATGCATGCTGCAAACTCTCATACCCTGATTTTGCGATGAGTACGTAATGCACCCCGTCAAAATTCCCCCATGGAATTGACGTAGTAAATGAATCCCGATACGGAAATTGGACTGAAACGATCTGTATGAGCCAAAGGACTAACCGCCAAACAGAAAAAGAAAGTGTGATAAATACTATGTTATTCCAATGCTTTTTCATACGATGCTTTCGTTTCTTCCGCCATTCGCTTTCCCGAAAAGGTCTTGGCCCAGACGATGCGTCTATGTTTTCCCATGGAAGCATCGCTTCCTCTTCCCATCGTCTGTTTTATCCCCATCGCGATACTTTCGATGGAGTACGGATTTACGAGTACCTCATTCCCATGTATTTCAGGAAGACTCCCTTTGTTTCCAAAGACGACCGGACATCCGCAGGACATAGCTTCGATTGGAGGTAAACCATAGCCTTCGTAAAAAGAAGGGAACACAAAACACAATGCAAGAGAATAGAACGCACGGAGCGTCTCAGGAGCAATGTATCCTGGCAGGATCACGCGATTCTCCAGATGTAGCGAAGAGATGACGTTTAATAATTTTTTCACCCGTAGAAAATCTGTTTTCTTAAACACATTTCCGACCAACACCAGATCTACCGACGCATTATTTTTTGTTATGAGAGAAAAGGATCGGACGATACCTTCGACATTTTTATTCCAATTAATATCCCCAACGTACAGGATAAAATCTTTTATCTTTGGATTGACCGTACGGACCAAAGCTTTTGCCGGACTCACCGCCATGGGCGTATAAATTTTCGATGGTGCGATTCGTACGACATCTATTCGATCTTTTGGAATTTTAATTAACCGTACTATATCATTTTTCGAAGAATTCGAATCGGTTATAATTCTCGTTGCCCCCTGAAGTGACATTTTTTGGATCTGCCACTTTAACTCTCCCCTTATACCCCGAGGGAAGTGGGTAGAAAATACAAGCGGAGTGAGATCATGTACCGTTACTATGGTTTTAAAGCGTTTTATAAACGGAAGAGTTAAGAAAAACGGATCAAAATACGGATAGTGCACGATGTCCGTGTTTGGTGCGACCAAAACGCTTTTTTTTATCTCCTGAACATGGATATCCGGACTATATTCTCCAAGTACTTCCAGAAGTATTTTGGTATACTGCCCCACTCCCCTATCACTATGTTGATTAGTTAATGGTGATGTATCAATTGCTATATTCATGGGGAATTAAGTTTATTCGCTTTCTCAATGCGCTTTCTTATTATAATCAATACAACCAAGACGCACAAAGAAAAAAATGAAATCAGATGCGCGATCTTCTGGTCAGAAGTACTCTCAAGCGACATAACTATAGAGTGAATCCCACCTGATACAGGAAATCGGATGTCACCATGAGTATAATCGATCTCCTCACTGCGTTCGTCGACATACACTCTCCATCCGGGATAATACGAAGTATGAACGATGATTGTGTCTCTCCTTGCTGAATTCACTTGGAAAGTATATCTGTCGGGTGATAGTGAAACCCCAGTTACTTTGGTTTCACTAACATTTGGTTCAATCTTTTTCTCTTCTCTCGCGTTTTGCCAGGGAAGCCACTTTGTCGAGAATGAATTTCCAAG